>NZ_MJGQ01000015.1:3815-152450 GCF_001865095.1 Curtobacterium sp. MCBA15_013 | reverse complement strand
TCCCCGGGGATCGCGAACCAGGACGGTCACTCGCCCAGAAGACCGCGCGGACCCGGTTGCGCAGCGGTTCGATCGGTGACGCCCGAGGAGGCTCCTCCCGGGCCGGCTGCCCGCAGGGTGACGCATCGGGAATAGACCGGGGTCACACGGCGATTGGACCGTTACGCCGTGCGACGTCGGCCGTGCCCGGGATTCGGACACGGTCCGATCGCGGTGTCAGGATGGACGACGCCCCGACAGCCCGACGCCCCGACACACGGAGCCTGCACCGGCTCCGGAGCACGGCGACACGTCACGGCCACCCCACGGCTGCGCACCACCACTTCCCCACGAGGAGCACCACCGTCATGAGACGCCCGAACCGCCTGACCATCACCGCTGCGGTCGCCGCAGCTGCAGCCCTGGTCCTCACCGGCTGCTCGGGCGGGGGCGCCTCGGACGACGCCTCGGGCGGAACGTCCAAGGGCGGCACGCTCAACATCCTGACGACGGCCACCGCGGTGCACCTCGACCCGGCGACCAGCCAGAACCTCAACATCACGACGCTCGGCCTCGTGCTCCGTCGTCTCACCGCGTGGGACGTCGAGCCCGGCAAGACGGCCAAGGTCGTCCCGGACCTCGCGACGAACACCGGCGACTCGAGCGACGGCGGCAAGACCTGGACCTACCACCTCAAGAAGGGGCTGAAGTTCCAGGACGGCACCGAGATCACCACGAAGGACATCAAGTGGGGCATCGAGCGCTCGTTCGCGCCGACGCTCACCGGTGGCCTGAGCTACCACAAGTCGCTCCTCGTCGGCGGTGACAGCTACAAGGGTCCGTTCGACGGCAAGACCCTCGACAGCATCGAGACCCCGGACGACTCGACGATCGTCTTCAAGCTCAATGCGGCGTACGGCGACTGGCCGTGGATCGTGTCGATGCCCGCGTTCGCCCCGGTCCCCGAGGGCGACGGCACCGACACCGGTGCGTACGACGCCAAGCCCGTCGCCTCCGGCCCCTACGAGGTGCAGTCCAACACGCAGGGCTCGCAGATCACCCTCGTGCGGAACGAGGAGTGGAGCGCGAAGACCGACGACGTCCGCACCGCCGGCCCGTCGAAGGTCGTGTTCAAGGAGAGCCAGGACCCGTCGACCGTCACCCAGACGCTCATCGCCGACAACGGTGACGCGAAGGACTCGTTCGGCGCGACGTACCTCGGTGCTGCCGAGCTGAACCAGGTCCGCTCGAACCCGGCCGCCCAGGACCGCCTCGCCACCTCGAAGGCCGGCCCGATCAACTACCTCGCGATCAACACGCAGAAGGGCTCGCTCAAGGAGCTCAAGGTCCGGCAGGCGCTGCAGTACGCCGTCGACAAGAAGTCGTACCGGATCGCCGCCGGTGGTGCCCTCGCCGGCTCCTACGCGACGACGCTCATCACGCCCGGCATCGCGGGGCGCCAGCAGTACGACCTGTACGAGCCCGGCGCCACCGGTGACGTGGCCAAGGCGAAGAAGCTCCTGCAGGAAGCGGGTGTCTCGGACCTCAAGCTGACCCTGGTCACGCAGAACGACTCGGCGAACCTGGCCGAGGCGCAGGCGATCCAGGCCGGCCTCAAGCGCGCGGGCATCACCGTCACGCTCAAGCCGCTCGACATCGACTCGTTCTACACGGCGACGACGGACGGCGACGACTTCGACCTCGCGATGTTCAGCTGGCAGCCCGACTTCCCGAGCGCGAACGCCAACATCCAGCCGCTGTACGACTCGTCGCAGATCGGTGGGGGCGGCTACAACGTCTCGAAGTACAGCAACCCCGAGGTCGACGCCCTGATCAAGCAGGCAACGGGCACCATCGACCAGCAGGATGCGCAGAAGCTCTGGGCCGAGGCGGACAAGAAGATCATGGCCGACGCCCCGATCGTCCCGCTCACCTACGCGAAGCAGTCCTTCCTCGCCGGTTCGAACGTGCAGAACTTCCAGATCGCGGACTTCCCGGCGTACCCGAACTACCTCAAGGTCTCGCTCGCCAAGTGAGTGCACCGCTGCTCGAGGTCGAGGGGCTCCGCGTCGCGTTCGGCGATGCGGAGCCCGTCGTCCGTGACGTCTCCTTCACCCTGACGCCCGGCCGCGTGCTCGCCCTCGTCGGCGAGTCCGGGTCGGGCAAGTCCGTCAGCGCGATGAGCGTGCTCGGCCTGCTCCCGCCGGAGGCCCGCGTCACCGGCAGCATCCGCTTCCGCGGCACCGAGCTCGTCGGGGCGTCGGACGACGAGCTCCGAGCGGTCCGCGGTGCCGGCATCGGCGTCGTGTTCCAGGAGCCGATGAACTCAT
Organism: Curtobacterium sp. MCBA15_013; assembly: GCF_001865095.1. Lineage (NCBI taxonomy): Bacteria > Bacillati > Actinomycetota > Actinomycetes > Micrococcales > Microbacteriaceae > Curtobacterium > Curtobacterium sp. MCBA15_013. The sequence goes on along the minus strand of NZ_MJGQ01000015.1, from coordinate 150,141 downwards.
TCACCCCCGTGCTCTCGATCGGCACCCAGATCGCCGAGGCGATCACGGCCCACCCGACGGACCTCGACCGACGCGGTGTGTCCGCGCGGGCCGACGAGCTCCTCCGCGCGGCCGGGCTCCCAGACCCGCAGCGGATCCGGAAGGCCTACCCGCACGAGCTCTCCGGCGGCCAGCTCCAGCGCGCGATGATCGCGATGGCCCTCGCCGGTGACCCGGTCGCCCTCATCGCGGACGAGCCGACCACCGCGCTCGACGTCACGGTGCAGGCGGGCATCCTCGACCTGCTCCGCACGCTGGGTCGCGAGCGCGACCTCGCCGTGCTGCTCATCACGCACGACATGGGCGTGGTGGCGGACGTCGCCGACGAGGTGCTCGTGATGCGGCGCGGCGATCCGGTCGAGCACGGGACCGTCGCGGAGGTGTTCGCGCACCCGGACGCCGAGTACACGCGGGCACTCCTCGCGGCGGTACCGGCCCTGGAGGCGCGACCCACCTCCGCACCGCACGCTGCGGACGGTGAGACGGTCGCGTCCACCGCGCCGGCCGACGAGACGGAGACGAGCCGCGCCTCCCGGCCCCTCGTCGCGCAGCTGCGCGACGTCGCCGTGCGCTACGCGCGCCGCGGTGACCCGACCGTCTCCGGCATCGACCTGACGCTCCGCGCGGGCGAGACGCTCGGACTCGTGGGGGAGTCGGGGTCCGGCAAGTCCACCATCGGACGTGCGCTCGCCGGTCTCGTGCCGGTCGTCGCGGGGTCCGTCGAGGTGGACGGCAGCGACCTCCGCACCGCTCGTGGTGCACGCCTGCGCGAGCTCCGCAGCCGGGTGGGCATCGTCTTCCAGGACCCCGCGTCCTCGCTCAACCCGCGACAGACCATCGGGTGGAGCATCGCCGAGCCGCTCCTCGTGCACGGCCCGGCCTCGGCGGCGGACCGTGCCGAACGGGTCCGCGAGCTGCTCGCGGCGGTCCAGCTCGACCCGTCGTGGGCCGAGCGCTTCCCGCACCAGCTCTCCGGCGGGCAGCGGCAGCGCGTGGCGGTCGCCCGGGCCCTCGCGCTCCGGCCCGCGCTCGTGATCGCCGACGAACCGACCTCGGCGCTGGACGTCACCGTGCAGGCCGCCGTGCTCGACCTCCTCGCGGCACTGCAGCAGGACTTCGGCTTCGGCATGCTCCTCATCAGCCACGACCTCGCCGTGGTGCGGCAGCTCGCCGACGAGGTGGTCGTGCTGCACGACGGCCGCGTGGTCGAGCGCGGCACGACCGACGCCGTGCTCGACGATCCGCAGCAGGACTACACGCGCATGCTCCTCGCGGCGGCGCCCGTCGCGGACCCGGCGCGACAGGCCGCCCGCCGCGAGGCCTGGCGCGCGTGGGAAGGGGTGGCCTCGTGACCGCCAACGTCGTCGACCGTCCGGTCGCGGCAGCCGCGAACCGGAGCACCGGCTTCCGCGCCGTCGTCCGCCGCGTGCGTCAGGACCGCTGGGCGGTCGCGTCCGCGGTCGTCATCGTGGTGTTCGTCGTCGTCGCGGTCGCGGCGCCGCTCATCGCCGCCGTCACCGGCCAGGACCCGTACGGGTACCACATCGACGCGCTCAACTCGTTCGGCGCCCCGCGCGGGGTCGGCGGCGGGATCAGCGGCGAGCACTGGTTCGGGGTCGAGCCCCTGACCGGGCGCGACCTGTTCGCGATCGTCACCTACGGTGCCCGCACCTCGCTCGGCATCGGGATCGCCGCGACGATCGTCTCGATCGTCATCGGCGTGCTCGTCGGCGTGACGACCGGGTTCTTCGGCGGCTGGTACGACCGCGTCCTCTCCCGCGTCGTCGACGTCATCTTCGGCTTCCCGTCGCTCGTCTTCATGATCGCCCTGACCGCGATCGTCCCGACGTCGTTCCCGAAGCCCGTGCTCGTCGTCCTCGTCATCGGGTTCTTCGGGTGGCCCTCGGTCGCCCGTGTCGTGCGCGGGCAGACGCTGTCGCTCGTCACCCGGAACTACGTCGTCGCCTCCACCGCGATGGGCGCCGGGCGTTGGCACGTCATACGGACACAGCTGCTGCCGAACCTCGCCGCGACGATCACCGTCTACGCGACGATCTCGATCCCGTCGATGATCGGCGCCGAGGCCGCGCTGTCGTTCCTCGCCGTCGGCGTCACCCCGCCGACGCCGTCGTGGGGCCGCAGCATCGGCGACGCGATCGGTTGGGTGCAGACCGACCCGATGTACCTCGTGTTCCCGGGCCTTGCGCTGTTCCTCATCACCCTGGCGTTCAACGTGCTCGGCGACGCCCTGCGCGACGCCCTCGACCCGCGGAGGAGCAACCGGTGACCACCTTCCGCTTCATCGCGATCCGCGTGCTCGGCGCAGCAGTCGTCCTGCTCGTCGTGGCCGCGATCACCTACGCCCTGTTCATGCTGCTGCCGACGAACCCGGCGCGCGCGATCTGCGACAAGCCCTGCACGCCCGACCGGCTGCGCGAGGTGCAGGCGTTCCTCGGGACGGACAAGCCGTGGATCGCCCAGTTCGGGGCCTACCTCGCGGGCATCTTCACCGGGCGGACGTTCGGGTCCGGCGCCTCCGTCATCCACTGCGCGGCGCCCTGCTTCGGGTACTCGTTCCAGCTCCACGACAGCGTCACGAACCTCATCCTCACGCGCCTGCCCGTCACGGCGTCGATCGCCGTCGGGGCAGCCGTGCTCTGGCTCGTCGCCGGGGTGGCCGGTGGCGCGCTGTCGGCCCTGCGCCGAGGCACGTACGTCGACCGCACGGTCATGACGATCGCCGTCGCCGGGGTGTCCGCGCCGTCGTACCTCGTCGGGCTGCTGGCGATCCTGCTGTTCGGGTTCGTGCTCGGCGTCCTGCCCACCAGCGGCTACGTCGCGTTCGGGGACGATCCCGTCGGGTGGTTCACACACCTCGTCCTGCCCTGGTGTGTGCTCGCCTTCATCAGTGCGGCGATCTACGCCCGGCTTACCCGGGGCGAGATGCTCGAGTCGATGTCGCAGGACTTCGTCCGGACCGCCCGCGCGAAGGGCCTCCGTGAACGCCAGGTCGTCGTGCGGCACGGGCTGCGGACGGCGATCCTCCCGGTCGTGACGCTGTTCGGGCTCGACCTCGGGTCGCTGCTCGGCGGTGCCGTCATCACCGAGAAGGTGTTCTCGATGCAGGGGCTCGGCGCGCTGCTCATCGACGCGGTGCACACGCTCGACCTGCAGGTCGTCGTGGGGTTCACGCTGTTCTCGGCGCTGCTGATCGTCACGGCGAACGTCATCGTCGACGTCGTGTACGCGTTCGTCGACCCGCGGGTGCGCCGCCGGGCCTAGCGCTCCGCGTCGTCTCCGGCGCGCAGCAGCGTCGGCACGAACAGGCCGATCGCGAGCGCCAGGAGCGCGGCCGTCCCGGCCATCGCCAGCCACACGCCGCCGACCGGGCCGGAGCCACCGAGGAGGGCGACGACCACGAACGCGACCGCCTGACTTCCGACCTGCACGGCGACGAACCGCAGTGCCGACGGCAGGAGTGCGCGGAGCTGCACCCTGGCGGTGCGCGGCGTCCAGGCCCAGAGCAGGCTCGTGGCGAGGACGAGGTGCGTCGTCAGGAGGAGGACCGGGAGGTCCGTCCCGCCGATCCCGGCCAGGGCGAGCTGTCCCACGAGCAGCGCCGCGAACGGGCCGCGGGGCAGGACCGCTGCGGCCACCGCGAGGACGACCGCGACGACGAGCCAGCCGCTCGCCCCGATCACGACGACCGACCCGACGACACCCGCGACCAGGCCGAGCGCACCGATCGTCCACGCCGGGACCGCCGGACCGATCGACGGTGCTCCGCTGCGCTCCGCGCGCGACCCGGCGGTCATCCGGTCCGCCGAGCGCGGCTGAGCAGGCGGAGTTGCACGGCAGGGGCGTCCTCGTCACCGGTGCGCCAGTGGATCAGCTCGACGCCGGTTGCCGTCATCTCCGTGAGCCGGTCGGATCGTTCGAGGGCGATGAGCCGGGACGCCGCGCGTTCGTGACGGGTCGCTCGCCGGACGTCGGGCGACGGGAGCACGTCGACGGCCACGACCCGGTGGCCGGTCGCGGCCCAGGTCACCGCCATCGTCGATGCCTGGTCGTCGAGGAACGTCGACAGCACCACCACGAGGGACGCCGCCGGCACGAGCGGCATGCGTGCCGTGGCCGTCGCGTCGTGGTGCGGCGTCGCCGCGGCGATGGTCGTCCGGAGCCGCTCGAGGTGCCGGGTCCCGCTGCCGGGTTCGACCGACCGCGCGGTGCCGGCGAGGTCTCGGAAGCCGACCCGGTCTCCGGCGCTGATGTACGCGGTGGCGAGGGAGACGGCGGCTTCGCGTGCGAGGTCGAGCGACGTCGCCTGCTGTCTGCCGTGCCGGGCGCCGCTCCACTCCGTGACGTCGGCGCCGAGGTCGTCCCGGCTGTCGAGGACGAGCACGACGAGGGCGTCCGCCGTGGCGAAGGTCCGGCGCACGTAGAGCTCTCCTGGGCGCTCGGCTCGCCGTGCGGTGCGCCGCCAGTCGATGCGCCGGAGCCGGTCGCCCGGGGCGAAGAGCGCGACGTCGCGGAACTCGCCGCCGTCACCGGGGCGGGCGGAGTCGTGCGGACCGGTGATGCCCGTCACCCGGCTCGGCATCGGCAGGTGCTGCACGCGCAGGTGCGGTGGCGGGACGACCGCGGATCGCACCGGGCCCGCCGCCGGCACGGAGACTGCGGTGCCGCCCCGGCCGAGGAGCGACAGGTGCGTCCGCAGGATCTCCTGGGGGCCGGAGTGCGTGACCGGGACGGTACCGGTGAGCCGCCTCGCGCGGCGAGGGTCGACCACGACGACGTGCCGCCGGTCGCCGGCGACACGGAACTCGACGGCGACGGCCTCCGCGGCGGACGGCAGGGCGACCTCCGTCCGGAACGCCACGCCCTCGCCGGAGTCGGACGGCGCGAGCGTGGTCGTGGTGCGGACGAGCGTCGTGTCGAGTCGGGGGCGGACGCCGAAGGCGGCAGTCACGAGTGCCGGCAGCGCCACCAGCGCGAGCTCGGGACGTCCGGTGAGGAGAGCGAGCCCTGCGAGCAGCACGCCGACGGCGAGCCCCGAGACCAGCGCCGGGTTCCGGACCCAGAGCGGCGCGGTCCCTGACCCGGAGGCGGGTCGGACCGACGGCTCGTCGGGAACGCTCACCGTGCCTCCAGGCCGGACACCGGCCGCCCGCCGGTCGCTCCCGACCCGACCACCGGCGGCCCCGGCACCTGCGCGACGATGCCCCGCACGATCACCGCGGGGTCCACCCCGTTCGCCCACGCCTGCGGCGTCAGCGAGATCCGGTGCGCGAGCACCGCGACGGCGGCGGTCTTGACGTCCTCCGGCGTGACGAAGTCGCGCCCGTCCATGACGGCTCGCGCACGGCCGACGAGCATGAGCGCCTGTGCGCCGCGCGGCGACGACCCGACCTGCACGTCGCGGTGAGTGCGCGTCGCGGCCGCGAGGTCGACGCAGTACAGCGCGATGTCTTCGTCGACGTGCACCCCCTCGACCGTCGCCTGCATGCGCAGCACGTCGGTCGCGTCGACCACGGCGGAGACCGTCGCGACCTCCTGCCGTCGGCCGATCCGGTTGAGGAGCACCTGCTGTTCCCCCTCGCGCGTCGGGTACCCGACCGAGAGGCGCACCATGAAGCGGTCGAGCTGGGCCTCCGGGAGGGCGTACGTGCCCTCGTACTCGATCGGGTTCGACGTCGCGATGACGTGGAACGGCCGGGGAAGCGGGAAGCCCTCGCCCTCGACCGTGACCTGTCCCTCGGCCATCGCCTCGAGGAGCGCCGACTGGGTCTTCGGCGACGTCCGGTTGATCTCGTCGGCGAGGAACATCCCGGTGAAGACAGGGCCCGGGCGGAAGACGAAGTCCGCGGTCGCCGGGGCGTAGACGAACGATCCGGTGATGTCGGCGGGCAGGAGGTCCGGGGTGCACTGCAGACGGCGGAAGTCGAGACCACACGCGGCCGCGAGGCTCCGCGCCGCGAGCGTCTTGCCGAGGCCGGGGACGTCCTCGAACAGGACGTGGCCGCCCGCGAGGATGCTCGCGAACGCCAGCTCGAGCGGCTCCCGCATCCCGACGACGACCGCGCTGACCGTGTCGAGGACGTCGCGGGCGCGCGCGGCGACGTCGGCGATGGGCAGGGACGGTGCGCTCGGCGTCTGGGGGTCGGTCACGGGAGCCTCTCGATCGTGGTGTGGTCGGTGGTGCGCTGCTCGGTGGCACGCCCGGTGCCGTGTTGCTCGGGCGCGGGGCCCAGCGTCTCGAGCGCGGTGAGGACGTTCCCGAACGCGACGAGGTCGATCTCGGACCGCCGCTCGCGCACGAGGACGGCGACCACTCCCGACGGCAGGACGGCATCGATCGCCGTCCGGTCGCGCGGGTCGTCGAGGTCGAGTCGGTGGCGCGTCCACAGGCGGTGCCGGGCCACCGCCCGCGCTCGGGCGAGCGTCCGTTCCGGCACGCCGCCCCGGGCGCGCAGCGCCCACGCCGTCTCGGACAGGTCGCGTCGGGCACCGGGTTCGGACCGGACGGGAGGCACGGGCCAGGTCAACGGGACGTCCTCACGGACCGCGCTCCACGTCAGACCCACCGCGGCGACGACGCCGCCCACGGCGAGCGACTGCACGACGCCGACGGCGAAGAACCACGTGATCGCCGCAGCCACGACGGCGAGCACGAGCACCCCAGCGGTGCGGCGGCGTGTCACGGGCGGCCCGTCGCCGTGTCGGCGTCCGCCGGGGTCGTGGCCGGCGTGTCCGCCCGGGTGTCGGCCGGTGCCTCGGCCCACTGGCCGTCGAGCCTTCGCAGCGCGGCACGGACGTCGGCGACGTCGGCATCGGTTGCCGGGGTCCCGCCGAAACGAACCGCGAGGTAGCAGCGACGAAGGGTGCCGAGGGCGGTTTCGTCGACGTCGAGCCGTCGCAGGATCCGCGTCGTGAACTCGGTCGGCGTCTCCGCGGCCTCCCGACGGAACCCGGCGTCCTCTGCCGACTCCTGCAGGCCGAGCCACGCCGCGGTGACGGCGTCGGACGGGTCGCGGGGTCCGGACAGCACCTCGAGGGCACGACCGATCCCGCGACGCAGGTGCTGGCGTCCGACCTCGGTCGAGGGATCGGCGGGCACCTCGACCGCGAGGCCGACCACCTCGATCGCACCCGGGCGCGTGCGACGGCGTCGCTTCCTCACGAGGTGCAGGACCACGAGCACGAGGAGGGCGGTGCCGATCACTCCCAGGACGACGAGGACCCACGATGTGTCGACGTGCTGGGCGGCCGACGCTCCGAGCGTCTGCGGCTCGTCGGTGGTGGGCGGCGAGGCGGTCGGCTCGACGACCGGTGCGCGGGCCGGGGCGACCGCGGGGGACCAGCGGGCGCCGGTCAGGACGGGGCGCGCTCCGAGTCCGGCGGCGATGACGACCAGCGCGCCGAGGGTGAAGGCAGCGACGGGGACGAACGGGAAGCCGCCGCGGTGCGGACCGTCGTCGTTCGCCATGCCGTCACGCTACCCCGGGTCGAGCGGGCTCAGCCGTCGACGGGCTCCGCGGACCGTGCAGCCCGGACGACCTGCCAGACCGCGAGGGCGACGACGGCGGCCCCAGCGGCCCCGGCGATCCACGATCCGGCGACCCCGAGCACGGGTTCGGTCTCGCAGGAGCTCGTGCCCTGGCCGGACGCGGCATCGGAGCAGCTGGTCACCTGGACCAGGACCAACCACAGCACCGTCACGGCCACGATGACGGCGACCGTGCTCCACCCCACCACTCGCTCCACGACCCGCTCCGTCCCCGACGTCATCAGTGGTGACCAGGCTCGCACGGTCCGGGCGGCCCGTCGGTCTCGATCGTGCAACAGGACACAGCCGTCGAGGGCTCAGTCGCCGTCCCACCACCGCAGCACTCGCGTGCCCACGAGCGTGAGCCAGCGGGACGGCTCGCCGGCGGGCACGTCCACCTCGAACCACTGCCGGCCCGGCGGGCGGACGCCCTGGAGCCACCGTCCGTCCGCACCACGGGCAGCGCGGACGACCTCGATCGCCTCGGCGGCGCGGGGGTCCGGCGCCGTCGCGTCCCGGAGCGCCGCGGCCCGGAGGTGGTCGGTCGCGCGGAGCACGCTGTACTTCCAGCGGAACGGGTACGCGAACTCCGTGGCCCAGGGGCCGACGAGCGCTCCGTCGGACTTCCGGTGGAGCAGTCGTCGGTCGAGCAGGTAGTCGGCGCCTCGGTGGCGGGCGTCCCGGAGCTCGGCCGCGCGGGGATGCCGTCCGTCGGTCAGGACCTCGTGCTGCAGGAGCCCCTCGAGCACGTTGAGGGTCGAGTGGAACGACGAGACCGTCGAGCCCTCGACCCACTCGCAGTTCCACCCGCCGTCGGTCTGCTGGTGTTCGAGCACCCAGTCGGCGATGCCGTCGACGTCGGCGCCGAGCCATGCGCCGTTCGCGAGGGTGAAGGCGTTGATGCAGCAGTCGACCTCGCCGCCCCAGTACGGCAGGTCGTCGTACTCCCATCGGCTGTTCGCGTCGAGTCGTGCGGCGGTGTCGCCGAGGACCGCGGCGTCCAACCCCCACTCGCGCAGGGCGTTGAGCGACCAGGTCGTCGCGGTGTACGGCTGCCCGGGTCCCTCGGGCTCGGGTTCAGCGGGGAAGTACGCGCCGCCTGCCCACTGTCCGTCGGGGTCCTGGTGGGCGAGGAGTGCGGCGCCGAGGCCCTCGGTCGCGACCCGGGCACGCGTGGCCTGCCAGGTCGGTGCCGGCGCGCCGACGATGTCCCGTTCCACCTGCCACCGCAGGGCCGGGTCCGAGTCGAAGAGCCAGTCGACCACCGTGTCGTCCATGGCGCGGAGACTACGCCGACCACGGCGCGCGGGCGCCCGCGCGCGGCCGGGTCCGCACAACGGGAGTCGATCGGAGCCGTGCGTTCCCGTGGTTCGCGCGCACTTCGGTTGTGCGCCACCGCGCCGAACCGCGCCCGACGCGGCGCGCGCGGCAGCGCAGCGCCGCGCCGCATTGCGGGGGCGCCGCCCCGCGCCCGCGTCAGCCGACGTAGCGGTACGACGCCCCGTCGTCCGTCCGCACGAGCACGCCGAGGTCCACCGCGTCCCGCCGCACGATCGCGACGTCCTCGGCGAACATGGCGATCGCGGCGTTGAGCACCGGCTCGGGGACCGGCCTGCCCGTGCCGAGCCGCTCGAACACGAGCTCGACGATGCGCACGGACAGCGGGTGGCGCTGGTCGTCCGGCACCGGCATCCGGGCGATCCGGTCGAACTCGAGCAGCGCCGCCGGCCCCTGCAGCCGCTGCAGCTCCTGCGCCGTCCGCCCGAGGAGCGGCGTGTCGGGTCCGTCGTCGCCGACCCAGTCGAAGGCCGCGACGGCAGCACTCGTCCGGTCGTCGAGCGGTGCGCCGCCGACGATCGCGGACCGGAGCGACGGGCTCGCCAGCACCGCGACGGCCTGGCGAGCCCGTGCGACCGACTCGCGAAGGTGCATCAGAAGTACGTGATGCCGTGCGGCGTCCGCGGCGGGGTCAGCATCGCCCGCAGGAGTGCCGGCGCCGCCGGGTCCGCCGCGCGGAGGAGCCCGGCCGCCGCGAGCGTCGTCGGCGACACCGACCCGATGAGCAACGCACCGAGGTCCGCGACGTCGAGCTGGAGGTCGGACCCGGCCGCGTCGGCGTCGTCGGCGGTCTTCGTCACGGTGCCCCGCGCCTCCTGGACGTCCAGCCGGTACGTGCCGGAGGCGAACCCGAGCGCATCCGTCACGGCGAGCGTCAGCGAACCGTCGACGGCGTACGGACGCGACGCGAGCACCCGCTCGACGTCGAGGACGCGCAGCCAGACGTGGTCCTCCTCGTGGTCGACGTCGTACGCGCGGTTGTCGCCGAGCGCGGCGACGATCGGGTCGTCGAGCCGCGACCGGTTGTACGTGACGACGTCGTTGAGGTCGATCGAGAGCAGGAACTCCCAGAGCGACAGGTAGGCGTCGTCGGTCGCGTACACCAGGTCGACGACCTCGAGCGTGGTGTCGCCGTCGCGGCTCTCCTTGACGCGCCAGGTCACGTAGCCGTCGAGCTCGTCGGAGCCGTCCGGGCGGTGCACGGCTGCGCGGACGTCCTTCGCCTTCTCACCGTCACCGTTGCGCAGCCCGAACACGACGGGCCAGGTGCCGGCGTTGCGCACCATGGAGCCCGGCGTCCGCGCGTTGAACCGGTCGAAGACGGCGCGGCCGGGGCCGCCGGCGAGCCACTCGGGCGTGACGACGCTGACGACACCGGTGGTCGGTGCGAGGAGCGGGAGCGCACGCTCGCGGCGGACCCGGACGGCCCGCTCGCGGATCGCGCTGCCGAAGCCGAAGCGGCGGTAGATGGTGCCCTCGGACGCGGTCAGCGAGGCCACGGCGTAGCCCTCGGCGACACCGCGCGCGAGGGCGTGCGTCATCATCGCGCGGAGGATCCCGCGGCGACGCTCGGTCGGTCGGACGGTCACGGCCGAGATCGCCTGGGTGTCGATCGACGAACCGTCGCCCCAGCTCAGCTCCTTGCCGAACCAGGCGAAGGTGCCGGCCGGCCAGGTCTCGTCGACGGAGCCCGGTGCGGGTCGGCGGACGTACGCGCCGAGCCAGGTCTCGTCGTCCTCGATGAAGTGCGCGACCATGCGCGCGGCCGCCTCGTCGCCGGGGTGCGGTTCGTGGAACCCGAGTCCGACGGCCTGCATCCAGGCCTCGGTCTCGGCGTTCGGTGCCCCCTGCTCGTCCGTCCCGGGCGCGAAGGCGCGCAGCTCGTAGCGGTCGTCGAATGCCTCGTTGCTCACGTTCCCGACCCTATCGGGGTCCGGTGACGGAACGACAGGCGCGACGAGCGGGCCAGGAGGCGCGGGTCGTCCCCGCCACGCGCCGCACGCGGGCTCGGGTCACGCCGTCGCGCGTCGGCTCACCTCGCGGCGCGGCGGGACGCCGATCGGGGCGGGTTCTTCCGGAGGTGCTCGCTGATCCGGCCGAGGATCCGGTCGAGCTCCGCGGCGTCCTCGTCCGTGATCGGTGCGAACAGCAGCCCGTGCACCGTGCCGATGTGCCCGGGGAACACCGCCGCGAGGACGGCTCGCCCGTCGTCGGTCAGCGACACCACGGTGCTGCGCTCGTCGTCCGGAGAGGGGCCGCGCGTGACGAGTCCGCGCTGCTCGAGCAACTGCGCCTGGTAGGTCAGCCCGCTGCGGCTGTAGACCACCCCGTCGGCGAGGTCCGTCATCCGCAGGTGCCCGTCGGGGGAGTCCCCGAGTCGTGCCAGCAGCTGGAACTGCACGTACGACAGCCCGCCCACGTCCTTGAGCTGCTGCTCGACCGAGGGGCGCAGGAGCGCACTGACCTCGGTGAACGACAGGTAGGCGCGCAGCTGCGTCGGCGTCAGGGACGAGGGGGTTTCGGACATGATCCGATCCTACCTGTTGCTTCGAGTTCGAAGCAGTGTTACGGTTCCATCAATCGCTTCGAATTCGAAGCAAATGACGGAGGAGTCATCATGAAGGCAGTGCAGTTCCACGAGGTCGGCGGTCCCGAGGTCCTCACCTACGGCGACGTCGACCAGCCCACCCCCGGCCCGGGCGAGGTCCTCGTCCGGGTCACGGCATCGGCGTACAACGCGGCGGACAACGGCATGCGCGCCGGCTTCCTGCCCATCCCGGTCGCCCTGCCCCACGTCCCCGGGTACGACGTCTCCGGAACGGTCGCGTCCCTCGGGGACGACGTCACGGACCTGGCGGTCGGCGACGCGGTGATCGGCTTCCTGCCGATGGAACGCGACGGCGGAGCGGCCGAGTACGTCGTCGCTCCGGCGGACGCGCTCGTCGCCGCCCCGACGAGCATCCCGCTGGCGGACGCGGCTGCGCTGCCGTCGGTGGCGCTCACGGCGTGGCAGGCGCTCTTCGACGACGGTCGGCTCGAGGCCGGGCAGCGCGTGCTCGTCGTCGGCGCGGGCGGTGTGGTCGGGAAGTACGCGATCCAGCTCGCGAAGCGCGCCGGTGTCGAGGTCATCGCCACGGCCAGCCCGCGCAGCGCCGACGCCGTCCGTGCCGCCGGTGCCGACCAGGTCGTCGACCACACCACGACCGACGTGCTGCAGGCGGTCGACGGGCAGGTCGACGTCCTGCTCAACCTCGCCCCGATCGAGCCCGAGCAGTTCGCCTCGTTCGTGGCCGCCGTCCGCGACGGGGGCGCGGTCGTGAGCACGACGGCGTTCATGGCGACCCCGGGGGACGAGTCCCGCGGGGTCCGTGCTGCGACGGTGTTCGTGCTCCGGAACCGCGAACGGCTGGCCGAGCTCGTCCGGCTCGTCGACGCCGGGGAGCTCACGGTCGAGGTGACGCGGCGCATCCCGCTGACCGAGCTGCAGGCGCTGCACACCGAGGGCGCCGCCGGACGGATCGCCGGCAAGGTCGTCGTCCTCGTCTGAGCGACCAGCGACCCGGTGGGGGGATCGTGACCCACCACCGGGCCGGGCGGGTCAGGGGGAGCCGCGCCGCGCCTCCTGGGCCACCACCTCGTCGAGGTCCGCCAGCTTCCGCATCTGCTGGAGCGGACGGGCCATCCGGTTGTTGTCCCGCAGGGCGGGCTCCGTCCGCGCGAGGAAGGCCCAGTAGCCCGCGGTGAACGGGCAGGCGTCCTCGCCGAGCCGCTTCGTCGGGTCGTAGCGGCACCCGCCGCAGTGGTCCGACATCCGGTCGATGTACCGACCACCGGACGCGTACGGCTTCGTCGCGACCATCCCGCCGTCGGCGTGCTGGGACATCCCGATGATGTTCGCGGGCATCACCCAGTCGGTCCCGTCGACGAACACGTCCGTGAACCACTCGGTGAGGTGCACGGGGTCGTACCCGCGCTGCAGCGCCCAGTTGCCGAGCACCATGAGCCGCTGGATGTGGTGCAGCCAGCCGTGGTCGTGCAGGCCCTCGATCGCGGTGCCGAGGCAGGCGGCCTCGACCCGGGACGCGTCGAGCTCCCGCCACCACCGGGGGAGCCGCTCGTGCGCTCCGAGGGCGTTCTCCGACGCGCCGTAGTCGTCGCCGAACCACCAGTAGAGGTGCCAGACGTAGTCGCGCCACCCGGCGATCTGCCGGACGAACCCCTCGACGCTCGCGAGCGGGGCGTCGTCGTCGCGGTGGGCCACGAGCGCCGCCTCGATCGCATCGCGCGGGTCGAGGACACCGAGGTTCATCGGGACGCTGAGCAACGAGTGCGCCATGGTCCAGTCGTTCGTGAGCGTGGCGTCCTCGAACGGGCCGAAGTCGTTCAGCCGGGTGCGCACGAAGTCGTCGAGGGCGATCTGGGCCTCGTCGGGCGTGACCGCGAAGCGCCGACGGTCGTCCGCACCGACGAAGCGGGCGATGCCGTCCCGCTCCCAGCGGTCCAGGTCACGTCGGACCTCCTCGTCGACCTCGTCCTCCTCGGGCCACCACGGCTCCGGGAGTCCGAGCGTGGTCGCACCCTTCGGCGGCGACTCCCGGTTCTGCTCATCGAGGCTGAACTTCCCGCCGACGGGCGCGTCCGAGCGCATCAGCCAGCCCTCGCGACGGCGGACCCGCTCGTAGAACGTCTCCATCCGGAAGCGACCGGTGCCCTGCGCGGCCCACTCGGCGAACTCGTCCTCGTCGGTCACGAAGCCGCGGCTCGGCAGCACCTCGGTGCCCCTGCCCCAGTGCCGCACCTGTGCGCGGAGCGTCCGCGACGGCGGGTCGACGACCTCGAGGTCGTCCCGGCCGACCAGCGCCTGCCGGAGCGTGTCGACCTGCAGGTGCTCGACGCGGTCGCCCTCGCCCCGGTCGCGGAGGTCGCGGACCAGGTGCCGGAGCGCACTCAGCCACAGGTGCGCCTTCGCACGGTGCACGGGACGCGCGGTGAAGAACTCGCGGGCCTCGACCACGAGGAGCGGGCCGCCGTCGTCGAAGTCCGGGCCGTACTGTCCCGGCAGGATGAGGCGCCGGCGCCGCTCGGAGCGTCGGTCGGCCGGGGCGGTGCGCGCGTCCGTCATGCGGCGGACGGTACGCGAGCACGCGGGTGCGGGCCCGGGACGTCCCCCGACTCCACGGCGGTTCCGCGGGCGCGCCGTCCTGTGTAGGGTGGCGGACATGCAGAGCCGCTGAACCCGCTTCCGACTCCCTCCAGTGCCCCGTCGGGGCCGTCGAAAGGTTCAGCATGCCCGCATCCACCCTGCCCCTCGCCGGCAAGACCGCTCTCGTCACCGGTGTCTCACGACGCCGTGGCATCGGGTTCGCCGTCGCGTCGAAGCTCGCCGACCTCGGCGCGAGCATCGTCGTGCACCACCACCGCCCGCACGACCTCGACCTGCCGTGGGGCGGGGACGACCTCGACGCCGTCCGCGACGGACTGCGCGCACACCTCACCGAGGGCGCCCGGTTCGCGGACGTCCCCGGCGACCTGTCCGATCCCTCCGTGATCCCGGAGCTGATCGACACCGCGACGGCACTCACCGGCCGCCTCGACGTCCTCGTGTGCAACCACGCCAAGAGCGGGGACGACGGCAGCATCCTCGACATGACGCCGGAGCGGCTCACCGCATTCTGGGAGGTCAACACCCGCGCGACGGTGCTGCTGACCGCCGAGTTCGCCCGGCGCCGCGCGCCGCGGACGGACGAGCCACGACGGCCGGGGGACCGGATCGTGGGGACCGGCCCGTACGCCGAGGCGCAGGGGCACGTGTTCTGGATGACCTCCGGACAGATCCACGGGGCGATGATCGGCGAGGTCGCGTACGCCGCGAGCAAGGCCGCGCTCGCCGGGGCGACCGCCACGGTCGCCAAGGAGCTGCTCGAGCTCGGCATCGTGCTCAACACCGTCAACCCCGGGCCGGTGAACACGGGCTACATGGACCCGGAGACCACGGACCGGTCGCTCGAGGGCCTCGACGAGTACCTGGCGAGCACGCCGTTCGGTCGCGTCGGGACGCCGCAGGACCCGGCCGAGCTCATCGGGTGGCTCGCGACGTCCTCGGGCAGTTGGGTCGTCGGGCAGGTCCTCACGTCGGACGGCGGCTTCAGTCTGTGACGCGGCCACGGTCCTGACCCGGCCACGGTCCTGACGTGGCCACGGTCGGACGGGAGGCGCGGTGCGGGCCGGCACCGCGCCTCCGTCCGACGGCGGGTCCTGTCCACCGCGACGGCGCGGGCGGACGCGTGGTGACGCCGCGTGGTCGTGCTGTGGTCAGTCGGTCGCGCCGCGTGGGGGATCGACCAGCAGCCCGACGCGGTCCGCCAGGTACGCCTCGAGCGGGACGGCAGCACCCGCGGCGGGTGACCAGCGGACGAACGGGCCGCCGTCGTCGACGAAGAGCACGCCGTCCGAGCCGACGAGCGACCCGTCGACCGGGATCGGCGTCGCGCCGTGGTTCACGGTGTCCCCGGGCTCGAAGTGCCCCTTCTGCGCGGCTGCCCGGTAGGCCCGACGGACCTCGGCGGAGACGGACACGAACTGCGACCGCCCGGGTTCGGTGACACGCGTGATCCGTCCGGTCGCCCAGACCCGGCCGTCGGTCTCGGGGGAGGACCCGAGCAGCAGCGCGCCGACCCGCCACACCCGGCCGAGCGATCGGATGGTGGGCTCGCGCCGGATGCCGAGCACGGCCTTCGGCTCGACGTACTCGCCGAGGGCCTCGTCCGGGACGTCGGCGTCGCGGAGCCGTCGCGCCGCGTCGTCGAGCAGCGCCCTCGCCCGTTCCACGCCGTCCGTCACGTCACCCGAGCGTAGCCCGGTGGGCGCCGCGACCGCGTGGTCCCCGTCCGTCGGCGTCGCCCGCGGCGCGTCGGCGACGCACGGCCGACACGGTGCCGATCGTGACCATCACCGCGCCGTACGCCAGCAGGACCCCGGCGATCGCGGGCACGAGCCACGAGCGCGACCCGTTGACGAGCTGGTTCACCAGGCCGATGTCCGGCAGGCTGTACCAGACGACGCCGCGCACCTGGGCAGCCGTCACCGGCGCGGGATCGGCGAGCGCGTTGTTGTCGCCCTTGAGCGTGAACGTCCGGGACCCGTCCGACGACGACGCGACCGAGACCACCCGGTGGCTGATGACCGCCGGCTGCCCGGAGGTGATCTGGTAGGTCACGACGTCGCCGATGCGGATGTCCTCGACGGGCGTCGGCCGGACGACGAGGAGCGTGCCCGGCGGCAGCGTCGGGTCCATCGACTGCGTGAGCACGGTGAGCGGCGTGGACCCGGTCGCCTTCGGCACGACGATGAGCACGACGGCGAGCCCGGCGACGATGACGAGCAGCCCGGTGCTCAGCCCGAGCGCGAGGGCGTGGACGACCGCACGCCAGCCGGTGCGCGGCGGGCGCCGGCCGCGCCGGGCTGCGCCGTCGGTGGCCGCGCTCATGCGCCGCACCGGACGGCCGCCCCGTCGTTCTGGGTGAAGAGGGTGATCTGCCCGGTCCCGACCACGGTGCTCGTGGGGTTGCCCGCGCTGTCGAGGATCTTCACGGTGATCAGCACCGGGCCGCTCGCGGCGACGCTCGCGGGGATCTGGCTCGGCGCGATGGTGAAGCGGCCGTAGTAGTCCTGCTGCTTCGGGGCGACCATCGTGGACGCGTCGCGCCCGGCGTAGGCGCCGTACCAGGTGTCCTTCGGACGGGACGAGGTGGCCCAGGCGACCTCGACGTAGTTGCCGCTGTGGTCCGTGCACGTGAGGGCGGGCGTGGCGGCGGAGGTGTTGAGGTAGAAACCGCCGGACACGACGCCCGAGCTCCACGTGCCGGCCGTCACCGTGAGGTTCACGTTCACGTTCGCGGTGCTCGACGCCGGCGCGGACGAGGACGGCGTGCTGCGGGTGCACCAGACGGCGCTCGCCCCGGCGGCGAGCTTCGTGGTCAGGCTCGGCAGCGACGCCCAGGTG
The DNA here is from genome assembly GCF_001865095.1 of Curtobacterium sp. MCBA15_013. Lineage (NCBI taxonomy): Bacteria > Bacillati > Actinomycetota > Actinomycetes > Micrococcales > Microbacteriaceae > Curtobacterium > Curtobacterium sp. MCBA15_013. The sequence goes on along the minus strand of NZ_MJGQ01000015.1, from coordinate 133,216 downwards.
CCGGAGACGGAGCCGGTGCCGACCGAGGTCGACGCCGTGCAGGCCGCGGTCCCGGTCACGGGCCACGCGACGACGCTCACGGCCTGTGCGAGGGCGGTCGAGCTGCCGGACACGACGGAGACGGTGGTCGTGGCGGTGCCGGCGAGCGACCCCGCGTTGGTCAGGGTGAGCGGCTTCGTCGTGCTCGTCACGCTCGAGGAGAACGTGGTCGTCATGTCGCTCGTGCCGGTCAGGGACGCCCCGGTCTTCCCGATGGTCACGCTCGACGCGGTCGTCCCGGTCGCGCTCCAGAGCGCCCACGCGGCGGACGACCCGCCGACGACGAACGCCAGCGCGAGCAGCCCGGCGAGCACGGTGCGGAGTCGGCGGCTCATGCGCTGACCTGCGTCCCGGTCACGGTCAGGGTGAAGTCGGTGACGGCCCCGGCGACGGTCTGCGGTGCGTCGGCGTCGAGGTCCATCTCGACGCACCCGACCGCGCTCGCGCCGGCCGCGAGGGTGAACGAGCCGCTGCCGGTGTCGAAGGCAGCGAGCCGTCCGCTCGCGCCGGACAGCCCGGTGCGGCAGTCGGCGGTGCTGCCGACCACCGCGAGGCGCAGGGTCAGTTCACCGAGCACCGCAGTCGGGGTCGCGTTCGTGGCGTAGGCGACGTTCGTCGAGGTGGTGGCGACCCGCATGGTGAGCGGGATCGAGCCGGTGTTGCGGACCGTGAACGTGCCGGTGACACCGCCACCCGGACCGAGGACGGACGTGTTCATCGCGGAGAGCGGGCCGGTGGTGATGGTGGCGGTCGCGGACCGCACCGTCGAGGCCGAGGTGCTGGCGGTGCCGTTCCAGAGCGCGTAGGTGCCGCCCGTGCCGAGCAGCGCCGTCACGACCGCGACGACCAGGGCGAGGGCAGTGGGCCAGATCCACCGGTGACGACGCGGCGCCGCGTGGCGTCCGCTCGTCCTCGGTGTGCTGGTCATGTCCGTCCCCTGGTCGTCGTGGTGGTGTGCACCGCCGTCCGGCGGTGCGGGTGGGCCAGGAGGCGCGTGGTCGCGATCGGCGGATCAGGGACCCATCGAGACCACGGGCTCCACGGCCCGGGTTGCTTCCGCGGGTCAGGAACCGATCGCGGTCTGGGTCAGCGTGAACGCGAGCGCGCCGACGTTGAGCGTGCCGCCCTGGCCCGTGGTGGCCGACGACGGCAGGGTGATCGTGAACACGACCTTGACGGTCGAGGTCGCGGCCGAGGGGGAGACCACGAAGGTGTTCGCGTTCGCGGTCGACTGCACGACCGAGGCGCTCGACGAGGTCACCGCGAGGGTCTTCGTCGTCGCGGCGAGCAGGGCGCTGTCACCGGTGATGCTCTGGCTCGCGTAGGTCAGGTTCGCCTTGAGGTCCTGGCCGGTGGCACCGATCGTCAGGGTCTGCGTGAACTGGTACGAGTTGCCCGGCACCATGAGGGCGCTCGCCGGGTTGATCGTCGCGGAGCGGCCGTTGGTGATGTCCGTCCAGACGCCGTCGTTGTTCGCGCTGAGGGTCAGCGATCCCGAGCTCACCGAGGAGGCCGCGGTGCTGGCGCTGGCGTTCCACAGGGCGAAGGTGCCCGCGCCGCCGAGGAGGAGGGCGACACCGGCGGCGCCGGCGATGGCACCGGTCACGATCTTGTGCATGAGGGGTCCGTTCTGCGCGTTCGGGCGCGCTGCGACCATCGGCAGTGCCGACGGGACGATGTCATCGACCCGTGGTTCGTGCGGGTCGCGGCTGACCTGTGCCGGAGAGCTGTCGCCGGGCTCCGCGACGTGACACGTCTCGGGCGGGCTGGACTCGCTCTGGTGTCGACGCTACCGGTCCCCCAAAGTGCGGACAAGTGGGAACATGCGTCTGAATGGACCCAGTACAGGGGTCATTTTCGTCCCCGAGAGTGCCGACACGGTTTGTACCCCGATCAGTCTCGGTCGCGCAAGGAATGCCGACCGCCCCCGTACCGTTGCACCGTCCGGAAACGAGGAGGGCCCATGGGCATCGTGCGGTGGCTGTTCGACGCGCAGCTCGTCATCGGCGACCAGACCGTGCTCTGGCGCGAGGTGATCGGCAACGTGTTCGGTCTGCTCAGCGCCCTCGGTGGGATGCGCCGCAAGGTGTGGGCCTGGCCGGTCGGCATCGTCGGCAACGCCCTGCTCTTCACGGTCTTCATGGGGGCGCTCTTCGACACCCCCAACCCGGTGAACCTGCTCGGTCAGGCCGGACGCCAGGTGATGTTCATCATCGTGAGCGTCTACGGCTGGTACCGCTGGACGCACCGTCCCGACGACGCGACGACCGTGGTCGAGCCGCGCTGGGTCTCCTGGAAGGCCCGTGGACTGATGGTCCTCGTCATGGTGGGCGGCACCGCCGTCCTGACCCCGGTGTTCCGCGCCCTCGGCTCGTACGAGCCGGTGTGGAGCGACGCCTGGATCTTCGTCGGCTCGCTGCTCGCCACCTACGGCATGGCCAAGGGCTGGGTGGAGTTCTGGCTGATCTGGGTCGCGGTCGACCTCGTCGGGGTGCCGCTGCTGTTCTCGGCCGGGTACTACGCCTCCGGGCTCATGTACGTGTTCTACGGCGTCTTCACCCTGACCGGGTTCTTCGTCTGGATGCGCCAGCGCACGAAGCCCTCGGCGGCCCCGGTCACGGTCGGCTGACCGAGGCCCCCGCTCTGGGACGAGACAAACCCTCGGGAACAGTGTGTGATGGTCGGATGGCACACCACCACGACGCGGCCTTCGAGGACGAACAGTCCCTGGCCGAACGGATCGTCCGCGCCGCGATCCGCGCCTACCGACTGCACCCGTTCGACAGCGTCGACGCCGAGGTGGTCGCCGAGGTCGCCGGCATCGAGGTGACCACGGTGGAGCGGCTCTTCCCGACGTGGGACGCGCTGCTGCTCGTGACCTACGACCGGTGGACGCAGCTGCGCGGGACGCGTCGGAGGAACCCGCCGACGTGCACGATCGAGCACGTCCGGATGACCCTCGCCGAGGACGTCGCCGACCCCGGCCTCGTGCGGGTGCTCGCCGGTGCCATCACGATCGCGGCGGCCGACACCGGCTTCGCCGAGCTCTTCCGCAAGCGCTTCGAGGAGTACGCCGAGCAGCTCTCGTCCGGGCTCGAGCGCGACGTCGAGTCCGGGTCCGAGCGCCTGGCGATCCCCGCGTACCAGGCCGCGACGCAGCTGCTCGCGGTGTACGAGGGGCTGCAGATCCAGATGCTCGTGCGCCCGCACATCGACGTACTCGTGGAGTTCGACCGTGCCGTCCGCACCCTCCGTCAGGGGTGGCGCGAGCGCGAGGTGCGGGCGTGGGACCTCGACGAGGTCGTCCTCACCAGCTAGCCGGTCGGGCCGGTCAGGCCCGCGACCGACGCCGCCACGACACGATCTGCCGGAGCGTCACCTTCGAGCCGTACTGCGCGACGGAGTGCCGGAACAGGTACTCGGCGAACCACAGCAGCACGGCCGCGACCACGAACACCTCGACGATGCAGACCACCGACTCGGTGACGGTGAGCGACCCGACCGCGTTCCGGACCATCGCGGTGATCGGCGTGAACGTCGGGAAGTACGTGAAGAACGACGCCACCGGCGAGGTCGGCGTCGTCATCACGAAGAACGCCGCGTAGAGCGGGATGATGAGCGAGAAGATCGCCACCGACTGCAGCGCCGAGGCGTCCTTGATCGAGGGCACGGCGGCCCCGACCGCGACGAACAGCGCCGACGCCAGCAGGACCCCGCCGACGAGGAGCAGCGCACCGACCACCATCCGCCAGGGGTCGATGGTCAGCCCGCCGAGTCGTGACGCCACGAGGGGGAGCGCGGCGAGCAGCCCGATCAGCCCCGGGACGACGAACACCCCGACCTGGACGAACCCGACGAGCAGCATCGCGATGACCTTGCCGCGGATGAGGTCGCCGGCCGTGACGGTCGTGAGGATCATCTCGGAGATGCGGTTCTCCTTCTCCTCGACCACCACCGTGACCATGCGGGTGGCGAGCAGGATGACGAGCCCGAAGAACGCGGCGACGTAGAGGAACGGCGGCACGATCGACAACCAGCCCGGCGCCACCCGGCCGTCCGCGTAGGTCGTCAGGTCGGTGTCCGGCGGGTTCCGGAGGAGTTCGACGGACTCCGGGTCGTCGACGGTCGCGGCGACGCTCTGCTCGAGGACCCGCTCCGCCAGCGAGGAGTACCCGCCGTTCCCGAAGAGCCCGCGGTCGGCCGCCTCGACCCGGATCGGTGACGTCGACGGCGACTCGGGGAAGGTGATGAACGCGTCGAGGGTCCCGGAGCGCACCGCGGCCCGGTCGGCGGCGGGGTCGGTCGACGGCGACCCGCCCCACTTCGCGGCGACGCTCTCGGACACCAGGCCGGAGTCGTCCACGTACCGGAAGGGCGTCTTCGTCGCGGACGAGCTGGACACCACCGAGTCGGTCCCGGCGGACTGCCCGACCCCGACGAGGAGCGACACCACCATGATGACGACCGGCAGCGCCAGCGTGCCGATCCAGAACGCGGGCTTCTTCACCGCACGCACGAACTCGAACCGGATGACGGTCCCGAGGCGGCTCACGCGGCGGCTCCGGCCCGTGCGGTGTCGGCAGCCGCGTCGGCTCCGGCGTCGTGGCCGTACACCTGGACGAAGATCTCGTCGAGCGGGATGCGCCGCATCTCGAACCCGGTGACGTGCACGCCGGCCGAGACGAGCGACGCGAGGATGTCCGACCCGTCGGCCGCGGCCGCGGGCATCGGCACGAGGTAGGCGACGTGCCCCTCGTGCCGGGCGAGGCGGTACAGCGGCGACGGCGGCACCGGCCCGTCGAGGCCGACCCGGGCGACCGCGCCGCCGAAGGCGTCCTGCACGTCGGGGATGGTGCCGTACGCGGCCGCGGTGCCGTCCTTCAGGAGCAGGATGCGGTCGCAGAGCCGCTCGACCTCGTCCATGTGGTGGGTGACGAGGACGACCGTGGCACCGTCGGCCTTCCGCTCGTCGACGAGGTCCAGCAGCAGCCGACGGTTGACCGGGTCGAGGCCCTTCGTCGGCTCGTCGAGGATGAGCAGCCGGGGCCGGTCCATGATCGTGATGCCGAGCTGGACCTTCTGCTGCTGCCCGCCGGAGAGCTTGTCCACCCGGAGCTTCGCCCGGTCCGCCAGGCCGACGCGGGCGAGGTAGTCCATGCTCCACGCCGTCGCCTCGGGCCCGCGCAGGCCGCGGAGCCGCCCGAAGTACGTCATCACGTCGATGACCGACTCCTTGCGGTACAGGCCGCGTTCCTCGGGCAGGTAGCCGATCCCGCCGGTGGCCGGTCGGTAGGGCTGCCCGTCGATCGTGAGGGTGCCGGCGGTCGGGGTGGTGATACCGAGCAGCGCACGGATGGTCGTGGTCTTGCCCGAGCCGTTGCTGCCGAGCAGGCCGAAGGTCTCACCGGGGGCGATGTCGAACGAGAGCCCGTCGACCACGTTCCGGTCCCCGAACCGCATCACGAAGTCCTGCACGCTGATGGTCGCCCCGGTCATGCCGCGACCCTACCGGCAGCGCCTGACGGCGCTCGGGCGTGACCGCCTGACGGACTGGAGGCGCGGTGCCTGCCCGCACCGCGCCTCCCGTCAGTCACCTGGTCGCGTCCACGACGCGCACCTTCCGTCAGGAACGCAACCAGGCCGTCCCCACACCCGACAGTGCGCCGTCTGCCACCGGCGCGGAGGCGAGCAGCAGCTCGCCTGCGGGGAGGTCGTACGGCTCGTCGCCGAACACCGTCACGCTCGTCCAGCCGTTCGGCCGACGGAACGCGAGCACGTCGTCGCGGCCGGTCTCGAGCCACTCGAGGTGTTCCTCGGACTGCAGCTGGCCGCGCAGGCCGAGCGCCTTCCGGTACAGGTTCAGCGTCGAGTCGGGGTCGGCGTCCTCGGCCTCGACCGACACATCGGCGAACCACGCCGGCTGCGGCAGGTGCGCACCGCCGTCGCCGAACCCGAAGCTCCTGCCGTTCCGGGTCCAGGGGAGCGGCACGCGGCAGCCGTCACGGCCGACGTCGACGCCCGGGTTCCGGAAGAACGCCGGGTCCTGGCGGTCGGCTTCGGGGATGTCGCCGACCTCCTGCAGGCCGAGCTCCTCGCCCTGGTAGAGGTAGGCCGAGCCGGGCAGCGCGAGTTCGAGCATCGTCGCCGCGGTGGCACGGCGGAGCCCGAGCGAGCGGTCGAGCACGTCCTGCGAGCCGCCGGCGAGCAGCCACGCGCTGCCCTGCTTCTCCTCGGCGCCGTTGCGTGCCGGCAGGGCGTAGCGGGTGGCGTGCCGGACGACGTCGTGGTTCGAGAAGACCCACGTGGTCGACGAGCCGGACTCCTCTGCGAGCGCGAGGTTGAACTCGATGATGCTCCGGAACTGCCCGGCGTCGAAGTCGGCCTCGAGCAGGTCGAAGTTGAACGCCTGCCCGAGCCCCTCGGCGCTGGCGTACCGGGCGCGGCGGTCGGCGGCGACCCACGCCTCGGCGACGGCCGTGCGTGCGGGCGTGTACTCGTCGAAGACCTTCCGCCACTCGGCGTAGATCTCGTGGACGTCGTCGCGGTCCCAGAGGATGTGCGAGCCGTCCTTCGGCGACGCGAGGACCTCGGCCCACGTCGGGAGCGGGCCCGACGGCAGGTCCTTCGCCAGGCCGTGCGCGACGTCGATGCGGAACCCGTCCACACCGCGGTCGGACCAGAAGCGGAGGGTGTGCAGGAAGTCGTCGCGGACCTCGCGGTTCGCCCAGTTGAGGTCGGGCTGTTCCTTGGCGAAGTTGTGCAGGTACCACTGGCCGTCGCCGACCGCGGTCCAGGCCGGGCCGCCGAAGATCGACACCCAGTCGGCAGGGGCGCCCTCGCCGGACGGCCCGGTGCCGTCGCGGAACACGTAGCGGTCGCGTGCCGGGCTGCCCTTCGGGGACGCCAGCGCCTCGCGGAACCACTCGTGCCGGTCGCTCGTGTGGTTCGGGACGACGTCGACGATCACGCGGATCCCGGCACCGTGCAGCGCCGCGACCATCTCGTCGAAGTCCTCGAGCGTGCCGAGGCGCGGGTCGACGTCACGGTAGTCGTCCACGTCGTAGCCGCCGTCGGCGAGGGCGGACGGGTAGAACGGGCTGAGCCAGACGGCCTCGATCCCGAGGGACGCCAGGTACGGCACCTTCGCGGTGACACCGGGCAGGTCGCCGATGCCGTCGCCGTTCGCGTCGGCGAAGGACCGCGGGTAGATCTGGTAGACGCTGGCCTGGCGCCACCAGGTGCTGCTCCCGTCCTCGGTCGCGGGTGCGGCGGCGGTCTCGACGACGTCGGTCATGGTGGGGGTCCTCTCGGTTGCGGAGTCGGTGGTCGTCACTTGATCGCGCCCTGCGTGACCCCGGCCATCACCCAGCGCTGCGTGAACAGGTAGACGATGATCGCCGGCGCCATCGCCATCAGGTACGAGGCGAACGACACGTTGTAGTTGTTGCTGAACTGCGTCTGGAACATCTGCTGCAGCACCGGCAGGGTCTGCAGCGCCGGGTTCGAGGTGATCAGCGACGGCATCACGAAGTCGTTCCAGGACGCGAGGAACGCGAAGATGCCGACGGTGGCGCTCATCGGTGCCAGCAGCGGGAACACGAGTCGCCAGAACACCTGCCCCGTGCTCGCACCGTCGATGCGGGCACTCTCCTCCAGTTCGGCCGGGATCGACCGCAGGAACGCGGTGAAGAGCAGCACGCTGAACGACAGCTGGAACATGACGTGCAGGATCGCGACGCCGAACGGGTTGTCGAGGTGCGCCAGGCCGGTGAGCTTCACCTGCGACAGGGCGAGCACCGGGAACGGCAGGAACATCGCGGCGAGCAGGTAGAAGAACGACCAGCGGAAGAGCCGGCGGTCCCAGTTCCGGGCGATCGCGTACGCCGTGAACGAGGCGAGCAGGATCGTGCCGACGACGGTGATCGCGGCGACGAGCACCGAGACGCCGAACGCGCGCGGGAAGTCCGTCAGCTGCCAGGCCTGCACGAAGCCATCGACGCTGAACGGTGCCGGGAGGGAGAACGCGTTGCCGTCGACCGCCTGGCTCGTCGTCTTGAACGCCATCGTGATCGTCACGTACAGCGGGACGAGGACGGACAGGGTGCAGAGGACGAGGACGACCGTGACCGGCCAGTTGAAGCGCTCGCCACGACGGCCGGCGTTCCGGTCGGCGTCGACGGAGCGGATGGTGCCGGTCGCGGTGGTCCCCGGCTGGAGGGGTGCCTGGATGGTCATCAGAGCGCTGCCTTCCCGCGGGTCGCCCGCAGCTGGATCACGGCGATGACGACCGCGATGACGAAGAAGATCGTGGCGTTCGCCATCTGGTAGGCGTAGTCGCCGCCGTTGAAGCCCTTGAAGATCGACATCGCCACGCTGGTGGTCGAGGTGCCGGGGCCGCCGTCGGTGAGGCCGACGATGATGTCGTACGAGTTCAGGAAGTTCTTGAACCCGATCACGAGGTTGATGAGGATGTAGCCCGCCGTGAGCGGTGCCGTGATCGACACGAGCTGCCGCCAGGCGCTCGCGCCGTCGAGCGCCGACGCCTCGTACACCTCGGCCGGGATCGAGAGCACGCCGGCGATGTAGATGAGCAGTGTCGACGGGATCGCCTGCCACGCGGTCACGACCACGATCGCGATCCACGCCAGGTCCGGGTTCGCGAGGATGCTCTGCTCGAGCGGCGCGAAGCCGAGCGTGGTCGCGAGCGCCGGCAGGCTGTTCGCGAACAGGAACGAGAACACGTAGGCGATGACGATGCCCGAGATCACCATCGGCAGCACGAACACGGCGCGGAGGGTGATCTTGCCGCGGACCTTCGAGGTCAGGGCGATGGCGAGCAGGAACGCGACCGCGTTCACGACGAGGACCGTGACGAGCGAGAACCCGATCGTGAACAGGTACGCCTGCAGGATCGCCGGGTCGCTGAACACGGCGACGTAGTTCGTCAGGCCGATGAACCGGAAGTCACCGAAGCCGACGGAGTCGGTGAAGCTCAACACGATGCCCATCACGGCGGGGAGCGTGATCGCCAGGGTGAAGAGCAGGAGGGTGGGGATCAGGAAGACCAGGAAGAGCGGGTCGGTCCGGCTGCGCTTCGTGCGCAGTCCGGCTCCGCCCCGTCGTCCGGACTGGAGGCGCGGTGCGGCTCCGCCCCGTCGGCGGCTGCCCGCCGTCGTGACGGATTCTGTGGTCGTGGTGGCCAAGGTCGTCTCCTTACGCGGCCGTACGGAGCGCGAGACGCGCCCAGTCGCCGTCGAGGGTGCGGAGTTGGGGAGCGGGGGCACCGCCGAAGGCGATGGACTGCAGGTAGTTCGCCACCGGGATCTCGGCGGGGATGAGCTGCGAGGCGCCCAAGAAGAAGTTCGCCTGGTCGTAGGAGTCCTGCATGCCGCGGAGCGCGGGGTTCGATGCGGGTGGCGAGTCCTTCCGGACGCCGAAACCGTTGTTGTCGGCGTTGTACTTGTCGTTCACGGCGGGGCTCATCAGGAACGACAGGAACTCGCGCGCCGCCTCCTTCTTGCGGGACGCCTCCGGGATCCAGAGGCCGAGGTCGACGTTCACGCGCACCTTGTTGTCGGCGGCGTCGTCGGTCGCCGGGAACGGGAACGTGCCGAGGTCGATGTCCTTGTTCGACTTCGCGATCTCACCGAGCGCCCACGGCCCCTGCAGGTACATCGCGGCCTTCCCCTGCGCGAACGCGAGGTTGCCGTCACCGTACCCGCGGCTCGCCGCGCCCTTCTGGTGCCACTGCAGGAGGTCCACCATGCGGTCGACGGGGGCGGCGAAGTCCTTCTCGAACGAGACGCTCGAGCTCGTGCCCACCTTGGTGCCCTCGCGGTCGAGTGCCGCGAAGGTCCGCTGCAGGTCGAGCATCCCGCCCACCGAGTAGTCGAACATGCCCTGGGCGATCGTCCAGTTGTCCTTGTAGGTGCCGTACATCGGCGTGATGCCGGCCTTGGTGAGTCGTTCGCAGACGTCTCGGAACTCGCTCCACGTGGTGGGCACGTCGATGCCCTGGTCGGCGAAGATCTGCTTGTTGTAGATCACCGACGCCGCGGTCACCGAGTACGGCAGCACGCTCGTCCGACCCGGGTAGTCCGCGGTCTGCTTCATGAGCGGCCACAGGTCGGGGTTGATCGTGTCCTTCTCCGGCAGGTCCGACAGGTCGGAGAGGGCGCCGTGCTCGACGAACGAGACCATCGCGTAGTTGTAGTTCAGGCAGCCGAGGTCCGGCGGTCGGTTCCGGACGAAGTTGGCGGACATGTTGGACGTCGAGTCGCGGATGACGCGGATCCTCGACTGGCTGTCGTGGAACTTCGCGATGACCTCGTCGAAGTAGCCGATGACCTCGGGCTTCGACACGTAGAACGTGATCGTCTCGGGGCGGCTGCTCGAGGAACCGAGCGGGGCACACCCGGCGAGGGCCAGGCCCGCTCCGATGCCGCCCGCCCCGAGCAGGAACCCGCGGCGGCTGAGCGCGGCGGCGTTCCTGGTGGTGGCGTGTGTCTGCACGTCGTCTCCGTCCGTCCGGACCCGGCGTCCCTGCCGTTCCGGTTCGCGGTCCGGCTCCACTGCCGCCCGCAGAACTAAATCTAGCGACAAAATCTAATTCTGCAAGGAACTGTTTCCGCGGTAGTGTGCGGGCATGCCGCCGCCCCGTGGAACGAGCGCAGAGACGCTGCTCGCGTACGCCTTCTCCGTGCGCGCGTTCACCGCGACCGAGGCGATCGACACGACCGGCCTGACCCGTTCCACCGTCCTGGCCGCGTGCGAGGAGCTCGTCCGCCTCGGTTGGGTCCGCGAACTCGACGACGCCCGGGCCGCGGGGGAGTACCGGATCGGCCGTCCGGCGCGCCGGTACGAGCTCGACACCGCCGGCGGCGTGGTCGTCGGCATCGACGCCGGGCAGCACCGGGTGACCGTGCTCGTCGCCGATCTGCGCGGCACCGTGCTCGGCCGCGCCGAAGGGGCCCTCGGCGACTCCGGTCTCGACGTCCCGGTCCGGCTCGGGGTCGTCGGCGAGACCGTCGCCGCCGCACTCCTCGACGCCGGGGTCGACCCGCTGCGGGTGCTCGTGTCCGTCGTCGGCATCCCCGCCCCCGTGGACGCCGGCGGCGCGTCACCCGGCGACGGCGGGTTCTGGGACCGGATGAACCCGGGCTTCGCCGACGCAGTCCCGGGTCACCGGGTCCTGGTCGAGAACGACGCCAACCTCGCCGCGCTCGCCGAACGGCCGTCCTCGGGCGACGCCTCGTTCGCAGCCCTGCTCTCCGGCGAGCGGTTCGGCAGCGGACTCGTCGTCGACGGGGTCCTGCTCCGGGGCGCCCACGGCGGCGCGGGGGAGATGCGCGTGCTCGACCTCGTCGAGGGTGTCGGGTCGTCCGACGGCATCGGTGCCACCGCCCGCCGGCTCGTCGCCGAGGCGCTCGCCGCGGGCGACGTCCCGCCGGACAGCCCCCTCGCCGCGGACGCCGACGCCTCCGTCCTGTTCCGCGCGGCGCACGACGGGGACCCGGTCGCCCTCGGCATCGTCGACCGCCTGGGGGACCGGTTGGCCCGCGTCTGCGTCCTGCTCGTCAGCCTGCTCGACATCGACCGCGTGGTCGTCGCGGGGGCCATCGCCGAGCCCGCCGGTGCCGTGATCGACCGGGCCCGGGCCTGGCTCGACGGCGCGGGGTTCGACCCGGTCCCCGAGATCGTCGCGTCGACGCTGGGCGCCGACGTCGTCGTGCTCGGCGCGGTCGCGCACGCGGTCGACGCGGTCAGGGCGACGCCGTTGTCCTTCGCCCTGACGACACGCCCGGCTGTCCCCGCGCTGTGACGATCGGACCGGTCCGGACACTGCTGGGGTGAAGGGGGTGGTCATGGATCGATCACGAGAACCGGACGCAGCACTGGTCCGGGCGGCGGGGAACGGCGACCGGGCAGCGGGCGTCGCGCTCTTCGACCGCTACGTGGCGACGGTGACCCGGTACGCCTGGGCGCTCGTCCCGTCGCGCCAGGACGTCGAGGAGGTCGTCCAGGACACGTTCGTGACGCTCTGGCGACGGGCGGCTTCCATCGAGCTCCCCGACGAGTCGATCCTGCCGTGGCTGCTGGTGGTCAGCCGCAACCACGCGGCGAACCTCCGGCGCACGCACCAGCGGCACCAGGGCGACGAACTGCCGGACGACCTGCCGGCACCGGTCGAGGACGACGACGCCCGCGACCGGCTGCGCTGGGTCAGAGCCGAGATCGACGCGCTCTCGCCGATCGACCGGCAGGTGTGCGAGCTGTGCCTCATCGACGGCCGTTCGTACGCCGAAGCCGCGACTGCGCTCGGGTTGAGCGTCGGAGCGGTCAGACAGCGGGTCGCGCGATCGCGGGCCCGGATCAAGAAGGCGGTGACGCACGATGAGCTCTGAACCTCCCGTCGGAGACGACCTGCAGCAGATGATCGTCGGCATGCGCCAGCGCTTCGTCGCACACCTCGACGCCGAACCCCGTCGGGTCTCCGTCCGCAAGCGTGTCGGGATCGCCGTCGCGATCGTGGCGCTGCTCGGTGTCGGCACCGCGAGTGGAGCGGTCGCGCTCGGGATGATCCCGAGTCCGATCGCCGCGCCGCCGGCTCCGAGCGCCTCGAGTCCCGCGGCCGTGCCCCGGCCGGACCGGACTGCCTCGTCGGCTCCCATCCGTCCGACCACCCGGCCGTCCTCGCCGACGTCCGGTGGTGTCGCGGCATCGATCCCGGACTCGTGCGCGGCGGCGGTGCCGTCAGCCGATTCCGCGCGGCTGTTCGGCCAGCGGAAGGTCGAGCAGATCCGACCCGTCGCACCCGGCGGAGTCGGATCGGACTACTGGGTCGACCCGGACGAGCCGTTCGTCGCCGACGCGGCCCTCGTCTGCCGGTGGTCCCAGACCGGGAGCCCGGAAGAATCGGACAACCTCTTCCTCGCGATGGGGTCGACCGCGGAAGGGACCCTCGACGAGCGACTCAGCGCACACGAGCAGGCGGGTTGGTCGTGCTCCGATCGGCTCGGTGGGCGGGCCTGTCAGCACAGCGAGTCGTCGGACTACTACGGCGACCCGCTGGAGACCACCCACACGTTCTTCGTCCGGGGGGACACGTGGATCTCGGTGACGCAGACCAACACGCCCACGGACGGGCTGCTCGAGGTGCTGGTCCGGCAGACGTGGCGGTGAGACGGAGGTGACGGGGCACTGGAACCACGACACGCACTTCCACCCGAGGGTGCTCGCGGCCATCCCCGAGGGCGCCCGGACCGCGCTCGACGTGGGGGCCGGCAACGGTCTGCTCGCGCGGGACCTCGCCGACGCCGGACTCGAGGTGACGGCGATCGACCTCGACGGGACCGTCCTCGACGCCGCCCGCGCCGAACACGGGAGCACCGACGTCGAGTGGGTGGTCGGTGACGTGATGACGGCCGACCTCGGGCAGCGGTTCGACGTCGTCGCCTCGATCGCGACGGTCCACCACCTGCCGGACCTCCCCGCGGCATTGGCTCGCCTCGCCGACCTCACGGCGCCCGGCGGGGTGCTCGTCGTCGTCGGGCTCGCCGAGTCGACCCGGGTGCGGGACCACCTGCTCGGGCTCGTCGGTGTCGTCCAGCACCGCTGGTACTCGTGGCGCCGCGGCTTCTGGGAACACTCGGCGCCGACGTGCTGGCCGCCGCCGCACTCCTACCCCGAAGTCGAGCAGGCGGTCCGGGCCGTCCTGATGGGGGCCGAGTACCGCCAGCACCCGCTCTGGCGCTACTCGGTCACCTGGCGCTGTCCGCGCTGATCGTCACCGGCAGGCTCGCGCCGGACCCGTCGCCGTCGTGGCTGCTCACGTCGAGGACGGCGTCGCCCACCGGCACGTCGTCGGGCAGGTCGAAGCGCCCGGCGACCTTGAACTGCTCGCCCTGCGGGGTCGGCCGCCCGAGCAGCACCGCTTCACCGGTCGACTCGGGCGTGATGGTCACCGTGACGTCGTCGGACGCACGGAACGTGCCGCCGCCGTCCTCGCAGTCGCGGTAGAGCCGGTCGACGTGCAGGTCGACCGTGCCACCGGGACGCAGGTCCGAGTCGCCGAGGTCGATCGAGGTTCCGGCGCAGGACGCGGCCGCTCCGGCCTGTACGGCGCAGCCCGACAGCGCCGCGCCGACCAGCAGCACCACGACAATCCCCGTCACCGCACGACCCTGTCCCCACCGCATGACGGCATTCCATCACCTCCGAGCGGTCCATCGGGTCACGATCTCGATACGGTCGGAGCGTGGGGAACGAAGGATCAGCTGACCAGACCGAGCCGGAGCACGACCCGTACGCCCGGCGCCCGGGCTACGTGACGAGCATCGACGGCCGGACGGACCGGACGACGAAGGCCGCCGCGATCGGTGTCGGCGCCGGTCTGGTCACCAGCTTCGTGCTGGGCTTCTTCCAAGCGATCGACTGGGTCGCGTGGCTGGTGTCCATCTCCGTCGGCGTCGCCGTCTGGCTGGTGCTCCGCGCCCGGCAACGCCGACGGGACCGGCGCGAGGGTCGTTCGCCTGCCGCCGTCGCCACCGCCCGCGACCGTGCGATCGCCGACGCGAACGGCGGCCGACGCTTCTTCGTCGCCCCGAACCCGGTCGTCGTGATCGTGATGGGCGGGATCTTCATCGCACTCGCCGTGGGGACGCTCGTGCTGGGCAGCGTGTCGGTCATCGCGGTCATCAGGACGGTCGTCCTCGTGGGGAGTGGCGCGTACTTCGTCGTCCAGGGCATCGGCACCCTCGTCGTGCGCCGCCGCCCGCCCGACCCCCGCTGACCCCCGGTTGCCTCGTGCACCGCATCCGCAAGCTCCCACTGCCGGCACTGCTCGCCCTGCTCTTCGTGCTGTTCGGCGCGTTCTGGTTCGGCATCGGGTTCGTCGTCGACGCGCACGGCTTCGACCCCGTCGAACGGGCTGTCGGTTCCCTGGTCTACGCCGCGGTGGCGACGGTGGGCTTGGGCGCGCTCATCGTGCTCCGACAGCGACGGGGTGGCGGGGACGACGTGGTGAGGGGCATCCACCGTGCCGTCCGGACCGGGGAGTTGCCGTCACAGGTCGACCGCGCCACGTGGCTGCGTGCCCTGGAGTCAGCCCGGTGGCGCTACCGCAACAACCGCGTGGTCGTCCCGGTCTCCGCCGCGGTGGCCATCGCGCTCGGGGTCTGGGCGGTAGTCGCGCTCGGGCCGACCGGGTGGGTGTTCCTCGCCGTGTGCCTCGCTCTCACCGCGTACGCGGCCTGGGAGACGCGCCGGGCGCTCCGGAACATCGAACGCCTGCTCGAGCAGCTACGCGGGCGCGCGACTCAGCCGGACGGACCGCCAGCGTGACCGCGCGCCGGTCAGCCCCGCGCGACCGGCGTCAACCGCTGCAACTGCGTCACGTGCCCCGGCTCGAGCTCGTCGAGCGAGGCCACCCCGAGCAGCCGCATCGTCCGCTCGATCTGCTCGGACAGGATCTGGATCATCCGGTCGACCCCGGCCTCGCCACCCGCCATCAGGCCGTACAGGTACGCCCGACCGACCATCGTGAACTTCGCACCGAGGGCCACCGCGGCGACGATGTCGGCGCCGGACATGATCCCCGTGTCGAGGTGCACCTCGGTGTCCTTGCCGACCTCGCGGACGACGGAGGGGAGCAGGTGGAACGGGACGGGAGCGCGGTCGAGCTGCCGGCCGCCGTGGTTCGACAGCGTGATCCCGTCGACGCCCATGTCCGCCAGTCGCTTCGCGTCCGCCAGTGACTGCACGCCCTTGACGACGACCTTGCCCTTCCACTGCGACCGGATCCACTCGAGGTCCTCGTAGGTGACGGTCGGGTCGAACATGTGGTCGAGGAGCTCGCCGACGGTGCCGGACCAGCGGTCGAGCGACGCGAACGCCAACGGCTCGGTGGTGAGGAAGTCGAACCACCACCAGGGCCGCGGGATCGCGTTCAGCACGGTGCGGGCGCTCAGCTGCGGCGGGATGGAGAACCCGTTGCGCTTGTCCCGCAGCCGGGCACCGGCGACGGGCACGTCCACGGTGACGAGCAGCGTGTCGAACCCGGCCTTCTCGGCGCGGGAGACGAGCGCCATCGACTTCTCGCGGTCCTTCCACATGTAGAGCTGGAACCAGTTGCGGCCCGACGGGTTGGCGTCGCGGACGTCCTCGATCGCGGTGGTCCCCATCGTGGAGAGCGAGAACGGGATGCCGGCGCGGCCCGCTGCCCGGGCTCCGGCGCGCTCGCCCTCGGTCTGCATCATGCGCGTGAAACCGGTCGGGGCGATGCCGAACGGGCGGGCGACGGGCGCACCGAGCACCTCGCGCGACGTGTCGACCTTCGAGACGTCCCGCAGGATCGCGGGCGTGAACTCGATGTCCTCGAACGCCTGGCGGGCACGGGCGAGGGAGATCTCGGCCTCGGCGGCGCCTTCGGTGTAGTCGAACGCGGCCTTCGGCGTGCGTCGGGCGGCGATGTCGCGCAGGTCCCAGATCGTCAGCGCCGACTCGAGACGCTGTCGCCGGCCCGGCAGCGACGGCTTCTTGAACTGCATGAGCGGCGCGAGGTCGCGCACGGTCGGCAGCTGCCGCTTGATCGGTGTGCGCCGGGCCGACGGCGCCCCGGGGGTCGCTGCCGGAGCGCCCGTCGCGGGGTCGACGCGGTGCTGGTCGTCGGTCGAGGTCATACAGACATCCTACGTCTCGGGGTGGATCGGTGGGTGGAGTGATCGGCTCGCGGGGTGTAGCGCACGGGTTCGACGGAACGGGCGATCGTCGAGCGCAGGGCCTCGAGCGAGGCGCCACCGAGGCCGCCGAGCCCGACGGCCCGCGCCTGCACGAGGACGTTGCCGAGCGCGGTCGCCTCGACCGGTCCGGCGAGCACGGGGAGCCCGGTGCGGTCGGCGGTGAGCTGGCAGAGGAGCCGGTTCTGCGATCCTCCGCCGACGACGTGCACCTGTCGGACGTCTCGGCCCGTGACGGCGACGATCGTCTCGAGGGTCGAGGCGTACGCCGAGGCGAGCGACTCGAGGATCGACCGCACGGTCTCGGCCCGCGACGCCGGGGCGGCGAGTCCGTGTGCACCGCACCAGGCGGCGATCCGTGCCGGCATGTCACCCGGCGCGGTGAACGTGTCGTCCGCGACGTCGAAGACGGGGACCGGGGCGGTGACGTCCGCTGCGGAGGCGAGCAGCGCCTCCAGGTCGACGCGCTCGCCACCGCGCTCCCAGGTGCGCACGCTCTCGGAGAGCAGCCACAGCCCGGACACGTTCTTCAGGAACCGGACGCGTCCGTCGACGCCGCCCTCGTTGGTGCAGTTGGCCTCGCGAGCCGCGTCCGACAGGACGGGTGCGTCGAGCTCGACGCCGACGAGCGACCAGGTGCCGGACGAGATGTACGCGAAGTCCGGGTCGGTGGCCGGTACCGCCACCACGGCCGAGGCCGTGTCGTGGGAGCCGACGAGCGTGACCGGCGCGGTGCCGCCGACCGCCTCGGCGACGGCGGGCAGCAGGGGACCGAGTCGGTCGCCCGGGTCGCGCAGGGTGGGCAGGAGTCCGCTCGGGAGGCGCGCAGCAGCCCGCAACGCCGGGTCCCACCCGCGGGTGGTCGCGTTCAGGACCCCGGTCGTCGAGGCGTTCGTGCGCTCGGCCGCCTCGACGCCGGTCAGCCAGTAGCCGAGCAGGTCGGGCACGAGGAGCGCCCGTTGCGCGAGCTGCAGGGACGGGTCGACGGCGAACTGGAACAGGGTGTTGAACGGCAGGTGCTGCAGGCCGTTCCGGGCGTACAGCTCGGCGGCGGAGAGTCGCTCGTGCACGGTTGCGACGCCGCCTTCGTGTCGTGCGTCGCGGTAGTGGGACGGCAGCCCGAGCAGCCGCCCGCCACGGAGCAGACCGTAGTCGACCGCCCACGAGTCGATGCCGATGCTGGCGATGTCCGGGTTCCGGGCGAAGGCGTCGCCGAGGCCCGCGTTGACCTGCCGGTACAGCTCGACGACGTCCCAGTGCAGGGCGTCGCGGCCGCCCTCGTGGAGCGCGACCGGACCGTTCGGGAACCGGGCGACGTGCTCCATCCGGACGCCGTCGGTGTCGACGTGGCCGACGATCACCCGCCCGCTCGTGGCGCCGAGGTCGACCGCGGCGACGCCGCCGCTGTTCGTCACGCTGCTGCCCCTGTCCCGGACATCAGCGCAGGAACGCTGCCGCGACCCCGGCGTCCACGGGGACGTGCAGGCCGGTCGTGTGCGAGAAGTCGTCGGTGCAGATGGCGTAGACGGCGTTGGCGACGTTCTCGGGCACGACCTCGCGCTTGAGGATCGTGCGCTGGGCGTAGAACTTGCCGAGGTCCTGCTCCTCGATGCCGTACGTCTTCGCCCGGTTCGCACCCCAGCCGGACGCGAAGATGCCCGAGCCACGGACGACACCGTCGGGGTTGATGCCGTTGACGCGCACCCCGTGCTCACCGAGTTCGGCCGCCAGCAGTCGGACCTGGTGCGCCTGGTCGGCCTTGGTCGCCGAGTAGGCGATGTTGTTCGGGCCGGCGAACACCGAGTTCTTCGACGAGATGTACACGATGTCGCCGCCGAGGCCCTGCTCGATGAGGACCTTCGCGGCCGCCTTCGACACCAGGAACGAGCCCTTCGCCATGACGTCGTGCTGCAGGTCCCAGTCCTGCTCGGTGGTCTCGAGCAGGCTCTTGCTGAGGCTCAGCCCGGCGTTGTTCACGACGAGGTCGAGGCCGCCGAAGTGCAGGAGCGTCTGCTGGACCGCGTGGTCGATCGCGCCGGCGTCCGTCACGTTCGCGGCGACGCCGATCGCCGTGTCGGTGTTCCCGATCTCGGCCGCGGCCTCCTGCGCCTTGGCGAGGTCGAGGTCCGCGATGACGACCGCGGCGCCCTCGGCCGCCAGGCGCTTCGCGATGGCCTTGCCGATGCCGCTCGCGGCTCCGGTGACGAGGGCGATGCGCGTGGCGAGCTTCTTCGGTGCGGGCATGCGCTGGAGCTTCGCCTCCTCGAGGGCCCAGTACTCGATGCGGAACTTCTCGGCCTCGTCGATGGGGGCGTAGGTGCTGAGGGACTCCGCACCACGCATGACGTTGATGGCGTTCACGTAGAACTCGCCGGCGACGCGGGCGGTCTGGGCGTCCTTGCCGTAGGAGAACATGCCGATGCCCGGGACGAGCACGATGAGCGGGTCGGCGCCGCGGATCGCCGGGCTCGTCTCGTCGGCGTGCCGGTCGTAGTACCCCTGGTAGTCGACGCGGTACTGCTCGTGGAGCTCGTGCAGGCGCGCGGTCTGCTCCTCGACCGTCGCCGTGGCGGGCAGGTCGAGGATGAGCGGCTTCACCTTGGTGCGGAGGAAGTGGTCCGGGCAGCTCGTCCCGAGGGCCGCGAGCTCCTCTGCCCGTGACGACGCGAGGAAGTCGAGCACGACGTCGCTGTCGGTGAAGTGACCCACCACCGGCTTGTCGTGCCCGGCGATGCCCCGGATCGTCGGGGCGAGGGCTGCGGCACGCTCGCGGCGCTCGTCCGTCGGCAGCGCCTCGAAGCCGCGGCGGACGGGGCCGAACGGCTGGTCCTTCCCGTGTTCGGCGATGAACGCCTCTGCCGTGTCGATGATCCAGCGGGAGTTCGCCTCGGCCTCGGCGCTGGTGTCGCCCCAGGCGGTGATGCCGTGGCCGCCGAGGATCGTGCCGATCGCCGCGGGGTGGTCCCGCTTGACCGCCGCGATGTCGAGCCCGAGCTGGAACCCCGGTCGGCGCCACGGCACCCAGACCACCTTGTCGCCGAAGACCTGCTCGGTCAGGGCCGGGCCGTCGGCGGCGGTCGCGATGGCGATGCCGGCGTCCGGGTGCAGGTGGTCGACGTGCGCGGCGTCGACGAGGGCGTGCATCGCGGTGTCGATGGAGGGTGCTGCGCCACCGCGACCGAACAGGGTGTGGTCGAACGCGGCGACCATCTCGTCCTCGCGCTCCACGCCGGGGTAGACGTCCTGCAGTGCGCGGACCCGGTCGACGCGCAGGACTGCGAGGCCCGCCGGGGTGAGGGTGCCGAGGTCGCCCCCGGAGCCCTTCACCCAGAGCAGCTCCACCGGTTCGCCCGTGACCGGGTCGGTGTCGGTGCCCTTGGCGGAGGTGTTGCCGCCCGCGTAGTTCGTGATCCGCGGATCCGAGCCGAGCGCGTTCGAACGTGCGACGAGCGCACTGATCGTGGTGTCTGCGTCGGTGCCGTGCGTTGCGGGGTCCACCCGTGCCTCCAGTCCTGTGCTTGTCATGATGTCTACGCGCCCCAGCCGGCCTGGACGCCGCCGACCCGGTCCTCGGCGATCTGCCGCTGGTAACCGGAGTCGAGGTAGGCGCGCATCGGGTTCGCAGGGAGACCGCGGGATTCGCGCCACGCGGCGAGGTCGGCGCGGACGTCGGTCTGGTACGCGTCCATGAAGATCTCGTTCGCGCCGAGGACGTCGTGCGCCTCCTGGGCGGCGGTCAGTGCGACGCGGTCGAGGAGCAGTGCTCGGGCCGTCATCTCCTGGACGTTGAGCACCGAGCGGATCTGCCCGGGGATCTTGTCCTCGATGTTGTGGCACTGGTCGAGCATGAACGCGACGTCGGGGTTGTCGTAGCCGCCGCCGCGGATGACCTCGACGAGGATGCGGAACAGCTGGAACGGGTCGGCGGCGCCCACGATGAGGTCGTCGTCGGCGTAGAAGCGCGAGTTGAAGTCGAAGCTGCCGAGCTTGCCGAGGCGGAGGAGCTGCATGACGATGAACTCGATGTTCGTGCCGGGGGCGTGGTGGCCGGTGTCGAGGCAGACCATGGCCTTCTCGCCGAGCGCCGCCGTCTGCACGTAGCTCGTGCCCCAGTCCGGGACGTCCGTGTGGTAGAACGACGGCTCGAAGAACTTGTACTCGAGCACGAGGCGCTGGTCCGGGCCGAGTCGGTCGTAGATCGTGGTCAGCGAGTCGTGGAGGCGGTCCTGGCGGGAGCGCATGTCCTCCTGGCCGGGGTAGTTCGAGCCCTCGGCGAGCCAGATCTTCAGGTCGCGGGAACCCGTGGCGTCCATCACGTCGATGCAGCGCAGGTGGTGGTCGATCGCCTTCTGCCGGATCGTCTCGTCGACGTGGGTCAGGGCGCCGAACTTGTAGTCGTCGTCCTGGAACGTGTTCGAGTTGACGGTGCCGAGGGAGACGCCGTGCTCTTCCGCGTGGCGCTTCAGGTCGGCGAAGTCGTCGACGAGGTCCCACGGGATGTGGAGCGCGACGGTCGGTGCGAGCCCGGTGTACCGGTGGACCTGGGCGGCGTCGGCGATCTTCTCGTAGGGGTCGCGCGGGGTGCCGGGGGTCCCGAACACCTTGAAGCGGGTGCCGGAGTTGCCGAACGCCCAGCTCGGGAGCTCGATCGCCTGCCGGGCCAGCTGGTCGGCGACGGAGCTGAAGTTCGCTGATGTCATCGTGTCACTTCCTCGTGTCGATTGAATCGTTTCATACGGTACGTGCTGCGCGGGGTTCGCGCAAGCCGGGGTGTGGTCGCGCGCTCCGTGGTGGCGGTTCGGGGCGGTGCTGCACAACCACAGTGCGTTCGAACCGCGCGATCGCGCGGCGCAACGTGACTTTGGTTGTGCGCCGCCCCGCGGCGGCCGCTACCCCGCGGGGACCGCGGCCGGCGCGCGCAGCTCGTGCGTGCCTCCCGACACGCGCTGCTCCGCAGCACCCGGCAGCCGCACCACCGCGGTGACGCCCTCGGGCACGGTCACCCGCACGAGCAGCTCCCCGTCGACGAGCTCCCACCGCACGGCGACGTGCCCGTGCACGGTGTCGAGCGAGGTCGACGCCCACGTGAGACCGCCTCCGGGCTGCGGCGCCACGAGCACCGACTCGTACCCGGGCGTCAACGGCGCGAGACCACCGACCACGCGGTGCATCCAGTCCGCCACGGCACCGAGCGCGTAGTGGTTGAACGACGTCATCTGGCCCGGGTTGATCGTGCCGTCCGGGAGCATCGAGTCCCACCGCTCCCACACCGTCGTCGCGCCCATCGTCACCGGGTACAGCCACGACGGGCACTCGGTCTGCAGCAGCAGCCGGTACGCGTCCTCGAGGTGTCCGGTCTGCGTCAGCGCATCCGTGATGAACGGCGTCCCGGCGAAGCCCGTCGAGATCCGGTACCCGGACTGCTCGACGAGCTCCGCCAGACGGTCGCCGGCCGTGGCCCGCTCCGCCTCGGACAGGATCCCGAACACGATCGCGAGCGTGTACACGGTCGTGCAGTCGGACAGGATCCGACCGTCGTCCTGCAGGTAGTGGGTCCGGAAGCCGGCCTGGAGGCGCGACGCGAGTTCCCGGAACTCGCTCGCCTCCGCCTCGTGGCCGCCCAACAGCTCGGCCGCGTCCGCCGCGATGGTGGCGGACCGGTACGCGCAGATCGTCGCGACGACGCCCTTGTCGGCCTTCGCCGCCGCGGGGTCCTCCGGCGGGGCGTCCGGGTCCAGCCAGTCGCCGAACTGGAACACGGTGTCCCACAGGTCCTCGGGGGAGAGGTGGTCGCGGATCCGCCGGAGGTGCGCGGCCATGGACGGGAACTGCTCCTCGAGCACCGCGGTGTCGCCGTACGCCTGGTAGAGCGTCCAGGGCACCCACACCCCGGCGTCCGACCAGACTGCGGTGGCGTCGGGCTTGCCGAAGTCCTCGGCGGGCGAGTACTTCAGCACGTCCGGCACGACGAAGGGGATGATGCCGTCGGCGTGCTGCTGCTCGAGCCACACGTCGCGGAGCCAGTCGCCGAGGAACGCCCGCGTGTCGAAGAGGTACGAGGCCGTCGGCGCGAACGCCGCGATGTCGCCGGTCCACCCGAGTCGTTCGTCGCGCTGCGGGCAGTCGGTCGGCACGCTGAGGAAGTTGCCCTGCATGCCTCGCACCACGTTGTCGTGGAAGGTGTTCAGCAGCTCGTGGCTCGACTCGAACGTGCCGGTGCGGGGGAGGTCCGACCCGACCTGCACCGCGGTGAGGGCGGTGCGGAGCTCGTCGAGCGTGCCGGGCCACCCGTCGACCTGGGCGTACCGGAAGCCGTGGAACGTGAAGCGCGGCTCGAAGACGTCCTGGCCGTCCCCGCTGAGGGTGAAGTGGTCGGTGGCCTTCGCGGTGCGCAGGGGGCGCGTGCCGAGCTCGTCGTGCTCGAGGACCTCGGCGTGCTGCAGGGTCAGGACCGTCCCCGCCGGGCCGGACGCGGTCACCCGGATCCAGCCGACGAGGTTCACGCCGAAGTCGACCAGCGTGGCGCCGGCGGGGCTCGTCCAGACCTCGACCGGGGCGATCTCGGCGAGCGGTCGGACGGGCGGCACGGTGTCGGCGACGAGCTCGCGCTCCCCGAGGTCCACCGTGTGCACCGTGCTCGTGCGGCCCTCGTGTCCGTCCACACTCGGCACCGTCACGTCACCGGGCGTGAGGAAGGAGCCGTCGCGCAGGCGGGCATCGACGTCCTCGCCGTCGTAGAGCTGGTCGGCCGTGATCGCACTCGACAGCGCCTGCCAGTCGGTGTCGGTCGCGACGAGCTGCTCGTGGCCGTCAGCGAAGGTGACGCGGAGTTCGGCGAACCCGGCGACCTCGTCGGCGTACCAGCCGCCACCGCCGCCCCAGGCGAGGCGTCCGGCGGCCCAGCCCTTGCCGAGGACGAGCGCGAGGACGGCGGCGCCGCCCGGCTCGGCGTCGGTGAGGTGTGCCGTGACGTCGTGCGAGACGACGCGGACGCGCCACTCGTAGCTCGTCCACCCCGGTTCGAGCAGGTGGTCGGAGACGCGCTGCCCGCCGAGCCAGGCCTCGACGACGCCGAGGGCGCTGACGTCGAGGGTCGCGCTCGTCACGGCGCCGTGGCCGTCGTCGAGGGTGAACTCCCGGCGCAGGATCGGTGCGCTCCCGAGGTCGGCGTCGCTCGCGATGAACGGTGCTGTCCAGGCGGTCATGTGGTGTGTCCTTTCACGCGACCGGTCGTCGTCGACCGGTGCGGGGGTCGTGGGCCCGGCCACCCGCCCGCGGGGGCGGGGTGGTGGAGGCGGGTCGCGCCTCCAGGCCGTGGATCGGGCGTCAGCCCTTGACGGCGCCGCTCGTCATGCCGGCGACGATCTGACGGTTGAAGAAGATGTAGAGGATCAGCGGCGGGATCGTGATGAGCAGCACGTCCGTGAACAGCAGGTTCAGCTGGCTGACCGACTGGCTCTGGAACGTGTACAGCGTCTGCTGCACCGTCGCGTTCTCCGAACCCGGCAGGAAGTACAGCGGGTTCGTGAAGTCGTTGAACACGGTCACGGACTGCACGAGCACGACCGTGATGATGACCGGCTTGAGCAGCGGCAGGACGACCCCGAAGAACAGGCGGATCGGACCGGCGCCGTCGAGCACGGCTGCCTCGTCGAGCTCCTTGGGGATCGTCGCGACGAACGCCCGGAAGAGCAGGATGCAGAACGAGAGGCCGAAGGTCGCCTCGATGAGGATCATCCCGCCCATGGTCTTGAACAGGTTGAGCCCCTGCAGCACCCAGATCGTCGGGACGATCGCGGGCGGGACGATGAGGCCGGCCAGGACGAAGAAGTTGATCAGACCGTTCCACTTGCTCGGCCGCCGTTGCAGGACGTAGCCGACCATCGCGGAGAACACCACCATGATGATGACGCTCCCCACGGTGAGCACGGCGCTGTTCAGGAACGAGCGCAGGATCCCGCCGTCGCCGGTCTGCATGACCGCCACGAGGTTCTGCCACAGCTGCCACTGGGTCGGCAGGCTGAAGCCGAGCTGGTTGGCCTCGGCCGGGCTCTTCGCGGCCTGCAGCAGGACGAAGACGAACGGCACGAGGAAGACCACGAAGCTGACGACGATCGCGACGATGCCGATGACCCACTTGCGTGCGGTGTGCGGGCTTCGTCGGCGCGGGGTGGGCGTCTTCGCGGCGCCGGCGCGTCGGCCGGTGGTGATCGCGGTCACAGGTCCGCCTCCTTGCGGTTGATGAGCCAGGAGATCGGGACCATGATCGCCGTGACCACGATGAACAACACGACGTTGCCGGCGGTCGACAGCCCGTAGAACCCGGCCTGGTACTGCTTGTAGATCACGCTCGCGATGACGTCGCTCGTGAAGCCGGGTCCGCCGCCGGTCATCGCCCAGATGAGGTCGAACGACCGCAGGCCGCCGATGAGCGACAGGATGATGACCGTCCCCATCGCCGGGCGGGACAGCGGCAGCGTGATGTTCTTGAAGATCGTCCACGCGCTGGCGCCGTCGACCCGGGCGGCCTCGAAGTACTCCTGGGGGATCGCCACGATGCCGGCGATGAAGATGAGCGTCGCGATGCCGACGCCCTTCCAGACGTCCACCGCGGCGACGCTCCAGAGGGCGAGGGCCGGGTCGGTCAGCCATCCAGGTGTGGGGAGGCCGACTGCCCCGAGGGCGCCGTTGATGATCCCGTGGAAGGGGTCCATCAGCGCCTTGAACGTGATGCCGATGCCGATGGTCGACACCAGCACGGGGAAGAACACCACCGCTCGGAGGTACCCGCGCCCGAGCACGGGGCTCGTGAGGAGCAGGGCGAGGGCGAGTCCGAGGACCACCTTCGCCGCGCTCGTCACGAACCCGTACTCGAACGTGTGCACGAACCCGGAGACGAGCTGCGGGTCCTGGAAGAACCGGACGAAGTTGTCGAAGCCGATGAAGGTCTGGTCGAACAGCGTCCAGCGGGTGAGCGAGAAGTAGAACCCCGCGAAGGTCGGGACCGCGAAGAACACGACGTAGAGCGCGATCGCCGGGATGAAGAACCAGGCCGGGTAGAACGAGCGCATGCGGCGCCGTGCCGGCCCGGGGCCTGCCTTCGTGGTCTGCGGCGGGGCCACCGCCGTCGTGAGGGTCGCGGTCACCGGATCACCAGCCCTTGATGCCGAGCTGCTGGGCCTGCTGGACGACGTCGTCGTCGTACTGGTCAGCGCCCTTCGCCGCGTTCGTGATGCCCGAGCCGACCTGCACGCAGATCTTCTCGAGGTTCGGGCCCTTGATCGGGGAGAGGAACTCGAGTGCCGGGCTCGCCTTGCCGTCGTCGAGGTACTTCTGCAGGTCGCCGATCATCGGCGGGACGGAGTCGGGCAGGGTGCAGGTCGAGATGACGTACGGGCCACCGGGGGTGCCGGTGTCGTTCTGCACCTTGCAGCCCTCGGACGAGTTCGCGAAGGCGACGAACTTCTTGGCGGCCGCGAGCTTGTCACCCGTGGTCGTCTTCGGGATGTAGAGGCCGTTCGGCTCCCAGATGGTGAGGTTCGTGTCGTCCGCGTTCTCCGCCGGGAGGGCGAAGGCACCGATGTCGTTCACCGCGTCGGGCGAGTCCTGCTGGATCGCCGAGATCGCGTTGGTCAGCATCGGGTACTGGGCACCCTTGCCCTCGGCGAGCATCTTCAGGCCGTTCGCCTGCGTGGCGGACGCGTAGTCCTCGTTGTAGAGGTCCTTGTCCTTGCCCTCCTGGAGGTGCTGGAACCCGGCCAGTGCCGGCTGCTCCGCGTAGGACTCCTTGTGCTTCGTGTACTGCGTCGCCCAGTTCTTCTGCTGCGCGGTGATGTTCGCGAAGTCGCCGAGGACGAACAGCTGGCTGGTCCAGGTGTCGCCGTAGGTCTGGATGATCGGCGCGATGCCGGCGTCCTTGATCTTTTCGCTGTTGCTGATGAAGTCCGCCCACGTGGTCGGGACGCTCAGGCCGAGGTCCGCGTAGACCTTCTTGTTGTAGAGGACGGCGCCGCCGAAGCTGGTGCCGAACGGTGCGCCGTACATGCCCTTGTCGGTGCTGACGACCTTGGTGAACTGCGGGTCGACGTCCTTCGCCCAGCTCTCCTTCGAGAGGTCGACGAGCGTGTTGTCCGGGTTGAGCGCCTGCATGAGCGAGCCGGAGTTGTAGTTGAAGACGTCGGCCATCTCGCCGGTCGACAGCCGGGTCTTCACCAGGTTGTCGCCGTCGGTGCCCTGCGGCTTCGTGTCGAACTTGACGGTGATGTCGGGGTTCGCCTTCTCGAACGCGGCGATGAGCGGCTTCGCGGTGGCGGCGGTGGCCTCGGCGTTGTCGGCGAGGTACGTGATCGTGACCTTGCCGCCGCCGCTGCCGGTGTCGGCGGAGCCGCCCGACGAGCACGCGGCCAGGCTGCCGATGAGGACCGCGGCGCCGCCGATGGCGAGCAACCTGGTGGTCAGGGGACGAGCGGACATTCCTTACCTCCTCGTAAGGCCCGGGACTGGGGGAACCCGGGTGAAACGGACCCGGTCACCGCGCCGATGCGGTTCCCGGTGGTGCTGTTTAGAACGTTTCAATCGGAATGGAACCATGCGGATTGAAGCGTGTCAATCACCGATCCTGATTCGTTACCCAAGTGCGCGGTCCCGCCGGCCGCTGGGGCCGGGAGGCGCGGGGCGGGCCGGCGGGCGGGGCGCGCTAGGCGGGGTGGTCGCGAGTTTTCGCGCTGGCCGACAGTTCACGGGGCCGGCGGCGCGTGAGGTGTCGCTCAGCGCGAAACCTCGCGCGCGCGGGCCACCGCGCGAGACTCGCCTCGGCGGACACTTTCGCGGCTCCGCGCCCGCGAAACTGTCCGCCTCCGCGAGACTCGGGAACGCCGAACGCCGAACGCCGAGCGCCGCGCGCGCCCCGCTCAGGCCTCGGTACGCCTCGGGTCGCTCGGCGCCGTCCGGGCAGCCACCTCGGCCGCCCCCGCCCGCCCGAGGGTGCTCTCGCGCGGCACCAGCTCGCTCCCGAGCACCACCGTCCGGTGCACGTGCTCCGCGGGGTCCTCGTCGAGTTCGGCCAGCATGAGCTCGACCGCCGCCGCGCCCATCTCCGACCCGTGCATCGTCACCGACGTCAGCGGCACGGCGCCGCCCCACGCGACCGAGTTGTGGTCGCAGCCCGACACCGGGATGTCCTCCGGCACCCGGATCCCCGCCGCGCGCAGTTCGGACACGACCGCCATCGCCAGCAGGTCCGTCACGCCGAGGATGCCGTCCGGCCGCTCGTCCACCGGCATGGCGGCGATGCGTGCACCGGCGTCGGTCCCGCCGGGAGGGTCGATGTCTCCCGCGTCGATGTCGACGAGCGTGACCTCGGGGTGGGCGGCGACCGCACGGCGCACCCCAGCCCGCCGACGTTCGACGGGCTGCAGCTCCGCGCGGGCGCTGACGAACCCGATGCGTCGGCAGCCGCGCTCGATGAGGTGCTCCGTCGCGAGGAACGCCGCTTGCTCGTTGTCCACCACCACCGAGCACGCATCGACCTCGGTCGGCTCGAAGTTCACGTAGACCACCGGTCGCCCGTGCCGCCGCGTGGTCTCGACCTGCTCGCGGGACTGGGTCATCGGGGCGAGCAGGATCCCCGACACACGTGCGCTCTCGAGGAACGCGAGGTGCTCACCCTGCGCCTGCAGGTCGTCCTCGCTGCTCGTGATGAGCAGGGTCAGCCCACGCTCACGCGCGGCGAGCTGCGCACCGTTCACCATGTCGCTGAACAGGGAGTTGCGGAGGGACATCACGACGAGCCCGATCGCCCGCGTGCTCCCCGAGGCGAGTGCCCGCGCGTTGCGGTTCGGCGTGTACCCGAGGTCGGTGATCGCGGCACGGACCCGCGCTGCGGTCGCGTCGGCCACGCGTTCCGGGTGGTTCAGCACGTTCGAGACCGTCGCGAGCGAGACGCCCGCCCGAGCGGCGACGTGGTGCACGCTCGGCGGTCCGTCGCGCCGGGGGACATGCACCATGCTCCGATCGTAGGCGGACCGGCGCGCCCTCCCGGCCATCCGCCGGACAGGACGGCGGACCGGCGCGCCCTCCCGGCCATCCGCCGGACGCGAGGTGGGCCCCACCAGCCGGTTCCGGCGCACCGCGCCAGCGGGGCGACGGCCGTGACTGGAGGCGCGGTGCGGCGCCGACCCGCGCCTCCCGTCCGACGCGGCTCGCCGCCCCGTTCGCCAAAGCGACGGTGTGCCGCGAACGGTTGCCTGGGGTCTGTCGCTCTGCCGTCACGGACGCCACGGCATGCCTGTGTCCTGTCGCTCCGGCGGCACGATCACGGGCGCGCGGCGAAGCGCGCAGCGCGCAGCGCACTTCAGCGCTCGGCGACGGTGGACTGCCGCACGACGAGCTCGGGCGTGAACTCCACGTGCAGCTGGTCCGTGCCCTGCCCCTGGTCCACCTGGGCGAGCAGCAGCTCGATCGCCCGCCGCCCGAGGTCCTGCGCCGGCTGCCGCACCGAGGTGAGCGGGACGACCGCGGCCTCGGCGAACGCGATGTCGTCGTACCCGACGATCGCGATCTCCTCCGGAACCCGGATCGACCCGCGCATGATGAACGCCTGTTCGAGGCCGACGGCGAGCAGGTCGTTCGCCGCGAACACCGCGTCCGGGCGGTCGGCGGCCGGGCGGGTCTGGATCTCCTCGCCGACGCGCCGACCCTCGAGGACGGAGAGCGACGTGGTCGGGATCACCTCGAGCGCCGCACCCGCCGCCTCGGCCGCGGCGACCGCGCCGGAGTGGCGGTCGGTGACCTGCCGGATGCCGAACGGGCCGCCGACGAAGGCGATCCGCCGGCGTCCGATCGCGGTGAGGTGCGTGACGGCGATGCGGCCTCCGGCGACGTCGTCGACGGAGACGGACGCGAAGTGCTCGTCGTCGGCGCGGCGGTCCACGAGGACCACGGCGGTGCCCTGGTCGCGCAGGCGCTCGAGGCGGCCGAGGTCGTCCCCGGCGGGGGAGATGAGGAGTCCGGCGACGCGGCGCTCCTCGAAGAGGTCGACGTAGGTGTGCTCGCGGTCGACCGACTCGTCGGAGTTCCCGACGAGGACGGCCAGGCCCTTCTGCATGGCCGCGTCCTCGGCGCCGCGGGCGACGTCGGTGAAGAACGGGTTCCCGCCGTCGAGCACGATGAGCCCGACGGTCGAGCTGCGGCCGGCGCGGAGCTGGCGGGCGGAGTCGTTGCGGACGAACCCGAGTTCGGCGATCGCGGACTGCACGCGTTCGACGGTCCCCGGTGCCACCTTGTCGGGACGGTTCAGCACGTTCGAGACGGTGCCGAGTGACACGCCGGCGAGCGCTGCGACGTCCCGAACGCTCACTGCCATGGGGTCATCCTGGCATCGGGGCGGGCGTTCCGGTGGAGCGACTTGCCCTCCGGCCGAACGACGAGTACCGTCTCCGCAGCACCGTTGAAACGATTCACTGACGAACACGCGAACGGAGGACCAATGGCGGTCCGTATCGGAGCCCGCAACACCACGGGCTGGAAGGCGACGATCTCGGTCGCCATGTCGAACTACATCGAGTCGGGGTCGATCATCGCGATCGCCACGAGCCTCAGCCTGTGGCAGGCGCAGTTCCACGTCGGGGACCTGCAGGTCGGGCTCCTCGCCAGCCTGTCCGCGAACGCGTTCGGCGCAGCGGCCGGTGCCATCGTCGGCGGACCCCTGTGCGACCGCTACGGCCGGAAGTTCATCTACACCTACGACCTGCTGCTCTACATGCTCGGGATCCTGCTCGCGGTGTTCGCCGGCAGCTACGGCATGCTCCTCGTCGGGTTCATCCTCACCGGCATCGCGGTCGGTGCGGGCGTCCCCGCGAGCTGGACCTACATCGCCGAGCAGGCCCCGGCCGACAAGCGCGCTGCCCACGTCGGGACCGCGCAGCTCGCCTGGTCGATCGGCCCCATGGTCGGCTTCGCCCTGGCCATCGCCGCCGCGCCGCTCGGGCTCCTCGGCAGCCGCCTGATCTTCGCGCACCTGTTCGTCGTCGCCGCGATCGTGTGGTGGCTGCGACGCGGCCTGCCCGAGTCCACGATCTGGAAGGACGAGCGCGCGGCCACCGGCTCCGCGAACTTCTTCCACGGCTTCACCCAGCTGTTCAGCCGCCGCAAGAACCTGACCGCGATGCTGTTCCTGTTCGGCGTCTACGCGCTCTGGAACACCGTGGCCGGGCAGGCCGGCATCTTCCAGCCCCGCGTCTACTCCGCCACCGGCGTGACGAGCGTCACCGAGCAGTACGGGCTGCAGATCCTCGTGTGGGGCTGCACCGTCGCCGCGACGTACTTCGGGTTCATGCGCTTCGCCGACCGGATGAGCCGGAGGCTGCTCTACGCGATCGGCGCCGCGCTCGCGGTCGTCGCCTGGGCCGTCCTCATCTACGCGCCCGCGAACCTCGGCACGCTGCTGTTCTTCGCGATCGCGTGGGGCATCTCGTCGGGCATCGGCGCGCAGGCGTTCTACGGGCTCTGGACGAGCGAGCTGTTCGCCACCCGGTACCGGGCGAGCGCGCAGGGCGTCCTGTTCCTCGCCGCGCGGGTCATGGTCGGGCTGCTGAGCATCTGGTTCCCGCTCCTGCTCTCCGACATCGGGCTCCGTGCACTCGGCGGGCTCATCCTCGGTCTGCTCGCGCTGTCGTTCCTGATCGGGACGATCTGGGCGCCGCGGACGCAGGGCAAGACCCTCGAGGAGATCGAGGCCGAACGCTACGGCACCGTCACCAGCGCGACCGGCACGGTCCGCACGCCCGAGGAGCACGCCGCGCGCCAGCAGGCGCTGCGGGGTGCGCGAGACGAGCGGACGCCACGGTGAGCGACGCGGACCAGCGTGATCCGCGCCTCCCGGACGGCACTGGAGGCGCGGATCACGTGACCCGCGTCTGCTTCCGCCTGCAGGTGGGGACCGAGCACCTCGACGCCTACCGCGAGCGGCACGCCGCGGTCTGGCCGGCGATGCTGCGGGCGATCGCGGCCGCGGGACGTCGGAACTACTCGCTGTTCCTCGACGACGACGGCCTGCTCATCGGGTACTACGAGACGGACTCGGTGGCGGATGCCGACGCGTCGCTCGCCGCGTCCGAGGTGGCCGCCGCGTGGGAGGCGCACATGCAGGACCTGTTCGACGGCGCGGCCGGGCGGGCGGACCAGGCGGCGCGCGTGCTGCCGGAGGTCTTCAACCTCGAGGACCAGCTCGCGTCGGGCGCATCGTGAGCAGGAATGGTCGGGTCCCGTCGCCGGACCCGACCATTCCTGCTCACCGAACGACGCCCGCGGGGCACCGGGGACTGCAAGGCACCCTCGCTACCGTGGGGCCATGCAGCAGCCCGCAGCCGGGACCCTCCGCGTCCTCCACCTGTCCGACACCCACCTCACGGGCGACGGTGCCCTGCACCAGGGGTCCGTCGACACGACCGCCGCGCTCGAGGGCGTGCTCGCCCGGGTCGACGGCGTCCCGGGGATCGGGCTCGTGGTGGTGTCCGGCGACGTGTCCGAGGACGGCACTCCGGAGTCGTACGCCGCGGTGCTCGAGCGCGTCGGCGGCTGGGCGGAACGCCACGGTGCGGCGCTCGTCACCGTCCCGGGCAACCACGACCTCCGCGAGGGGTTCCGACAGGTCCTCGCGAACGGCCACGTCCTCGGCGAGGGCGGCCGGCCGCTCATGCACACCATGGAGTACCACCCGCCGACCGTGCCGGTCTGGGGGCAGTCCCTCGTCGCGGGTCGGCGGATCGTCACGGTCGACACGAGCGTCCCCGGGGTCGGCTACGGCGAGATCGCCGAGGCGTCGCTCGAACGACTCCGCGCCGCGCTCGCCGGCGACCACGCGCCGCACGGCACCGTCGTCGTGCTGCACCACCCGCCGCTGCCGGCACCGACCGCGCTGCACGAGGCCCTGCGACTCCGCAACCCGGAGGCACTCGCCGACGCGATCCGCGGCTCCGACGTCCGGGTCGTGCTCGCCGGCCACTACCACCACCACTTCGCCGGGACCCTCGCGGGCGTGCCCGTGCTCGTCGCGCCCGGTGTCGCGAACGACACCGACGTCACCGGCGCCTACGAGGAGGAGTCCGCGTACGTCGACTCCGGAGCGCTCGTCGTCGACGTCGCCGAGGACGGCTCGGTCTGGTCGACCCCGGTCCGCGTGCCGCGCCCGGACGCGGACCCGCTCGCGTTCGCGCTCGACGCGGACACCGTGGCGCGCGTCATCGAGGCGTCCACCGGGCAGTAGACGCGCGGTTCGTCGGACGGGAGGGACGGTGCGGGCCCGCACCGTCCCTCCCGTCCGTCGTGTGCGGACGCCGGTACCCCGCGCGTTCGGGTTGCAGTCGGGAACTCCGAGTAGGCCGGTGGCACACCTGGAGCGAAGGAGCACCCCATGCGGATCGGCAGTGCAGTGCAGTACGACCGGTACGGCGACTTCGACGTCGTCGAGCTCGTCCCGCAGGAACGCCCGGAGGCGGGTCCCGGCGAGATCGTCGTCGAGATCGTCGCGGCGGGGCTCAACCACATCGAACGGTTCCTGCGGGAGGGCAAGCTCCAGGACCACATCGAGCTCACGTTCCCGGCTCGTCAGGGCGTCGACTTCGCCGGCATCGTCCGGGCACGCGGCGACGGGGTCAAGGACCTGCGCGTCGGCGACGAGGTGATGGGGCACGCACCGAACGGCGGGTCGCACGCCACCTGGCTCGTCGTGCCGCGCGCTGCCGTCATCAAGAAGCCGGAGCACGTCGGCTGGGAGGTCGCCGGCGGCCTCTACCTGGCCGGGTGCACCGCGGTGTCGGTCGTCCGCAGCCTCAAGCTCGGACCGGAGGACACCGTCGTCATCACCGCCGCGGCCGGCGGCGTCGGGCACATCGAGTGCCAGCTCGCGCACGACGCCGGGGCGACCGTCATCGCGCTCGGCAGTGCGCGCAACCACGACTACCTCCGCCAGATCGGCACCCTGCCCGTCGTGTACGGCGAGGGCGAGGAGGAACGCATCCGTGCGATCGCGGACGGCCGCCCGATCACCGCGTTCATCGACAACCACGGCGAGAGCCGGGCCGAGGAACTCGCGGAACGCCTCGGCGTCGCACCGGGGCGGTTCGTGTCGTCCGAGGCGCGGCGCGACATCGAGATCCGGTTCCTGCGGGCGCCGGCCGAGGACGAGGAGACCCGGGAGCTCCTGACCCTCCTCGCGAAGGCCGTGCAGGACCGTCGCGTGCAGGTGCTCATCTCCGGGTTCTACCCGTTCGAGTACATCGTCGAGGCGTACGAGGACCTCGCCGAGATGAAGTCCCGCGGCAAGGTCGTGATCGGGATGCAGACCGTCGAGACCGGTGCACGGATGGACTGGTACCGCTCGGAGAAGGCCCGGGACCTGCGCGACCGGTACGCCGACGCGCGGGGGAACGACTCCGAGACGATGGCGGGCGGGTCGGCTAACCCGAGCGCCTAGCTCAGGACGTCCTTCGTGGTGAACCGGCTGTACGCCAGCGCGCCGAAGACGACGACGTAGCCGAGCTGGAGCACGGCGTTCGACCCGAACGAGTCGAACGCGATCGGGTCGCGGAGCAGGTCGCCGAACCCGAGCCACTGGTGCGAGAACAGGTACGGGTGCAGCCAGTCGAGCTGCGGCAGCTGGTCGAGCACCTGGGACGCCCCGGCGAGCACCACCGTCGCGGCCATCGCACCGACCGGCACGCTCGTCAGGGTCGAGACGAACAGCCCGATCGCCGACAGCCCGAGCATCGACAGCGTCACGTAGAGCGCGAGCAGCACGGCCCGGCCGGCGTAGGACCAGCCGTCGACCTGCGTACCCGAGAGCAGGGTCACCGGGCCGATCGGGAACAGCACGGCGCCGATCGCGGCCCCGACCAGGACGATGAGGAGCGTCGCGGCGAGGCAGAACGCCACCGCCCCCGCGTACTTGACGAGGATGAACCGCACGCGGCCGGTCGGGGCCACGAGCAGGTAGCGGATGGTGCCGTGGCTGGCCTCGCCCGCGACGGTGTCACCCGCGACCACGCCCACGGTGAGCGGCAGGAACAGCGGGATCGACACGGTCAGCGCGGTGAACGCCACGAACAGCCCGTTGTTCGTGATGTCGCCGAGGAACGCGGGACCGCCCGAGTCGTCGCCGGTCGTGAGCCGGACGGCGACGGCGATGAGGATCGGCACGAGGGCGAGCGCCCCGAGCATCGCCCACGTGCGGCGGCGTCGGAAGACGAGGGCGAGCTCGGACCCGAGGAGTGCGAAGGGGCGCTGGCGGGGACGCGGGGAGGCGCGGACGTCGTGCGACTGCGGGTCGTCCGTCGGCACGGTGGCGGCGTCAGGCTGCGACATCGAAGCCCTCTCCGGTGAGGGCGACGAAGAGGTCTTCGAGGGTGCCGCCGCCGACGGTGAGCCCGCGCACCCGGACGTCGGCGCGGACGAGCTCGGTCGTGATGGTCTCGGGCAGGACCTCTGGTGGCAGATCGGCCACGAGGACGTCGGCACCGCCCTCGTGCCGCGGGGTCAGGCCGAGACGGCTCAGCACGGTGCCGGCCTGCCCGAGGTCGGGCGTCCGGACCGTGACCGTCCGGGCACCGGCAGCGCGGAGCTCGTCGAGCGGCCCCTGCGCGACGAGCTTGCCGGTCCGCATCACGGCGGCGTGCGTGCACACCTGCTCGATCTCGGCGAGCAGGTGGCTCGAGACGAACACGGTCGTGCCGTCGTCGGCGAGGGAGCGGATGAGGTTGCGGACCTCGCGCGTGCCCTGGGGGTCGAGGCCGTTCGTCGGTTCGTCGAGCACGAGGAGGTCCCGCGGGGCGAGCAGGGCGTTCGCGAGCCCGAGCCGCTGCTTCATGCCGAGCGAGTACGCGTGCGCCTTCTTGTCGGCCGCGTGCGAGAGCCCGACGCGGTCGAGTGCGCTCGCCACCCGGGTCTTGCGGGTCCGTGGGTCGGAGGTGGGGTCGGCGGCGTCGAACCGGAACAGGT
This sequence comes from Curtobacterium sp. MCBA15_013, assembly GCF_001865095.1. Taxonomy (NCBI): domain Bacteria; kingdom Bacillati; phylum Actinomycetota; class Actinomycetes; order Micrococcales; family Microbacteriaceae; genus Curtobacterium; species Curtobacterium sp. MCBA15_013. The sequence goes on along the minus strand of NZ_MJGQ01000015.1, from coordinate 97,448 downwards.
TCGCGCGGCCGGAGAGGTACGGGTAGAACGCCGGACCCTCGACGAGGGCACCGACGCGCGGCAGGACGTCGTGGAGGGCCTTCGGCATCGGTTCGCCGAGCACCTCGATCGTGCCGCCCGTCGCGCTGGAGAGCCCGAGGAGCATGCGGATCGTCGTCGTCTTGCCGGAGCCGTTCGGCCCGAGGAAGCCGAACACCGCGCCGCGCGGGACGGCGAGGTCGATCCCGTCGACCGCGCGCTGCTTGCGGAAGACCTTCGCCAAGCCGGTGGTGCGGATCGCGAGGGCTGTGTCGGGCGCGCTCACTCGGCTGCGGCGACCAGCGCCGACACCGGGACCGCGCCCGCGAGGACCCGGCCGTCGTCGGTGAGGTAGACCGAGACGAGCGAGGTCTGCACCGCGCGACCGCCGTCGACCGAACGGGTCAGCTGGTCGAGCAGCCCGCTGGCGTCGTCGCCGAGCGCGGTCTGGTCGACCGAGCCCTTCGGCAGTTCGGCGATGGTGCTCCAGCCCGTCCCCGTGACCGTCGGCTCGTCGCCGGTGCGTCCGTGTCGGTGCTGCGCGTCGCCCGTGCCGTGGGCTGCCGCGTCGGAGAGGTCCTTCGTCTCGACCGTCGCGCCCGTGGGCGGCGTGAAGTCGAACAGGCGTGCGGCCGGCGCGCCGTACTGCAGGCTCGTGAAGCTGACCTCGACGGCGGGGTCGGACTGGCCCTTCGCCTCGATCGTGGCGCGCAGCGGGAGGCCGGTCTGCTGGTCGACCGCCAGGTGCACGGACCCGACGAGCGTGCCCGTCGACTTCGGCGTGAGGGTGATCTGCCAGGCGTCGTGGCCGGCGACCCGGACGTCCTTCGGCTTCGACACCGTGGTGCTCGGCGTGATCGCGTCGATAGCCTGCTTCGCGATGTCGGACGGCGTCGCGGCGCCGGACTCCGGCGTCCGGGCGTCCTTCGGGAGGGTGACGTGCGTCGCCGTGCGCTCCTTCGAGTCCCAGGTCCAGACGTCGGACCCGTTCCGGACGAGGTCCTGCTCGGCGAGCTGCTGCGTCAGCTGGACGCGCTGCTTGTCGGGGCCGTCGACGTAGACGCGGGCCGTGTGAGACGAGGTGAGGAGGCCGAGCGCGTCCGAGGCGTCGCCCTCGAGCGAGGAGCCGCCGGACCCGGTCGGGAGCTCCGGCAGGCCGAGGTCGCTCGTCTGCACGAGCTTGCCGGAGTACTTCGCGTCGGACGACCCCGCGATGCTGGCGATGACGTCCGCCGCGCTCGGGTTCGTCCCCGCGACCGGGTCGCTCGACGCGTTCGCGATCATCGGCGCAGCGACGGCGCCGGCGACGACGACCGGTGCGATGACGGCGGGCAGCCAGGCTGACTTCTTCATCGGTTTCCCCTCGGTGGAGCATTCGGAGTCGGCAGTACGGTACGTCGGCCCGCCGACAGTGGGCTGGGCGTTCGTAGACTCGGGGGCGACCGACGCGGGTCGGTGGCGGCGAAGGAGGCGGCATGCGGGCGGTGCTCGGTCTGGACATCGGGACGTCGAGCACGAAGGCGCTGCTCACGCGGTTCGACGGCACGGTGATCGCCGAGGTCGGACGACGGCACGAGGTCGACCGGCCGGAGCAGGGGCTCGTCGAGATGGACGCCGCGGTGTGGTGGGACGAGTTCACCGCCCTGACCTGTGAGCTGCTCGAGCGGGTGCCGGACGCCGAGGTCGAGGCCGTCGGCGTGAGCGGCATCGGCCCGTGCGTGCTCCTCACCGACGACGCCGGGGAACCGCTGCGGCCCGCGATCCTGTACGGCGTCGACACCCGGACGGCCGAGATGCTCCCCGCCGTGACGGCAGAGCTCGGCGGCGAGGACGCGGTGCGTTCCCGGTGCGGCTCCGCCCTCAGCACGCAGGCGGCCGGGGTCAAGCTCGCCTGGGTCGCCCGGCACGAACCCGACGTGTGGGCGCGTGCGGCGCGGTTCACGATGCCGTCGTCACGCGTGGTGGAGCTGCTGACGGGGGAGTACGTCCTCGACCACCACTCGGCGAGCCAGTGCACACCGCTCTACGACGTGCACGAGGACACCTGGATCGACGCGTGGTGCGAACGGCTCGCGCCGGGGCTCGCCATGCCGCGACTGGTCTGGTCGGGTGACCGGGCCGGCACCGTGACGGCCGCTGCGGCTGCGGCCACGGGCCTCCCGGTCGGCATCCCCGTGACGGCCGGGACCATCGACGCCTGGGCCGAGGGCGTGAGTGTCGGAGCCGCCGTGCCCGGGCGGATGTTCCTGCAGTACGGGACGACGATGTTCATGATCGCGCCGACCGACGAGCCGGTCTCGGTGCCGGGGATGTGGACCACCGTCGGGACCCGTCCGGGGCAGCCGAGCGTCGCCGGTGGGATGGCGACCTCCGGGGCGATCACCGACTGGCTCCGGCGGCTCGTCGACGGCGAGTGGTCGACGATGCTCGAGGAGGCCCGCTGCGCCGGCATCGGGGCGAACGGCCTGCTGATGCTGCCGTACTTCGCGGGCGAGCGGACCCCGATCGCGGACCCGGACGCACGCGGGGTGATCGCGGGCCTCACGGTGCGGCACACCCGCGGTGACCTGTACCGGGCGACGCTCGAGGCGACGGCCTACGCGGTGCGGCACAACGTCGAGGTGCTGCGCGAGGCCGGGGTCGAGGTCCACGAGCTCGTCGGCGCCGGCGGCGGGCTGCTCGGACGGCTCTGGCCGACGATCGTCTCGGACGTCACCGGGCTGCCGCAGACGGTCCCGAGCGTGACGATCGGTGCGTGCTACGGGTCGGCGTTCCTCGCGGCCGGGCTCGTCGAGGACGTGGACGTCACCGCGTGGAACCCCCCGGCCGCGCGCATCGAGCCCGATCTCGCGGCGACGGCGGCGTACGAGCCGGGCTACCGCGACTACCGCGAGCTGTACGCGGCGACGAAGGCCGTCGTGCACCGGTTGGCCGCGCGCGGTCGCACGCACTGACGAACCACGAATCCGACATCGAACCAGGCTCGGCGGCCCGTTCGATGTCGGATTCGTGGTTCGGAGCGCCCTACGCGAGCGCGCTAAGCGGACGCGTCCACGCCCGCCGGCGCGCTGCCGTCGTACTCGCAGATCGCCGCGACCTTCGACGCGCTCGCGGACGAGCGGTCGAACTCGTAGCCGAGCCACTCCTTCGCCATGCGCCGGGCGACCTCGACGCCGACGACGCGCTGGCCCATGCAGAGGACCTGGGCGTCGTTGGACAGGATCGAGCGCTCGACGCTGAACGAGTCGTGCGCGGTGACGGCCCGGATGCCGGGGACCTTGTTCGCGCTGATCGCGACGCCGAGTCCGGTGCCGCAGATCAGGATCGCCCGGTCCGCCTCGCCGTTCGCGACGAGCCGTGCGGCGTCGACGGCGACGTGCGGGTAGGCGGTGTGCCCCTCCGCGTCGACCCCCACGTCCACCACGGACTCCACCCGCGGATCGGCGAGCAGGTCGGCCTTGATGATCTCCTTGTAGTCGAACCCTGCGTCGTCCGAACCGACCACGAGACGGTACGTCATGCGTGTGTCCCTTCCTTGTCTGCTGCACGGGTGGCGAGGACCTCGCCGACCCGCGTGAGGATCATCCCCATCGAGGTGGCACCCGCGTCGGGTGTCCCCAGGCTCTTCTCCGCCAGCGGTCGGGCACGCCCGACCTTCGGCTTGAGGTCTGCGGTCGCAGCGGCTTCCGTGACCGCGACCTGCGCGGCAGCCTGCCACGCCTCGGTGAGCGGCGTGCCAGCCTCGACGCCGCTCCGCAGGTCGTCGACGAACGGGAGCAGCGCGTCGAGCAGCGTCTTGTCCCCGCGGGACGCCCCGCCGAGGTGCACGATCGAGTCCGCGAACGCCTGCGCCGCCTCGACGACGTCGGACGCCTCGTACGCGGAGCGGTCGTCGCGGAGCGACCGGCCGAACGCCTCGAGCGCGGCACCCCACAGGACCCCGGAGGTGCCGCCCGCGAACTCGGCCCACGCGTCACCGGCGCGTCCGAGGACGAAGGCGACCCCTGCCTCCTGGCCCGCCCGGTCGACCGCCTTGCGGGCCGCACCGATCCCCTTCACCATGCCGCGTCCGTGGTCGCCGTCCCCGGCGACCGCGTCGATGCGGCCGAGCTCTTCCTCGTGCTCCCGCAGGAGCGCGTCGATCGCCTCGATCGCGGCGCGCGCCGTCTGCGCGGCCTGCCTGGAGGCGCCACTCGCGTCCGGCACGACCGTCGCCTCGTCCTCGGCTGCGTCCACGGCGTCGGCCGGCACGAGCGCCGCGACCGGCGCCGCCACCTTGCGGTACGCGGGCGTGTACGCGTCGGCCCTCCACAGCGCCTCGAGCTCGTCGTCGAGCCACTGCAGGGTGAGCGAGCAGCCGCCCATGTCGAGGCTCGTGACGAGTTCACCGACCTCGGGTTCGACGACCTCGATCCCGGCGTCCTGCAGGAGCGGGAGCACACGGCCCCAGAGCAGGAAGAGCTCCTCGTACTTGGTGTCGCCGAGACCGTTCAGGATCGGCGCGACCCGGGTGCCGGCGGCGTCCGGGCGGTCCGCGAGCAGCCGCTCGACGAGGAGCGACGCGAGTTCGGTCGCACGGAGGAGCGGGACGTCCTCGATGCCCGGCTCGCCGTGGATGCCGAGCCCGAGGCCGAGGTGGCCCTCGGGGACGGTGAAGAGCGGCTCGGTCGCGCCGGGCATCGTGCAGCCGGAGAACGCGACGCCGATGGTGCGGGTCGCCCGGTTGGATGCGGTGCCGATGCGCTCGACCTCGTCGAGGTCGGCTCCGGCGGCCGCCGCGGCACCCATGGCCTTGAAGACCGAGAAGTCACCGGCGATGCCGCGGCGCTTCGACTCCTCGTCGGCGCTGGCGATGTCGTCGGTGACGACCACGATGCGGGTGTCGATGCCCTCGGCGTTCAGCCGCTCGGCCGCGAGCCCGAAGTTCATCGTGTCGCCGGCGTAGTTGCCGAACGACAGCACGACGCCCTTCCCCTGGTCCGCCGCCTTGGCGACCGAGTAGACCTGCGCCGTGGACGGCGAGGTGAAGATGTTGCCGACGACGGCCCCGGTGGCGAACCCCGGCCCGACCACGCCGCAGAACGCGGGGTAGTGGCCGGAACCGCCGCCGACGACGACCGCGACCTGCGGCTCGGCGCCCTCCGTCGGCAGGGCGACGACGCCGCCGTGGACACCGCGGACCCGGTCGGCGTAGAGGGCGAGCCAGCCCGCGAGCTGGTCCTCGGCGAACTCCTCCGGGTCGTCGTGGATCGTGGTCATGGTGCTTGTCCTTCGCATCGAGTGGGGGTGGTGCACCGGGCGACGGCGGGACGGCCGCCGTCGCCCGGGGTTCAGTGTCCTCGGTCTCCCTGCGGGACCTTGAGGAAGTGGATCATCACGAACGCGCAGGCGTACAGGCCGACGAACGTCCAGGTCACGGCCTGGCCGCCACCGCCCAGGGCGAGCACCGCGGCGACGACGCCCGTGCCGAGGAACGCGGCTCCGCCGGCGGCCGTGGTGTACATCGCCATCGCGGCGCCCTTGTGCTCGGGGGCGAGCGCCGGCATGATCGCGCCCATCGGGACGAAGCCCGCGAGCAGGCAGCCGAACACGCAACCGGCGACGACGGAGAGCACGTAGCCCCAGTCGGACCCGGCGGGGACGAGCTGCGGGACGTACCACCAGGCGATGAGCCCGAGGGCGGACCCGACGATGCCGAACCACTTGACGGTGCGCTGCCAGCCGATCTTGTCGCCGACCCAGCCGAACAGGGCGTTCACGAGGATGTTCGTCGCGTAGACGCACACCGTCATGAGCAGCCACCGGCTCTGGCCCCAGCCGCGCTCGTTCGCGATCACGGCCGGGAGGATGACGAACATGCCGAACTCCGGCGCGGTGTTGATCAGACGGACGAGGAAGCCCATCAGGATCTTCGGTCGCGTGGCCGTCAGGCGGATGCCGCTCGTCAGCACGCGCCAGGCGCTCTCGCCCTCCGGCGCGATGCGGGAGAACCCGTTCGGCAGGCGCACCCCGAACAGCAGGATGAGGAACCCGATCACGACGAGGCCGATCGAGGCGATCATCGCGCCGGTCTCACCGACCGTGCCGCCGCCGAACACCGGGATGGCGCCGATCGCGAAGAGCGAGCCGAGCGTGGGCAGGCCGCCGGTGAAGGCGACGTAGAACCAGCCGACGGCCGAGCCGTTGCGCTCCACGGGCGTCGTGATGTTCACCCAGACCAGGAACGCGAAGGCGAACAGCGGGTACCCGAAGCCGCGGATCGCGTAGGCGACGGCGGCGAACGGCACGCTGCCGAGTCCGAGGGCGATGAGGAACAGGACCTCGAACACGACCCAGACGGCGAACCCGAGGATCATCACCCGTCGCGGACCGATCAGGTCGGCGAGTGCGCCGGAGACGTAGCTCCCCACCAGGGCGGCGAGGCTGTAGAACGTGACGATCGTCGCGACCGTGGCCTCGGGGGAGCCGAGGACCGCGACCATGTGCGGCGTGATGAAGTTCGACTCGACGCCGTTGCCGGTCATGAAGACCAGGACGGCGAGGAAGCCGAGGGCGAGCGGGCGGGGGATGCCCATCTTGTCGAGCCGGCCCTCGGTGCGGGGCATCGTCGGCGCACCGGTGGCGTGCTGTGTCGTCGTTGACATGCTTGCTGACTCCTGTGGTGGCTGCGGCTCAGGCCTGCAGGGACGGGATGATCGAGACCTTGACGCTCGCGCCCGCGGAGTCGCCGACGAGGTCGAGGGCCTCCTGGAAGCGCTCGAGCGGGAACTGGTGCGTGCAGATCTCCGACATCGGCAGGGTCTCGGCCTCGAGCAGCTTGATCGCCGCCGGCCAGGTGTGCGGGCCGAGGTGGGCACCGCGGACGTCGAGCTCCTTGTCGTCCGAGATGATCGACCAGTCGACGGACACGTTGTCCTTGAAGACCGAGTACTCGACGAACGTGCCGAGCTTGCGGAGCAGGTTGAGGCCCTGCGGGACCGCGGACGGGTGCCCGGTCGCCTCGATGTAGACGTCGGCGCCGTACCCGTCGGTGAGTTCCTTGACCCGGGCGACCGCGTCGTCCTGGGCGATGTTGATCGTGATGTCGGCACCGACCTTGCGGGCGAGTTCGAGCTTGTCCTCGACGACGTCGAGCGCGATGATCCGCAGCGGGTTCTTCTGGCGAGCACCGGCGATCGCGGAGAGCCCGATCGGCCCGGCGCCCGCGATGACCACGGTGTCGCCGAACTTGATGTCGCCCCGCTCGACGGCGTGGAACGCGCACGAGAGCGGCTCGGCGAACGCGGCGACCTGCCCGGGGAGAGCGCTCGACACCGGGTGGGTCAGGGCCTTCGCCGGCACCAGGACGTACTCGGCCATCGCGCCGTCGTAGCCCTTGAAGCCGAACATGTCGTGCACGTTGCACATCCAGTACGCACCCTCGAGGCAGTAGCGGCACTCCCAGCACGGCACGATCTGCTCGCAGGCGATCCGGTCGCCCACGGACACCCCGCGCTTGGTGAGGGCCGCGTCGTCACCGGCGACGATCGTGCCGACGAACTCGTGTCCTGGGATCCGGTCCTTCTCGGCCCAGGCGGGGCGGTTCTCGTCGCCCCAGAACTTCGCGGCGCCGTGGTAGCACTTCAGGTCGCTCGCGCAGATGCCGACGGCGTCGGTGCGGAGCAGGAGTTCGCCGGGTCCGGGGGTCGGGACGGGGCGGGTCTCGAGGCGGTAGTCCTCGGGTCCGTGGACCACGACGGCGCGCATCGTGGTCGGGATCTCGGTGGGCGTCGCGGCCGTGGTGGTCGCGTTCTCGGTCGTCGTCGACATGAGCTGCTCCTTCGTCGGGGTGCTTCGGCGACGACTGTACACCCCGCGGAACGTTTGTCCAGAACACAATTTCTGGTACGGTCGGCGCAACGCAAGGGAGCGAACATGACCACCGACTTCGCCGCAGCCCTCCGACCGGGCCCGGACACGATCGACCTGACGAACGACTTCAGCGGCCGCACGGCGGTGGTCACGGGCGGGGCGTCCGGCATCGGCAACGCGATCGCCGTGGCCCTCGCGTCCCGCGGCGCCCGGGTCGCCGTCGTCGACGTGCGGGCGGACGGCGCAGCAGCCGCCGCGGCAGCGCTGCCGACCCCCGGCGAACCGGCCCACCTCGGCCTCGGCTGCGACGTCACGGACGAGACGTCGGTGGCCCGCGCGGTCGCCGCCGTCACCGGTGCCGCCGGCGGGATCGACGTCCTCGTGAACTGCGCCGGCGTCGCGCTGCTCGCCCCCGCCGAGGACCTCGACCCCGGTGCCTGGGCCACGACCATCGACGTCAACCTCACCGGCACCTACCGGGTCGCCCAGGCCGTCGGGCGCCACATGCTCGCCGCCGGGTACGGCCGGATCGTGAACATCGCCTCGCAGGCAGCGCACGTCGGCATCGACGGCCACGCGGCGTACTGCGCGTCGAAGGCCGGTGTCATCGGGCTCACCCGCGTGCTCGCGCTCGAGTGGGGCGGACGGGGCGTCACCGTCAACACCGTGTCGCCGACGGTCGTGCTGACCGACCTCGGCCGCGCGGCCTGGGCGAACGAGAAGGGCCTGCGCCACCAGGACGAGATCCCCACCGGACGGTTCGCGACACCCGACGAGATCGCCGCCGCCGTCCTGTTCCTCGCCGGGGAGTCGAGCGCCATGGTGAACGGCGCCGACCTCCGCGTGGACGGCGGGTTCACGATCCGCTGACGCGTGCCAGGGCTACGATCGCCCCATGTCCGCCGAGAACCCCGCCGCCGAGGGTGCCCGGACCCGCTTCCCGCTCGACACCGTCTACCAGGCCGCGCGGATGTACTACCTCGAGGACGCCACCCAGGTCGAGATCGCCTCGCGCCTCGGAGTGTCCCGTCCGACGGTCAGCCGGCTCGTCGCCGAGGCACGGAAGGCCGGCCTGGTCCGGATCGAGGTCGTCGACCCGTTCCAGGACGAGACCGTCGCGCTCGCCGAACGGCTGCAGGTGGTGCTCGGACTCCGTGCCGTGCACCTCGCCGCCGTGACGCACACCGCCACGCTCGGCGCCGACCTCGCCGCCCCGCTCGCCGCCGCGGTCGAGGGGATGGGGCTCGTGCCAGGTGACGCCGTGCTCATGTCGTCGGGTCGGACGGTGTACGACGTCGCCCACGCCGGCATGCCGCAGCTGCCGGGCGTGCAGCTCGTCCCGACGGTCGGCGGGCAGGCCGACCCGATGCCGTGGTTCCAGACGAACGAGATCACCCGCGCCGCCGCCGAGCACTCCGGCGCGATCCCGGCGTTCCTGTTCGCGCAGGCCCTGCCGTCACCGGCGATGCGGTCCTCGCTCGACGAGGACCCCGCGTTCCAGCACGTCGTCGGCCTGTGGGGTCGGGCGAAGGGCGCCATCCTCGGCATCGGCGCGCCGACCCCGACCCGGGACGCACTCGCGCGGGGCGTCCCGGTCGAGGACGCCGTCTTCGACCAGGCGGCGGGTGACGTCTGCCTCAACTTCTACGCCGCGGACGGCTCGGCGATCGAGTTCCCGGGCAGCGACCGGATGGTGCGCACCTCCCGCGAGGTCCTCTCCGCCGTCCCGCACGCGATCGGCGTCGCGGTCGGTGCCGCGAAGGTGTCGAGCATCGTCGGCGCCGTCCGCGGGCGTCTCGTCAACGAGCTGGTCACCGACGCGGCCACGGCGCGCGCCCTGCTGGACGCGCTCGCCTGAGCGGTTCCCACCTGTGGGCCTGGAGGCGCGGTGCGGGCCCGCACCGCGCCTCCAGGCCCACAGGCGGTACGTCTACTGCGCGCGCCGCACGTCCCACAGGTGGTGCACCGGGTCGTGCGCGGAGTAGGTGGCGAGCGTGGCGACGGTGAACGCGCTGCCGTCCGACCGGAGGCCGGTGCGTCCCAGCTGGTCCTCCCGCACGTCGTCGAAGGCCCGGGCAGCACGGTGCGCCGCCTCGCCGAGCTCCCGCACGACGGTGGCGGGGTCCTGCTCGCCGTAGCGGTCCTCGACGGCCGTGGCGTCCTGGTCCCAGTTCGGGAAGGTCGGGGCGTCCTCGGTGAGCATGAGCGTCAACCGCTCCGCCATCTTCCGGTGGACGTCACGCACGTGCGCGGCGTACTCGAGCGGTGACCAGGTGTGGTCGTCGGGGCGGTCGCGCACGTCCTCTCGGTCGAGGACCGCCGGCCACGCCGAGGTGTTCGCGTCGATGATCCCCGGGACGTCGTGGATCGTGACCGCACTGCCGTCGTAGCCGCACTCGGGGCACGCGGACTCGATGACCCACGTCCAGTTCTTCGTCTCGGGTTCGATCGCCATGAGTGGATGTTATGTGCTCGTTACCGTCCGTCCCGATCCGCGTGCCCGAGGCGATCGGCACTGACCCCCGTTCGGGTGACACGCCGGTTCCTGTGAATCACCGGCCAATGACATTTCGGTTGCTCGGTAACGTCGTCCGCTGTTCCCGGGCCGGTACCCGTCGGCCCGCCGATCCTCGAGGAGAGATGCATGGGCTCCGATCCCAGCAGTACCCCCACCCGACCGCACCGACGCCTGCGCGAGAGCGACGTCACCGTGGTCGACAAGAGCATGATGCGCCGTGCCGTGAGCGGCATGGTCGTCGGCAACACCATGGAGTGGTACGACGTCGGCGTCTACGGCTACCTGGCCGTCACGATGGGGAAGGTCTTCCTCCCCACTGCCGAACCCTCGGTCCAGATCCTGTTCAGCCTCGGTGTCTTCGCGGCGACGTACATCGCCCGGCCGCTCGGCGGCATCGTGTTCGGTCGTCTCGGCGACCGCATCGGGCGGCAGAAGGTCCTCGCGACGACGCTCATCATGATGGCGGCGTCCACGTTCCTCATCGGGGCGCTGCCCGCCTACGCCACGATCGGGGTGTTCGCGCCGATCGTCCTCGTCGTGCTGAAGCTCGCGCAGGGCTTCTCGACCGGCGGTGAGTACGCCGGGGCGACGACGTTCGTGACCGAGTACGCGCCGGACCGTCGCCGCGGCTTCTTCGCGAGCATCCTCGACTTCGGCAGCTACCTGGGCTTCGCGCTCGGGGCCACCGTCGTGTCGGTGCTGCAGCTCACCCTGGGCGAGGAGGCGATGACCACCTACGGCTGGCGCTTCCCGTTCCTCGCTGCCGGGGTGATCGGCGTCGTCGCGATCTCCTTCCGCCTGCGCATCGAGGAGTCGCCGGTGTTCCAGGCCACCCAGGCCGCGCAGGAGGCCGCGTCCGAGACCCGTGCCTCGCTGTCCGGGGAGCGCCCGGCGAACGTGTTCGTCATGGTCCGCGACCACTGGCGCCCGATCGTCATCGCCGTGATGCTCGTCGCCGCGTCGAACACCGTCGGGTACGCGCTGACCTCGTACATGCCGACGTACCTCACCGACTCGCTCGGCTACTCGGCGCTCGACGGCACGCTGCTCACCATCCCGGTGCTCGTGCTGCTCGCGGTGATGCTCCCGCTCACGGGCAAGCTGTCCGACAAGCTCGGCCGTCGCGTCGTGATGTGGATCGGTGCCGCGACCACCGTCGTGCTCGTCGTCCCGGCGTTCCTGCTGATCGGGCACGGCGCGCAGTGGTCGACGCTCGCCGGGCTCGGGCTCCTCGCGCTCATGACGGCGCTGTGGGTCTCGAACCAGGCGGCCTCGCTGCCGGCGCTGTTCCCGACGTCGACCCGGTACGGCGGCATGGGGTTCGCCTACAACATCGCGATCGCGGTGTTCGGCGGGACCACGCCCCTCATCGTGCAGGCCCTGCTCACGGCGACGGGCGACGAGCTCGCGCCGGCGTACTTCCTGATGGCGATGAGCGTCGTCGGGGCGATCGGGGTGTTCTGCATGAAGGAGTCCTCGCGACGCCCGCTGCCGGGGTCGATGCCGGCGGTGGAGACCGCCGAGGAAGCCCGCGAGCTCGTCCTCACGCAGGACACGAACCCGAACCTCGACCTGGGGGACCTGCCGTTCGCCGCCGAGGACGCTGCCCGCCGTGCGCGCGAGCGGGAGATGAGCGCGGTGCGCTGACGCGTCCTGCTGACGCGACCACGGACGGGAGGCGCGGTGCGGGTCCGACCCGCGCCGCGCCTCCCGTGCGTGCGTGCGTCTGTGCGCATGGTGCGACCTTCCACCAGTCGATCGACGCGTGTCTCGTCGGATGATGCGCGCGCACCGACCGAGCGCGCACCCGCACCCGCCGCGGGCGTCACTCGTGCCGGTGCTCCTCCGACGGGTCGAGCGCCGGCCACACCGGGAACGGGTCGGCCCACGTGCGCCACACCTCCGGCCCCGCGAGCAGCTCGTCCGACGTGAGGAGCGCCCCGTCCAGCGCCCGCTCGATCGCCGGCACGTCCAACCGCTCGCCGACGAACCAGAGCGCCTGCCCGATCGGCGCGTCCGCGTCCCACGACGGGTTCGCGGTCGGGTCGAGCGCCAGCATCGCCCCGAGGCTCGACCACGACCCGACGTGGTCCGGCCGGGAGGCGAGCCGGAAGAACCCCCGGGACCGCAGCACCCGGCCGTTCCGCCCCGCGGCCAGGTCCCGTTCGATCACCGACGCGAGGCGGCCGGGGTGGAACGGCAGCGGCTCCCGGTAGCGCAGCGCGACCAGGCCGTCCCGCGGATCCCGTCCGACCGAGCCCGAGAGCGCCCGCATCCACCCCGCTCCCTGGGCGAGGACCCGCGCCGCCCCGCCGTTCGACGCGGGCAGGTCGGCCGCGCTCCGGATCGACGAGAGCGCCACGACCACCGCCTGCGGGGCCAAGCGGTGGAGCAGCGCGAGCAGTCCGCGGCGGCGCTCCAGCGGCACCGGGCCGACCCGGTCGAGGACGATCACCGTGGCGTACTCGACGAGCGACGCCACGCGGTCGGCCGCGACGAACGCGTCGTCGACCTCGGACCAGAGCAGGTGCGCCACGTCGTCCGCGCGCAGCACGCTCACCACGTGGCGGAGCACCCGGTCGTCGCCGGTCTCCGCGCGCGCGGCGTTGGCGAGCATCATCCCCACCGCCCGGGTGTCGGCGCCCGGCGGGAGCGTGACGACGAGTCCGTGGTCGGCATCCGGCCCGCAGACCCGGTCGAGGTGCTCGGCGCGGTCGGCGACGGCTCGGACCGCGGCGACGGCGTTCGCGGGCGCGTGCACCCGGTGGCCGGTCGCGAGCCGGACGGCCACGCGGTCGGCGTCGACGTCGTGCAGGGCGGAGACGAGGGTGATGGCGGCGGGACGCATGTCGGCTAATGTACATGATCATCGTTCTCAACAATGAGACACCGACGCAGGAGGTCGCTCGTGAAGGTCCGCAACTCGCTCAAGGCGCTCAAGAAGATCCCGGGGTCGCAGGTGGTCCGCCGCCGCGGCCGTGTCTACGTCATCAACAAGCAGAACCCCCGGTGGAACACCAGGCAGGGGTGACGTCACCGGCGTTCCGTAGGGTGGCTCCATGCGACTGCTGCTCATCCGCCACGGCCAGACCCCAGCGAACGTGAACGGCGTGCTCGACGCCGTCGTCCCCGGACCGGGCCTGACCGAACTCGGGCAGCAGCAGGCCGACGCCCTGCCGGCAGCGCTCGCCGACCGGGGGATCGAGCGGCTGTTCGTCTCGACGATGGTCCGCACGCAGATCACCGCGGCGCCCCTCGCCACGTCGCTCGGCCTCGAGCCGGTGGTGCTGCCGGGCCTCCGCGAGATCGAGGCCGGCGACACCCAGGGCAAGCGCGACCAGGTGTCCGTGCAGACGTACATCTCGACCGTGCACGGCTGGTCGCTCGGGGATCGCACCACCCGGATGCCCGGTGCCGAGAGCGGCGTCGAGTTCTTCGCGCGCTACGACGACGCGGTCCGGCAGATCCTCGAGACCGGCGTCGACGTGGCGGCCGCGGTCAGCCACGGAGCGGCCATCCGGACGTGGGCGAGTGCCGCGGCCGACAACACGCCGGACCACTTCGGCACGAAGCGCCACCTCGAGAACACCGGGATCGTCGAGCTCGAGGGGTCGTTCGACGACGGCTGGCGCCTCGTCGACTGGGAGGGCGAGCCCGTCGGCGGCGAGCAGCTCATCGACCGGACGGCGCAGGACCCGACCGGCGAGCGGTTCTGACGCGACCAGCAGACAGACGGGAGGCGCGGTGCCAGCTGGCACCGCGCCTCCCGTCCGTGGTCAGTCGCGTGGACTACGCGAGCTGCGAGGCGGACGTCAGCGGCACGATCACCCGGTGCGCTTCGCGCAGGACGTCGAGCGTCTGCTGGACCTCGTCCGCACGCTCCTCGGGCGTCCAGCCGAGCGACCCGGCGAGCACGTCGGCCAGCTCGTCGAGCAGGTCGATCGTGACGCCGCCCACGAACGCGAGGTTCGTGCGGCGCAGCACCACGTCGACCAGGTGCACGGCCTGCTCGTGCTCCGCGAAGTACGCGACCTCGGCGCGGGTCAGCGCCGGGTCCGACTCGAGGGGCTCGACCGGTCCGTCGACCAGGACGTCGACGACCTCGGCGGCACGGGTGCCGTAGCGCTCGAGCAGCCCCTCGACGACGGATGCGTCGAGACCGTCGCGGTGCGACTTGATCCACAGGGCGCGCTGGGCGTCCGTGGTCGGGAAGTCCTTGCCGCCGCCGATCGCCATGCCGGTCGTGTCGACCGTCCGGGTGATGCCGAGCTTCGTCGTGACGTCGGTGGAGAGGTGCGCGGCGAGGGCGCGGAACGTGGTCCACTTGCCGCCGACGAGCGACAGCACCGTGGTCCGCGGCAGCCCGGCGATCGGGGTGTCCACGATCCGGTAGTCACGCGAGACGAAGCCGGGGGCGGTGTCCTCGTGCCGGGGGAGCGGGCGGATGCCGGAGTAGCTGTAGACGATGTGGTCGCGGGTGAGCGCGATCTGCGGGAAGACGTGCTCCACCAGGCTGAAGAAGTAGTCGATCTCCTCGTCGGTGGTGGTGACGGGCTTCGCCGGGTCGGCGTCGATGTCCGTCGTGCCGATGAGCACCCGGCCCTTGAGCGGGTAGATGAGCACGATGCGGCCGTCGTTGTTCTCGAAGAACAGCTCGCGGCCCTTCGTCGCCTCGAGCAGCTCGGGGTTGTCGACGACGATGTGGGAGCCCTTCGTGCCGCCCATGAACTTCGTCTCGCCGCCGAACGCCTGGTTCGTGAGGTCGGTCCAGGGACCGGACGCGTTCACGACGACGTCCGCCGTGAAGACGAACTCCTCGCCGGTCTCACGGTCGCGGAGCAGGACGCCACCGTCGCGGGTCCCGGCGGCCTCGACGTAGTTCACCGCACGGGCGGTCGACGCCGAGCCCTCGCCCGTCGCCGCAGCGAGGCCGTCCTTGAGCACGTCGAGCGCCAGGCGCTCCGGCTCGTGCACCGAGGCGTCGTAGTAGGTGCCCGTGTACTTGAGCTCCTTGTTGAGCGCCGGCATGTCCGCGAGCGCGGCCTTCTTCGTGAGGAAGCGGTGCTTCGGGACCGAACCGCCGTCGCGCGAGAAGGAGTCGTAGATCGTCATGCCGATCTTGATGAGCGCGGCACCGCGCTCCTTCGTCGAGCGCTGCTTGTGCGTGAGCATCCGCAGCGGGGCGTTCATGATGCCCGAGAACGTCGAGAAGATCGGCATCGTGGTCTGCAGCGGCTTGACGTAGTGCGGGGCGATGCGGATGAGGCCGTTGCGCTCCTGCACGCTCTCGCGGACGAGGCGGAACTCGCCGTTCTCGAGGTACCGGATGCCGCCGTGGATCATGTGGCTCGACGCGGCGGACGCGCCCGAGGCGTAGTCGCCGCGCTCGACGAGGGCCACGTCGACCCCCTGCAGGGCGAGGTCGCGGAAGGTGGCGATGCCGTTGATGCCGCCACCGACCACGAGGACCTGTGCGTTCGGGCGCTCCGTGAGCGCGTTCACCGTGTTCCGGGGCTGCGTCTTCTTCGACATTGCTGCGTCGCTTCCTTCGTGGGTTCCGTGGTGGTTCGACCTCGATCGTGCGCCTCCGTGAGAAGGCGGGCAACTCGCGTGCACGAACGTGCAGCACACGTGTCCGGACGGGCCGATCGAGGGTCGGGAGGCACGACAGGGGTTGCAGAGGCTGTGCACGTCCGTGCATGCTCGGTTCCCATGAGTGACGCAGCGCAGCCCATGCGCACGCAGCAGGCGCTGCGCGCCGCGCATCTGTACTACCTGCAGGACCTGACGATGGACGCGATCGCCGACGAGCTCGGCACCTCGCGGTCGTCGGTCTCCCGCCTGCTGAAGTACGCGCGGGACACCGGACTCGTCGACATCCAGATCCGCTCGCCCCTCGACCAGGCCGCGGCGCTCAGCCGGAGCATCCGATCGCGCTTCGGGGTGCACGCGCACGTCGTGCCGGTGCCGGACCACACGAGCGACGTCGACCGACTCGAACGCGTCGCCCTGTCCGCTGCGCGCATCCTGACGCAGTACGTCGAGTCGAACATGGTGATCGGGATCTCGTGGGGCTCGACCGTCAGCGCGGTGAGCCGCTACCTCGTGCCGAAGACCACGCACGGCTCCACGGTGGTGCAGATCAACGGCGCCGCGAACACCCGGACGACGGGCATCGTCTACGCGTCCGAGATCCTGCGGCGGTTCGGCGAGGCGTACGGCGCGTTCGTGCAGCAGTTCCCGGTCCCGGCGTTCTTCGACGACCCGGCCACGAAGCAGGCGCTCTTCCGGGAGCGTTCGATCCGCCGGGTGCTCGACCTGCACGAGCGCATGGACCTCGTCGTCTTCGGTGTCGGAGCGCCCCAGGCCCCGGTGCCCTCGCACGTGTACTCCGGCGGGTACCTCGACCCGTCCGACCGCGACGAGCTGACCAAGGCCCAGGTCGTCGGTGACGTCTCGACGGTGTTCTACCGCGCGGACGGCTCGTGGAAGGACATCGGGGTGAACGCCCGAGCCGGGGCTCCGGACCTCGACACGATCAAGCGTGCGCCGCGCCGGGTCTGCGTCGTGGCAGGACGCTCGAAGGCCGCGTCGCTGAAGGGCGCCCTCGCCGCCGGGTTGATCACCGACCTCATCCTCGACGAGAGCGTCGGGCAGGCGATCCTGCAGCCCTGACCTCGGGGGCGCGGTCCGGTTTGTCGGTGGTGCCCCGTAGGTTCTCGACCATGGTTGCCACGATGGACACCCGCCACTCCGGTGACGCCTGCAGCGACGGGGACACGCGGTACTCGCGGCGGATCGCCGGCACCGACGTCGACCAGGCGCTCGCCTTCTTCACCGGGGACTACGACTTCCGCTCGCCCGCGGTCCGACGGACCCACCGCGACACCCGCTGGGACTTCGCCGGCGTGGGCGACGAGCTGTTGTCGCTCCGGTCCTCGCGCTTCCTGGTCGACCTGCGGAGCGACAGCCGTGTCGACGACGCGTTCCTGATCGCTTGGATGCGCAGCGGGTCGAGCACGATCACGTACGGCGGGAGCTCCCACGAGCTCGAACCGGGCGTCCCGGTCGTGCTGCCCTTCGCCGACACGTACGAACTGCACCACCGCGACATCGGCCTCAACCTGGTGCACCTCGACGCCGCGTTCGTGCGCTCGATCGTCGGCGAGGACGACTTCGCCTTCGAAGCGCTCCGCCGACCGACCGCCGACGGCATGCGGGCGTGGCAGTCGGTGGTGCGGGCGCACTCGTCGACCTGGCTGGACGTCGGGCACGAGCTCAGTGCGGTGACGCAGCGTGACATCGCCGAGGCGTTCGCGAAAGCGGCGGTCGCGGCCTTCCCCGAGCGGAGCCGCTGGCGCACGACGGTCACCGGCAGCGGGCCCGAGCACGAGCGGGTCCGCCGTGCGCTCGAGTACGTCCACGAGCACGCGCGCGACGCGATCGGGACGCCGGAGATCGCCGCGGCGGCCGGGCTCAGCCCGCGCGGCCTGCAGCAGTCCCTCCGCCGGCACCTCGACCAGACGCCGGGCGACCTGCTCCGCAGCGTCCGGCTCGACGGTGCCCGTGCCGACCTGCTTCGTGGCGATCGCGACGACACCTCGGTGGCCGACATCGCCCGGGCGTGGGGCTTCGGGCACCTCGGGCGCTTCTCGGCCACGTACCGGGCGCGGTTCGGGGAACTGCCGAGCGAGTCCCTCCGCGCTCGGTAGCGTGGCGGGATGGACACCGTCGTCACCGCCCTCCGTTCCGCGCTCGCCGACCCGGACGGCGTGGTCGTCCGGACGGAGCGCGGTGTGCTCGACGCGGCACGGACGGACAAGTCCGGCTGGATCGCCCCGGGCGGCCCCGTCGCCGTGGTCGAGGCCCGGACGGTCGAGCACGTGCAGGCGACCCTCCGGACGTGTTCCGGGCTCGGCGTCCCGGTCGTCCCGCGTGGCGCCGGCACCGGGCTCGCGGGCGGGGCGAACGGCACCGAGGGCACCGTCGTCCTGAGCGTGGCGCGCATGGACCGCATCGTCTCGGTGTCGACGGAGGACGAGTACGCGGTGGTGGAGCCCGGCGTGCTGAACGGCGACCTGAACGCGGCCGTCGCCGAACACGGCCTGCGGTTCGCGCCCGACCCGGCGAGTGCGGCCATCGCGAGTGTCGGCGGGAACATCGCGACCAACGCCGGCGGCCTGCGGTGCGTGAAGTACGGCGTCACGAGAGAGGCAGTGCTCGGGCTCGACGTCGTCCTCGCGGACGGGCGGCTCGTCGCCACCGGACACCGCACCGTCAAGGGCGTCACCGGCCTCGACCTCACGGCGCTGCTCGTCGGGTCGGAGGGCACGCTCGGGGTGATCGTCGGCGCGACCGTCCGGCTCGTGCCGATCCCGGCGGGGGAGCCGGCCACCCTCGGCGCCGTCTACCCGACCGTCGAGGCCGCCGCCCGCGCCGCGGCGTCCGTCGTCGCCGGGGCGGAGCGTCCGTCGACGGTCGAGCTGCTCGACGCCGCAGCACTCGAGGGGATCGCGGCCCACCTCGGGCCGCAGGTGATCGCGGAGACGGTGGGGAGCACCGCGGCGGGCGGGGTGTTCCTCCTCGTGGAGTACGACGGGCCGGGTGCGACGGAGGCGGCGCTGGGAACCGTGCCGCGCCTCCAGGCCGAGGGCGGGACCGTGCACCTGGCCGGGTCGGCGGCGGAACGCGACCGCCTGCTGACGATCCGTCGGTCGTTCCACCCGGCCATGGAGGCGCGTGGCCGGGTCCTCATCGAGGACGTCGCGGTGCCGCGCAGTCGGCTCGCCGAGATGTTCGCGCGTGTCGAGGCCATCGGGGAGCAGTACGGCATCGCGATCCCCACCGTCGCGCACGCCGGGGACGGCAACCTGCACCCGAACTTCGTGTTCGAGGGCGACGAGGTGCCGCAGCACGTGTGGGACGCGGCGGACGCGATGTTCCGGGCGGCGATCGAGCTCGGAGGGACGCTGACGGGGGAGCACGGCGTGGGGGTGCTCAAGCGGCGGTGGATCGGCGACGAGCTCGGCGACGACGTGCTCGAGCTGCAGCGGGGGATCCGACGGGTGTTCGACCCCGCGGGGATCCTCAACCCGGGCAAGGTGTTCTGACGCCGAATCTCGGCACACGGAACCGGGCCACATTGCTCAGATGTTCGGCCGAAACAGTCCTGTAACGAACCTCGGCGCATCGTGGGTGTCGAACGCGCACCGCCCATGAAGGAGTCAGTGATGCTGATCGGCGTCCCCACCGAAGTCAAGAACAACGAGTTCCGCGTCGCCGCGACACCCGCCGGCGTCGCCGAGCTGGCGCTGCACGGACACGAGGTGCTCGTGCAGTCCGGAGCCGGTGACGGGTCGTCCTTCCCGGACGCCGAGTACGCCGCGGCCGGGGCCACCATCGTCCCGACGGCCGCCGAGGTCTGGGCGCGCGCCGAGATGGTCCTGAAGGTCAAGGAGCCGGTCGCCGCCGAGTACGCCTCGATCCGACCAGGGCAGGTCCTGTTCACCTACCTGCACCTCGCCGCGGACCGGCCGCTGACCGACGCGCTGGTCGAGTCCGGGGCGACGGCCATCGCGTACGAGACCGTGCAGCTGCCGGACCGGTCGCTGCCCCTGCTGTCGCCGATGTCCGAGATCGCCGGGCGGTTGTCGGCGCAGGTCGGCGCGAACCACCTGATGCGGGCGAACGGCGGGCGCGGGCTCCTGCTCGGCGGCGTGCCCGGCACCCCGAAGGGCCGCGTCGTCGTGATCGGCGGCGGGGTCGCGGGCGAGCACGCGGCGACGATGGCGCTCGGCCTCGGCGCCGAGGTCACCGTGTTCGACATCAGCCTGCCGCGCCTGCGGGCGCTGGACGCCCGGTTCGACGGACGCATCACGACGCTGCGGTCCTCGGCGCACGCGATCGCCTCGGCCCTGCGCGAGGCCGACCTCGTCATCGGGTCGGTGCTGATCCCCGGGGCGTCGGCGCCGAAGCTCGTGACCGACGCCATGGTGGCGGACATGCAGCCCGGGTCGGTGCTCGTCGACATCGCGATCGACCAGGGCGGGTGCTTCGAGGGATCGCACCCGACCACGCACGACGACCCGACGTTCGCCGTGCACGACACCGTCTTCTACTGCGTGGCGAACATGCCGGGAGCGGTGCCGCGCACCTCGACGATCTCGCTGACGAACGCGACGCTGCCCTACGCCGTGGCGATCGCGAACCAGGGGTGGGAAGCGGCGACCGCTGCCGACCCGGCCCTGGCGCTCGGGGTGAACGTGCACGCGGGCCAGGTCGTGAACGCCGCCGTGGCGGCGGCGCACGGCCTGGCGGCCGCGGCGCGCTGAGCGCGGGCGCGCGCCGCGCCGCGCCGCGGCGCGCAGTTTCGCGCTGAGCGACAGTTCACGCGGCCCGTGGGCCGTGAACTGTCGCTCAGCGCGAAACGTCGGAAGCGCAGCCCGGCGCGCCGCTCAGGCGGCCGCGACGCGCGCCGGCGCAGCCGCGCCGCGCCACCCCGCGCGCGCCCGCACCACGAGCGTCACGACGACCGCCGCAGCCGCGGCCACCACCGCCGCGACGGCGGTCGGCGTCGACACGAGCGGCCCGTCGAGCCGCGCGACCGCGACCCACGCCAACCCCCACGCGAGCGACGCCGTCGGCGCCAAGCGCCCCCGGCCCCACACCGCGAGGAGCACTCCGACGAGCCCGGCCACGAGCGCGATCACCACGCCCCAGACGTCCAGCGACAGCCCGAAGCCCCGGAAGCCCGCGGCCGTCAGCACCGCGGCCGTGTTCGCCGCCGTCGCGACGCACACCCACCCCAGGTAGAGCCCGAACGTGCCGTCGGTGACGATCGCCTCGACGATCCCGGACGGCCCCGACCGCCGCAGCAGCACGAACGTCCACACCAGCACGGCGAGCAGCGCGACGATGATCGGCTCGCTCAACCACAGGAACCCGAACTGCACGCTCAGGATCCACGCCGCGTTGAGCAGGAGCGAGAGCACCGCAGGCACGGTCAGCCGCGCGTGCCGGTCGTCGTCGGCGGTGCGGAAGCACTGACGGATCGCGTAGGCGAGCAGCCCGACGTAGATGACGCTCCAGATCGAGAACGCCGGCCCGTCCGGCGCGATCGCTGTCGACGAGGCCGAGAGTGCTCCGCCGGCAGCGTCCTGGATCGGCGTCCCGCCAGCAGCTCCCGAGCCGACGAACGCGCCGACCACCGCGACCACCGCGCTCACCGCGACTGCGATCCGCTTCCAGATCCTCTTCATGTCAGCTCCTTTCGTCAGCATGCTGATGACCTGCACCGTAGGCGCGTGGCCGGGCCCGGCGCGCAGCGCACGTCCAGCAGACGGGGGACGGGCCGGACTGGAGGCGCGGTGCGGGCCCGACCCGCGCCTCCTGGCCCGCACGTCGGTCGCGTCCGACCCCCGCACGCTCGCCCTGCGTACGGTGGTGACGTGTCTGTCGAACTGAACACCGTCTACGTCGACCGGATCGCCCCGATCCCGAGTCCCTCGCTCGACGACACCTTCCGCATGCTCGAGGACCAGGGAGCGAGCGCGTGCATCGTGCTCCACCAGCCCGACGCCGAGGAGCTCGGCGACGTCGCGGTCGCCCTCGGCCTGCACGAACTCGCGGTCGAGGACTCCGCCGAGGGGCACCAACGGCCGAAGCTCGAGCGCTACGGCTCGACGCTCTTCGTCGTCCTCAAGCCCGCGCTGTACAACGACCAGCAGGAGGAGGTCGCGTTCGGCGAGGTGCACGCCTTCGTCGGGGAGGACTTCTTCCTCGTCGTCGTGAAGGCCGACCCCCGTGGCAAGCAGACCGTCCCGCGGGCACTCCAGCGGATGAGCGGCAAGCCGGGACTCGTGACGGTGGGCCCGCAGGCGCAGCTCTGGGCCCTGATGGACTCGATCGTCGACGGGTACGTGCCGGTGATCGACGGCCTCGAGGAGGACATCAACCAGATCGAGGACCAGCTCTTCGCGGGCGAGGCCGGGGTCTCCCGTCGCATCTACGAGCTGTTCGGCGAGGTCGTGGACTTCCAGCGCGCCGCCCGACCGCTCATCCACATCATCGAGAACCTGCACCGCGGGGCGGAGAAGTACCACCTCCCGGTGGAGATGCAGCGCCGGTTCCGCGACGTGCTCGACCACGCGATCCGCACGGTGGAGCGCCTGGACACGTTCCGGCAGCTGCTGCAGAACGCGCTGACGGTCGACTCGACCCTCGCGGCGCAGAAGCAGAACGACGACACGAAGAAGATCTCGGGCTGGGCGGCGATCCTCTTCGCCCCGACGCTCATCGCGGCGATCTACGGCATGAACTTCACGCACATGCCGGAGCTCTCCTGGACGTGGGGGTACCCGCTGGCGATCGTCGCGATGGTGGCGTTCGCCGCGGTCCTGTGGGTGGTGTTCAAGGTCAAGCGCTGGTTCTGACCCGGATCCGTGTGCATCCGCACACGCCGTGCGCGCGTCGACTTGCTGGGAGCGCTCCCAGAGCGCAAGACTCGTCGAGCCGTCATCGTCGCCGACTGGAGCACTCATGCCGCACGACCTCGTCCACCTGACCGCCGGGGGCGTCTCCCTCGTCCTCGACTGCCACGACCGTGCCCTGCCCGCGGTGGTGCACTGGGGCGCGGCGCTCGGTCCGCTCGACGACGCGGAGCTGGCGGCCCTGGCCGAGGCGGACGTGGCACCGGTCGCGCCGAACGAGGCGGACGTGCCGGTCCGGCTGGCGATCCTGCCCGAGCCGCACCGGGGGTGGACCGGGCGACCGGGGCTGTCCGGGCACCGGGACGGGCGCGACTGGTCCCCGGCGTTCACGGTCACCGAGCTCGAGGTGACCGGCGCCGCCGACACCGCGGGCACCGCCGACATCGCGGGCACCGCCGACATCGCGGGTGCCCGCACCGACACCGCCGGCGCCGCCGACGCCGCGGCCCCCCGCACCGGCGCCACCGGCACCGCCGGCACCGCGGGCACTCCCGCCCCCGCCACCGTCACCGCCCACGCCGTGGACGCCACCGCCGGCCTCGCCCTCCGCCTCACCGTCGAGATGCTCCCCTCCGGCCTCGTCCGCACCCGCGCCGCCGTCACCAACACGGCCGCCGGCACCTACGCCGTCGACGACCTCACCCTGGCCCTCCCGGTCCCGTCGCACGCCCGCGAGGTCCTCGACTTCGCCGGCCGCTGGGGCAAGGAACGCACCCCGCAGCGCCGCGAGCTCGTCGTCGGCACCCACGAGCGCGAGGGCCGGAAGGGCCGGACGGGCGCCGACGCCGCCACGGTCCTGAGCGTCGGCGTCCCCGGGTTCGGCTTCGCCCACGGCGAGGTCTGGGGCGTGCACACGGCGTGGAGCGGCAACCACCGGCACCTCGCGGAACGCCTCGCCACCGGCCGCCAGGTCGTCGGGGGCGGTGAACTCCTGCTCCCCGGCGAGGTGCGCCTCGGCACCGGGGACAGCTACGAGGGACCGTGGGTGTACGCCACGTACGGGGACGGCCTCGACGACCAGGCCCGCCGCTTCCACCGGTGGCTCCGCAGCCGCCCGCAGCACCCGAGGACGCCCCGCCCGGTGACGCTCAACGTCTGGGAGGCGGTCTACTTCGACCACGACCTCGCCCGGCTGACCGACCTCGCCGAGCGCGCCGCACGGCTCGGGGTCGAGCGGTACGTGCTCGACGACGGGTGGTTCCGGCACCGTCGCGACGACCACGCGGGCCTCGGCGACTGGTACGTGGACGAGGACGTCTGGCCGGACGGACTCGGTCCGATCGTCGACCGGGTGCGGGCGCTCGGCATGCAGTTCGGGCTGTGGTTCGAGCCCGAGATGGTCAACGAGGACAGCGACCTCGCTCGAGCCCACCCGGAGTGGATCCTGCAGGCGGACGGCCGCCTGCCGGTCCGGTCCCGGGACCAGCAGGTGCTGAACCTCGCGATCCCCGAGGCGTTCGCGTACCTGCTCGAGCGCATGACCGCGGTCATCGGCGAGTACGGCGTCGACTACGTCAAGTGGGACCACAACCGCGACCTCGTCGAGGCGGGCCACCCCGGCGGCGGCGCAGCGGTCCACGAGCAGACCCTGGCGGCGTACCGGCTCATGGCGACGCTGAAGGAGCGGTTCCCGGCGCTCGAGATCGAGTCCTGCTCGTCGGGTGGCGCCCGCGTCGACCTCGGCGTGATCGAGCACACCGACCGCGTCTGGGTCTCGGACGACATCGACCCGCTCGAGCGCCAGCAGATGCACCGGTGGACGCAGCAGCTCCTGCCCCCGGAACTGCTCGGCTCCCACGTCGCGAGCGGCCGGAACCACACGACCGGCCGGGTGCACGACCTGGCGTTCCGTGCCGGGACCGCGATCGTCGGGCACTTCGGCATCGAGTGGGACCTCGCGCAGGCGACGGACGCCGAGGAGACGGCGCTCGCCGAGTGGATCGCGCTGCACAAGGAGTGGCGGGTGCTGCTGCACGGCGGCGACCTCGTGCGCGTCGACGAGGTCGACGAGACCCGGCTCGTGTCCGGCACGGTCGCCGCCGACAAGCGGCAGGCGCTGTTCTTCTTCGTCAGCACCGGCCGGTCCGAGGTGTCGGGAACCGGCCGCGTCACCTTCCGCGACCTCGACCCGGACACCGCGTACCGGGTCGACCCGGTCGTGGTCGGCGACGGGCACGGCATCGTGCCGCCGTCGTGGTGGTCGGGGAGCCGGGTGTTCCGCGGGCGCGCGCTCGAGAGAGTCGGCTTGCAGCCGCCGCTCGTGCCGGCCGACTGCGTGGTGCCGTACCGGCTCACGGCCGTCTGACCGCAGCGGGTCCGGCCCACCGCCCAGGAGGCGCGGCTCGGCCCGGCAGCGTCCGCCCGGTCGCGGGGGCGGTGCCGACGTGCCGCTAGGCTTCCGGTCATGCCGCACCCTGGACACGCGACACGTGCGACCCCGGTCTGGGCACTCAAGCTCGCGGTCGTCACCGGACTGGTGGGGGTGGCAGGCGGCATCGCCGGCATCTCGGTGTGGCTCGCGCTGCAGCTCATCCAGTTCGTCGCGTTCGGGTACCCGTTCGGCGGCCACCTCGAGGCCGCAGACGCACCGAGTGCCCTGAACCGCTTCCTCGCCCTCGTCGCCGCCGGCCTCCTGACCGGCGTCGCCTGGTGGGCGCTCCGACGCTGGGGCCGCCCGGTCGTCTCCGTGCCCGCGGCCGTCGGCGGGAAGCGGATGCCCGCCCTCGCGACGGTGGCGAACGCGGGCGTGCAGATCCTGGCCGTGGGGCTCGGTGCCTCGATCGGCAAGGAGGTGGCGCCGCGCGAGATCGGGGCGTGGCTGTCCCAGCTCGTGACGGCACGGGCCGGCCTGACCGCCCGCGAGACGAAGATCCTCGTCGCCTGCGGTGCCGCCGCCGGTCTGGCCGCGGTCTACGACGTCCCGCTCGGGGGCGCCCTGTTCGCGGTCGAGGTGCTGCTCGGCGAGCTCACCTTCGCGACCGCGCTGCCGGCCTTCGCGACGAGCGCGGTCGCGGCGTTCGTGGCACGCCTCGTGATCCCGGACGAGGTGCTCTACCACGTGCCGGCGATGCACCTCTCGCCGTCGCTGCTCGTCTGGGCGGTGATCGTCGGGCCCGTCCTCGGGTTCGCGGGCGTCGGCTTCGTGAAGCTCACGAACCGACTGCAGGGCCTCGCGCCGAAGGGGTGGCGGCTCATCGTCGTGCTGCCGGTCGTCTTCGCCATGGTCGGACTCATCGCCGTGCCCTTCCCCGAGATCCTCGGCAACGGGCGGGCGCTCGGTGTCCTCGCGATGAACGCCTCGCTCGAGGACGGCTCCGTCGCCGGGCTCTCGCCGATCCTGTTCCTGCTCGCGCTCGGGGTCATCCGCACGATCACGACCTCGGCGACGATCGGTGCCGGGGCCGTCGGCGGCACGCTCACCCCGTCGATCGCGATCGGCTCCGCGGTCGGCGGCGGACTCGGTGGCCTCTGGCTGCTGCTCTGGCCGACCGACGGGCCGAGCCTCACGGCGTTCGCGTTCATCGGCGCCGCGGCCTTCCTCGCGACGACGATGCGGGCGCCCTTCACGGCCCTCGTGCTCGTCGTCGAGTTCACCCAGCAGGGGACCGACATCCTCATCCCCTCGCTCCTGGCGGTGTCCGGGTCGGTCGCCGTCGGCTACGTGCTCGCCCGCCGACGCAGCGCGCAGATGGTGTGAACACTTCGTCACGATCCGGCACACCCGACGGGCCACGGGCCTACGATCGGCCGCACGACGGGGCACCGGGCTCCGTACCGGCGACGAGGAGCAACCGATGGCGGGGTTCGACGACATCACGAAGAAGGCCCAGGACTTCCTGCAGGACAACAAGGTCCAGGACGCCCTGAAGAGCGAGAAGGCCGAGGACATCAGCGACAAGGTGCTCGGCGGTGTCGCCGACGCGGTCAAGAAGGCCACGGGTGGCAAGTACGACGACAAGATCGACGGCGCCCGTGACGCGGCGGACAAGCAGATCGGCAACGAGTGACGCGGTTCCCGCGCACCGTACGGACGGCCCCGGACCACGTGTCCGGGGCCGTTCGCCGTCAGCGGTACCCGTCCGACTGGACTCCGGGCCGCGAGCAGACCACCATTGTGTGGTGACTGTCGTGGCGCCCAACCAACCGCTCACCGAGTCCGAGGTCGAGGCGATCAAACGGGACTTCCCGATCCTCCAGCAGGAGGTGAACGGGTTCCCCCTCGCCTACCTCGACTCCGGGGCCACCGCCGAACGACCCCGCCAGGTGCTCGACGCCGAACGACGTTTCCTCGAGCACGACAACGCCGCCGTGCACCGCGGCGCGCACACCCTCGCCGCGCTGAGCACCGACGCGTACGAGGACGCCCGGGCCACCGTCGCCGGGTTCGTCGGGGCGGCGTCACCGTCCGAGGTCGTGTGGACCGCGAACGCCACCGACGCCCTCAACCTCGTGGCGTACGGCATCGCGAACGCCAGCCGCGGCCGTGGGGGACCGGACGCCGAGCGCTTCCGCATCGGACCCGGCGACGAGGTCCTCGTCACCGAGGCCGAGCACCACGCCAACCTCGTCCCGTGGCAGGAGCTCGCCGCGCTGACCGGTGCGACGCTCCGCTGGGTCCCCGTCGCGGACGACGGCACCTGGACGGCCGAGGACGCCGTCGCCCTGGTCTCCGACCGCACGAAGGTCGTCGCCTTCGCCCACGTCTCGAACGTCACCGGCATGGTCGCCCCGGTGTCGGCCGTCGTCGCAGCCGCCCACGCGCACGGTGCCCTCGTCGTCCTCGACGCCTGCCAGTCCGCACCGCACCGGCCGCTCGACGTGCAGGCGCTCGGCGTCGACTTCGCGGCGTTCTCCGGGCACAAGATGCTCGGGCCGAACGGCATCGGCGTGCTCTGGGGCCGCCACGAGCTGCTCGACGCCCTGCCCCCGTTCCGGACCGGCGGCTCGATGATCACCACGGTGACGATGGAGCACACCGACTTCATGCCGGCACCCGAGCGGTTCGAGGCCGGCACCCAGCCCGTGTCGCAGGCCGTGGCGCTCGCCGAGGCAGTCCGCTACCTGCAGGGCATCGGCATGGAGCGGGTCCGTGCGCACGAGGAGCACCTGGCCGAGCGCATGCTCACCGGACTCGCCGCGATCCCGGGCATCCACGTCGTCGGTCCGCCCGCCGGCGTGCCGCGGTCCGGTCTCGTGTCGTTCGACGTCGACGGCGTGCACGCCCACGACGTCTCGCAGTACCTCGACGCGCAGGGCATCGCGGTGCGCTCCGGCCACCACTGCGCCCAACCGTTGCACCGTCGGCTCGGCCTCGTCGCCACCAGCCGTGCGAGCACGTACGTCTACACGACCGAGCAGGACGTCGACCGGTTCCTCACGGCCGTCGGCGAGGTCCGCGGCTACTTCGGAGCGACCGCATGAGCGCCCTCGACTCCCTCTACCAGCAGGTCATCCTCGACCACGCGAAGGCCCGGCACGGCGACGGCGAGCTGCCCGACGCCGACGCCGAGCACTTCGAGCGCAACCCCACCTGCGGCGACGAGATCACCGTCCGCGTGCGCCTCGAGCCCGGCACCGACCGCATCGCCGGTCTCGCGTGGCAGGGCGACGGCTGCTCGATCTCGATGGCGTCGGCGTCGGTCCTCACGGACATGGCGGTCGGTCGCACGGTGCCCGAGCTGCTCGCGCTCACCGAGGAGTTCCGCACGATGATGCGGTCCCGCGGTGCGGGCGAACCCGACGAGGACGTGCTCGAGGACCTCGTCGCGTTCCACGGCGTCTCGAAGTTCGTCATGCGGGTCAAGTGCGGGATGCTCGCGTGGGTCGCGGCCGAGGCCGCCGCGCGCGAGGCCGCAGCGCCCCGGTGACGGGTCCTGGTACCGCGGCCCGCGAGCCCGCACCGGCGGACGCCGAGGCGATCACCGACCTCGTCGCGGAACGACGGCGCCGGTCCGTCCGACCGCTCGTCGTCGGGATCTCGGGCTACTGCGGCTCCGGCAAGTCGACTCTGGCGCGGCGCCTCGTCGAGGCGCTGCCCGGCGCCGTCCGGATCCGCGGGGACGACTTCCTCGAACCGACGCGGTCACACCGTCGCTCGACGGACTGGGACGGGGTCGATCGAAGGCGGCTCGTCGGGACGGTGCTCGAACCGCACCGCGCTGGTCGGGCCGGTTCGTTCCGCCGGTTCGACTGGGGGAAGCGGACGCTCGGCGCAGAGGAACCACTGCCCCGCACCGACCTCGTCGTGGTCGACCTGATCGGGCTCTTCCATCCCGATGCGCTGTCGCACCTCGACATCCGGATCTGGTGCGACGTCGACATCGAGACGGCGGCGGCGCGTGGCCAGGCACGAGACCGCGCACTGGGGCGCGACCACGCCCGACTGTGGCGAGACGTCTGGGTGCCGAACGAGCGGGACTTCGAGCGCCGGTTCGCGCCGATGGCGCAGGCCACCGCCCTCTGGGACGCATCGGGGCCCGGTGCGCGCGAGGCGACCACGCGCTCCTGACGCGACCGGTCTGCGGTCCCGGAGGCGCGGGGCGGCCCCGCCCCGTCCCTCCCGTCTCGGCCGTCGTGCCGCTGGCGCGTCACGCCGGTACCGGCGGGTGGGGCCCACCTCCCGGACCGCAGCCCCACGTCACGGTTCGTCACCTTCCGCCGTCCGCCCCGGGACGGCACGTACCGTCACGCCCGTGAGCACGAGCAGCGAGCACCGTCAGATCCGGTTCAACGCCTTCGACATGAACTGCGTGGCGCACCAGTCCTCCGGGCTCTGGCGGCACCCGCGGGACCGGTCCCGGCACTACAACGACCTGTCGTACTGGACCGACCTCGCGCAGCTGCTCGAGCGGGGCAACTTCGACGGGATCTTCATCGCCGACGTGCTCGGGACGTACGACGTCTACGGCGACTCGAACGAGGCCGCGCTCCGCACCGGGTCGCAGGTCCCCGTGAACGACCCGATCCTGCTGGTGTCCGCGATGGCGTCGGTGACCGAGCACCTCGGCTTCGGGATCACGGCGGGGACCGCGTACGAGCACCCGTACCCGTTCGCCCGGCGCATCTCGACGCTCGACCACCTCACGAAGGGCCGCATCGGCTGGAACGTCGTGACCGGGTACCTGCCGAGTGCCGCGCGGAACATGGGGCAGACCGACCAGCTCTCGCACGACGACCGCTACGACGTCGCCGACGAGTACCTCGAGGTCCTCTACAAGCTGTGGGAGGGCTCGTGGGAGGACGACGCCGTGGTCGAGGACCGCGAGACCGGCGTCTTCACCGACCCCGCGAAGGTCCACCCGATCGAGCACCACGGCACGCACTTCGACGTCCCGGGCATCCACCTGTCCGAGCCGTCGGTCCAGCGGTCGCCCGTGATCTACCAGGCCGGGGCCTCGCCGCGCGGCATCCGGTTCGCGGCCGAGAACGCCGAGGCGGTGTTCGTGGGCGCACCGACCGTCGAGCAGCTCGCGTCGACCGTGCGGAAGGTCCGAGACGCCCTGGAGGCTGCTGGTCGCGACCGGTACGCCGCCCGCGTCTACACGCTGCTCACCGTCATCACCGACGCCACCGACGAGCTCGCCCAGGCCAAGTACGAGGACTACCTGTCCTACGCCTCGGAGCTCGGCGCGCTCGTGCTCAACTCCGGCTGGATGGGCGTCGACCTGTCGCAGTGGGACCTCGACGAGCCGCTCGGCGACGTCGAGTCGAACGCGATCCAGTCCGCAGCGGCGAACATCGCGGCGGCCACCGGGTCCGACGGGTCGAAGTGGACGATCCGGGACCTCGCCCGGCACACGGCGATCGGCGGCCTCGGCCCGGTCGCGGTCGGCGGCGGGGCGACCATCGCCGACCGGCTCGTCGAGATCCAGGAGCAGACGGACGTCGACGGGTTCAACCTCGCCTACGCGGTGACCCCGGGGACGTGGGAGGACGTCATCGAGTTCGTCGTGCCGGAGCTCCGTGCCCGCGGCGTCTACCCCGACGGCTACGAGCCCGGATCGCTGCGGCACAAGCTCCACGGCCGCGGTGACCGGCTGCCGGCGGAGCACCGCGGGGCGTCGTTCCGGGTGGGGCAGTCCGCAGCCGTACGCTGAACGGGTGATCGGGTCGTCGTTCGTCGTGCGTGCCGCCGTCGAGGACGAGGCCACCGCGTGCGTCGACCTGTGGACGCGCGCCGTCGCCACCCGTGACGGCGTGCCCGAGTCGGATGCGGTGCGGGAACGCGCTCGGTCGAAGTTCGCGGTGCCCCGCGTCGCGCTCGTCGTGGCGTCGACGGAGCCGGACCGTGGTGCGGCCGCGGCGATCGCCGGGTTCGCGCTCGTCACCGCTCCGGGGACGGGGCGTCCGGGGGACCCGGAGGACGCGGCCTACCTCTCGCTCCTCGCCGTCGACCCGCGGGCCCAGGGGCACGGACTCGGACGGTCCCTGCTGCTGGGAGCCGTCGCCGAGGCCGGAGCCGCGGGCCACCGCCGAGCCCTGCTGCACGCGCTGGACGACAACGCGCCGGCGCTCCGGCTGTACGGCAGCGCGGGGTTCCGTCCCGTTGGCGACCCCTTCGCGCATGCTCTGAGCGGTCGGCCGACCCGGGTCTGGGTCGCCGACGGCGTCGACGACTGAGCCGTCAGGACGGTTGGGGCTCCGGCTCCGGCCGGGGAACGGGCAACGCGTCCGCCGCGCTCGGCCACGGCGCCCACTTCGCCCGTGGTGCGACGAGCAGGTACGGCTGCGGCGTCGGGTAGCTGACGAGTTCGAGCGTCGAGCCCCACGGGGTCCGGGTGTACACGAACCGGTTGCCCTCGCCGACCTCGAGGCCGCGGAGGTCCCGAGGATCCGAGTTGCGGGTGCCCCCGGCTGCCTCGATGCGGGCGAGCGTGCCGTCGAGGTCGTCCGTGTACATCGCGAGGTGCTGCCACCCGAGGTCCGCGGGGTGCACGGGACGGTGCTGGTCCGGTCCGAGGTACTCGAACAGCTCGAGCCCCGGTCCGTCCGGCAGCGCGAGCATCCGCATCGCGCCCTGAGCCATCGTCGACGGGATCCCCAGGTAGCGGTGCGCCTCGGCCGTCGCGTTCGGCTCCTCGGTGCGGCAGCGCATGTCGTACAGCACGACGGCGTCGAACGCCGCCTCGAAGAACGCCGTGGCGGCATCGATGTCCGGCACCGTGACGCCCACGTGGTCGATCCTGATTCCCGCGCTCATGGGCCGATCCTGACATCCGGGCGCCCGCACGTTCCGCCCGGGTGCCGAGGGTGCGGTGCCGATGCGGCTTCCCGCACGCCGCAGACCGGTGAGGTGAGGCTGCCCTCACCGGAAAACCCCTGATCAGGGTAGCCTCACCATGCTGGCGCCGACCCGCGCCGAGTGGCATCCTGACTCGCATGTCGACCGCTGCGGACCTCGTCCTGCCCTCCACGGACCACGACGCCACGAGCGCCGCCCGGCTCAACTGGCTGCGCGCCGGCCTGCTCGGGGCCAACGACGGCATCGTCTCGGTCGCGGCGGTGCTCGTCGGCGTCGCCGGAGCCGGCGCGGGGACCGGTCCGGTCATCGCGGCGGGCACCGCTGCCCTCGTCGGCGGTGCGGTCTCGATGGCCCTCGGCGAGTACGTGTCCGTCAGCGGTGCCCGTGACGCCCAGCGCACCGGCCAGGCCGCCCACCAGGCCGAGCTCGAGGCGGAGTCGGAGGACGCCGGCACGATCGCCGCCCACTACCGGAGCCTCGGCGTCGACCCGGCCGTCGCGAGCGCCGTCGCCGACGAGCTCGTCCGACCCGAGGTGCGCCGTCGACGGGCAGCGGTCGCGCTCCGCGATGCCGAGGACGAGGTGGTCAGCCCGTGGCGTGCCGCCTGGGTGTCGGCGGCGACCTTCACGACCGGTGCCGCGCTGCCCTTCCTCGCGACGCTCCTCAGCCCCGAGCCCGCCCGCGTGGCGGTGACGGTCATGGCGGTGCTCGTCGCGCTCGCCGCCACCGGGACGACCGGTGCCACGCTCGGTGGTGCGCCGCGCACGCGGGCGACGATCCGAGTCGTGACCGGGGGAGCGCTGGCCCTGGCTGCGACGTACGCGGCCGGGGCGGTCCTCGGGGCGCACGCGCTCTGAGCCGGCAGACGGCGATCGGTGTCGGTGTCCGTGTCGGAACGATCGTTCCAGGACCGGCGTCACGACACACGACCGTTACACGGGGGTAACGGGCCGGGCGCAGTGTCTCCGTAGCGTCGTGGCAGAGGCGGGCACCGCTCGCCCTTCCCACTCCTTCGGAGGACGCCATGGCAACAGAGATCCAGCCCCCGGTCGCCGCGCCCCACGCCCCCCGCACGACGGCAGCACCCGCCGGTGCCGGCGTCGTCCGCCCCGGGTACGACCCGGCGCTCACCAACGAGGACCTCGCTCCGCTCCGCAAGCAGACCTGGACGAGCTACAACATCTTCGCGTTCTGGATGTCGGACGTGCACTCGGTCGGCGGCTACGTCACCGCCGGGTCGCTCTTCGCCCTGGGCATCGCCAGCTGGCAGGTGCTCATCGCCCTGGTGGTCGGCATCCTCATCGTGCAGGTGTTCGCGAACCTCGTCGCCAAGCCGTCCCAGCGCACCGGGGTGCCGTACCCGGTGATCAACCGCGCGGTGTTCGGCGTGCTCGGGGCGAACGTCCCCGCCATCATCCGTGGGCTCATCGCGATGGCCTGGTACGGCGTGCAGACCTTCCTCGCCGCCCAGTCGCTCAACATCGTCTTCCTCAAGTTCATCCCGGCCTCTGCGGGACTCCTCGAGCACTCGTTCCTCGGGCTCTCCGCGCTCGGTTGGATCTCGTACGCCATCCTCTGGGTCGCACAGGGCGCCCTCTTCTGGATGGGCATGGACGCGATCCGGCGGTTCATCGACTGGGCCGGCCCGGCGGTGTACGTCATCATGATCGCCCTCGCGATCTACCTCGTCAGCCGTGCCGGCATCGGGAACATCTCGTTCACGCTGTCCGCCGGTGCGCCGCTGTCGTTCGGCGCGAGCATCCCGGTGATGCTGTCGGCGATCGCCCTCGTGGTGAGCTACTTCTCCGGCCCGATGCTGAACTTCGGCGACTTCTCCCGCTACGCGAAGTCGTTCGACGCGGTGAAGCGCGGCAACCTCTGGGGCCTGCCGATCAACTTCCTGTTCTTCTCGGTGCTCACCGTCCTCTGCGCCAGCGCCACGGTGCCGGTGTTCGGCAAGCTCATCACCGACCCGATCGAGACCGTGCAGGCGATCGGGGCGCCCTTCGCGATCCTCCTCGGCGGGTTGACCTTCGTCACCGCGACCGTCGGCATCAACATCGTCGCGAACTTCATCAGCCCCGCTTTCGACTTCTCGAACGTGGCCCCGCGGAAGATCAGCTGGCGGGCGGGCGGCATGATCGCGGCCGTCGGGTCCGTCCTCCTCACCCCGTGGAACTGGTACGGCAACGACCAGGCGATCCTGTACACGCTGGGGGTCCTCGGCGCCCTGATCGGCCCGCTGTTCGGGATCCTCATCGCCGGCTACTACATCGTCGCGAAGCAGCGCATCGCCGTCGACGACATGTACACGAAGGACCCCGCGGCCCGGTACTGGTACGTCAAGGGTTTCAACCCGAACGCCATCTGGACGCTCGTCGTCACCGGTGCGGTGTCGGTCGCCAGCGCGGTCCTGCCGTCGGCGCTCGGCGTCGTCCCGTGGCTGTCGAACTACAGCTGGTTCATCGGGTGCGCCCTCGGCCTCGTCGTCTTCGTCGGGATGGAGCGCCTGCGTCCGAGCATGCCCGTGCTGGCCGCCGACGACCCGTCCGTCGACGACGGCGCCGCGGTCGGCCGGGCCTGACCGACCGAGCCGTTCAACCCGCACAACCCGCACCACCGGAAGGAACTCGATGCGCATCCGCGTCGTCAACCCCAACACCACCTCCTCGATGACCGCGGCGATCGGCAGCGCCGCCGCCGCGGTCGCCGGGCCCGGGACGATCGTCGAGGCCGTCAACCCCACCATGGGGCCGGCGTCGATCGAGAGCCACTACGAGGAGGCGCTGGCCGTCCCCGGGCTCCTCGAGCAGATCGCGCTCGGCGAGCAGGACGGTGTCGGCGCCTACGTGGTCGCGTGCTTCGGGGACCCCGGGCTCGACGCGGCACGCGAGGTCGCGTCCGGACCCGTCATCGGCATCGCGGAGGCGGCCTTCCACGCCGCCGCGATGCTCGGGCGCCGGTTCGGCGTGGTGACCACCCTGAGCCGGACCACCGGCCGGGCGCACGAGCTCGCCGAACGGTACGGGTTCGCGTCGCTCGTGACCGAGGTCCGGGCGTGCGAGGTCCCCGTGCTCCGCCTGGAGGACCCGGACTCCGACGCCCGGGCACTCGTCGTGGAGGAGTGCCGGGCCGTGCTCGCGGGCGGCGCCGACGCCGTGGTGCTCGGCTGCGCCGGCATGGCGGACTTCTGCGCCGAGGTGTCCCGGGCCGTCGGTGCGCCGGTCGTGGACGGTGTCGCGGCGGCCACCGTGCTCGCCGAGTCCCTCGTGCGCCTCGGGCTCACGACCGGGCGACGCGGCGAGTACGCGCCACCCCCGGCCAAGCCCATGGCGGGACTGCTCGCGGGGTTCGAGCGCCGGCCGATGGCGGGCGCGACGGTCGGGGCGGGCGCATGACGCGCCTCCAGGGCCCCGCCGGGGACACGACGGCCGCACCCGCACCCGCTGACCTGGTCCTGCGCGCCGGACGCGCCTGGATCGACGGCGTCTTCCGGCCGGCAGCCGTCGTCGTCCGCGACGGGCGGGTCGACGCCGTCGTGGCCGTGGACGAACCCGTCGACGCCGTCGAGGACCGCACCGTGCCCGACGCGCACGTCCTGCTCCCGGGCCTGGTCGACACGCACGTGCACGTGAACGAGCCCGGCCGCACCGAGTGGGAGGGGTTCGCCTCGGCGACCCGTGCAGCCGCACTCGGTGGCGTCACCACGATCATCGACATGCCGCTCAACTCGATCCCCGCGACGACGACCGTCGAGGCGCTCGAGGTGAAGCGCGCGAGCGCCGCGGGCCGCGTCGCCGTCGACGTCGGGTTCTGGGGCGGTGCCGTCCCGGCGAACCTCGGGTCGCTCGTTGGCCTGCACGACGCCGGCGTGTTCGGCTTCAAGTGCTTCACCGCGCCGTCCGGGGTCGACGAGTTCCCGCACCTCGACGCACCGCAGCTGCGCGCGGCGATCGAGGAGGTCGCCCGCATCGACGCCCTGCTCATCGTGCACGCCGAGGACCCCGAGTTCCTGGTCGACCACGCGGCGCTCGGCGGACACTACGAGGACTTCCTCGCCACCCGCCCGGTCGACGCCGAGCGGTCCGCGATCGCCCGAGTGGTCGAGGGTGCCCGCGAGACGGGCGCTCGCGTGCACGTCCTGCACCTGTCGGACGCCGGTGCGCTGCCGATGATCCGCGCCGCGAAGGACGACGGCGTGCGGATCACGGTCGAGACCTGCCCGCACTACCTCGCCTTCGAGGCCGGCACGATCCCCGACGGGGCGACCGAGTTCAAGTGCTGCCCGCCGATCCGCGACGACGCCAACCGCGACGCGCTCTGGGCCGGGGTCCTGGACGGGACGATCGACATGATCGTGTCCGACCACTCGCCCTCCACCGCGGACCTCAAGACCGACGACTGGGGGACCGCCTGGGGCGGGATCGCCGGGCTGCAGGTCGGCTTCCGTGCCGTGTGGACGGAGGCCCTGCGCCGCGGTGTCGCGCTCGAGCAGCTGCTGCCGCACTTCACGACCGGCCCGGCGGCGCTCGCCGGCTTCGCCGACCGCGGACGCATCGCGCCGGGCGCACTCGCGCACTTCGCGGTGTTCGACCCGTCCGCCTCGGCGGTCGTCGACGTGGCCGGGCTCGCGCACCGCAACCCCGTCTCGGCGTTCGCCGGCCTGGAGGCACGGGGTAGCGTCACCGAGACCTGGTTGCGCGGGCAGCTGGTCGCGACCGCGGACGGCGGCGTCACGTCCGTCAGCGGGGCGCTCGTCGACCGACCCGTGCTCGCGGGAACACCGCTGTAACGATCGTTCCGATACGATCTCCACCGGAACGAGAGGACCGAACATGCTCCCTGTGAACCCACCCGCCCGTCTGCTCATGGGACCGGGGCCGATCACCGCCGACCCGCGGGTGCTCCGTGCCCTGTCGACCCCGCTCGTCGGGCAGTACGACCCGTGGATGACCACCACGATGAACGAGACGCAGGAGCTGTACCGGCGGGTGTTCGGCACCACGAACGAGGCGACCGTCCTCGTCGACGGGACCTCCCGCGCCGGCATCGAGGCGGCGCTCGTCTCCCTGCTCGCCCCGGGGGACCGCGTGCTCGTGCCGGTGTTCGGGCGCTTCGGGCACCTGCTCGCCGAGATCGCCGGGCGTGCCGGGGCCGAGGTCCACACGATCGAGACCGAGTGGGGGCAGGTGTTCACCCCGTCGGCGATCGAGGACGCGATCGCGCGGGTGCGCCCGAAGGTCCTGGCGATCGTGCAGGGCGACACCTCGACCACGATGAACCAGCCGCTCGACGAGCTCGGAGCGATCTGCGAACGGTACGGCGTGCTGTTCTACACGGACGCGACCGCCACCGTCGGGGGCAACCCGCTCGAGGTCGACGCCTGGGGCATCGACGCCGTGAGCGCGGGGCTGCAGAAGTGCCTGGGCGGACCGTCCGGCAGCGCGCCGCTCACCGTCTCGCCGCGGGCCGTCGCCGTGCTCGACCAGCGTCGCAGCGTCGAGGCGGGCATCCGCGAACCCGGGGACGAGGTCGCCGACGAACCCATCCGGTCGAACTACCTCGACCTCGCGATGATCCTCGACTACTGGGGCCCGCGACGGCTCAACCACCACACCGAGGCCGCGTCGATGCTCTACGCCGCGAACGAGTGCGCCCGGATCCTGCTCGAGGAGGGCCGCGACGCCGTAATCGCACGGCACGAGACCGCCGGTCGCGCGATGACCGCCGGCGTGCAGGCACTCGGGCTCGGCGTCTTCGGCGACCTCGGGCACAAGATGCACAACGTCGTCGCGGTCGAGATCCCGTCGGACGTCGTCGGCGACCAGGTCCGCGCCGCGATGCTCGACGACCACGGCATCGAGATCGGCACGTCGTTCGGGCCGCTGCACGGACGGGTCTGGCGGATCGGCACCATGGGCTACAACGCGCGCAAGGACACCGTCGTGACGACCCTCGCCGCGCTCGAGCACGCCCTGCGCCGGGCCGGGCACGCGGTGCCGTCCGGCGGTGGCGTGGACGCGGCGCTCGACGTCTACGCCGGCGTCGGTGCCGGTGCCGTCGCCGGCGTCGTCGCTGCCGGGGTGTCGGCGTGAGCGCGCCGTCCGTGGTCCGGGCCTCCGCGACCGCCACCGCCGACGCGACGCTGATCGCCGGGTGGTGCGACGAACTCGCGACCGTCACCGAGGAGCCCGGCCGGATCACCCGCGTCTACCTCTCGCCGGAGCACGCGCGGGTCAACGCGATCGTCGCCGGCTGGATGCGCGACGCCGGCCTCAGCACCTGGCAGGACGCGGCGGGCAACCTGCACGGCCGCGTCGACGGTGCGACCCCGGACGCCCCCGTGCTGCTGCTCGGATCGCACCTCGACACCGTGGTGGACGCCGGCCGGTACGACGGGATCGTCGGGGTCCTCATGGCGATCCGGACGGTGGCGCGCGTGACCGCCGCCGGCCCGCTCCCCGTCGCGCTCGAGGTCATCGCGTTCTCCGACGAGGAGGGCACCCGTTTCGGCAAGGCGCTGCTCGGGTCCTCCGCGGTCGCCGGTGTCTGGGACGAGTCCTGGTGGGACCTCACCGACGGCGACGGAGTCACCCTCCGCGACGCCTTCACCCGCTTCGGGCTCGACCCGTCGCGCGTGCACGAGGCCGCGGTCGAACCGTCGGCGCTCGCCGGCTACCTCGAGGCGCACATCGAGCAGGGGCCGTACCTCGAACAGGCCGGTCAGGCGCTCGGCGTCGTCACGAGCATCGCGAGCGCGCGGCGGTTCACCGTCGAGGCCGTCGGCGAGGCGCGGCACGCCGGCGGTACCCCCTACGACCGCCGGCACGACGCCCTGCTCGCCGCTGCCGAGGCCGCCCTCGCCGTCGAACGGATCTGCCGGGCGTCGCAGCACGTCGGCACGGTCGGCACCATGACCGTCGAACCCGGAGCCGTGAACGTCGTCCCGGGGCTGGCACGGTTCTCGGTCGACCTGCGCGGGGAGTTCGACGAGGGACGCGACGCCGTGTGGGACGAGATCACGAAGGCGTTCGCGCTCATCGGCGAGCGCCGCGGCGTCAGCGTCGAGCCGACCGAGGTCCACCGTGCGCCGGCGGTGTTCTGCGCACCGCGCCTGATGGACGCCGTCCGGGCGGGCATCGAGTCGACGGGGGAGCCCCGTCCGATCGAGCTGTTCTCCCGCGCGGGACACGACGCCATGTCGCTCGGGCTCGTGACCGACGTCGCGATGCTCTTCCTCCGCAACCCGGACGGCATCAGCCACCACCCCGACGAGTTCGTCTCCACCGAGGACATCGCCCTCGGGCTCGACGCGCTCGCGGTCGCGGTCGGACGGGTGGCCGCAGCGTGAGCACCGCGGGCCCCGACGTCCGGGCGCGCATCGACTCGGTGTGGGAGCAGCTGTCCCCGGCCGAGCGACGCGTCGCCGCGATGGTGCGCCACGACCCCGAACTCCTGCTCGTCGGGACCTCGGCCGAGCTCGCCGCCGAGTCGGGCACCTCGAAGGCCACGGTCTCGCGGCTCGTCCGGTCGCTCGGCTTCCAGGACGCCGCCGAGGTCCGGCAGAACCTGATGTCGGCACGGGGTTCCGGCCTGCCGTGGGCCGCCGAGGACGCGGCGCACGTCGACCAGCGCGCCGTCGAGTCGCGCAACCTCGACGCCGCGTTCGCCTCGCTCGCACGGGCCGACCGTCCCCGTCTCGCCCGTCGGATCGTCCGCGCGCGCCGGGTGCTCGTGGCGGGGGAGCGCGGGGCGTACCCGATCGCCCTCCAGCTGCGCGCCCAGCTCGCGCAGGTCCGACCGGACGTCCGCATCGGCCCGGCCCCGGGGCAGCGCCTCGGCGAAGAGGTGGCCGACCTCGACCGACGCGACCTCGTCATCATCGTCACGGTGCGCCGGCACGCCGCCGGCATCGGCAAGCTCGTGCGGCACTGCGTCGCCAGCGGCGCGGACGTCGTCGTGATGGGCGACCCGACCGCGGCGGTCATCGCGGCCCCGGCGGCCACGGCGATCCTCTGCCCGGTGGACTCCCCGTCGGCGTTCGACTCGATGGCGGCGCTGTTCGCCGTCGTCGCCGCGGTCGCGAACGACGTGTACGAGGCATCCGGCCCGGGCGGGCGTGCACGGGTGGACGCGGTGGCGCAGGCCTACGACGCGCTGGGGGAGCTCGCCGCGCCCTGACCCGTGCCGTCGCCGTGCTCGTCGTCGCCGGCACCGCCGCGCTCGTCGGCGAGTTCGGCCGCCAGCGAGGCGTTGCGCTCCCGGATCAGCCGCGGCAGGTACCGGGCCAGCGCGAGCCGCTCGGCGACGACCCCGAGCACCCCGAGCGGTGCGCGGAACTCGATCTCGTCGACCATCCGCGTGCCGCCGGCCGACGGCTCGAACCGGTGCTCGTGCCGGAACCGGGCGAACGGTCCACGCACCTGCTCGTCGACGAACCGGTGGGGCGCCTCCAGAGCCGTGATCCGACTCGTCATCCGCCACACGATCCCGAAGTGCCGCGCGCGCCACGTGACGGACTCACCGAGCCCGATCGTGCCGGCCGTGGTGCCCGCGACCGCGCGCTCGTCCGTGGCGGCCATGGACCGCTCGTGCGCGCCGATGTCGAGCGACAGCGCGAACGCGCGCTCCGGCGGGGCGGCGAGGTCGGTGACGACCCGGAACGCGACGGTCACGACGTCGGCCAGACCGGTCGGACGGATCGGTCGTCGTCGCGCAGGACGGCCGCCAGCAGCTGTTCGTGGCGGCGGCCGTGCTGGAGCACCGCGGACCGCTGACGCCCTTCGAACCGCATGCCGAGCCGCTGCGCGACGGCGATCGACGCACGGTTCTCCGCCATCGCCCGCCACTGCACGCGCGCGAGCCCGAGCCCGTCGGGAGCCGGCGCGAACGCCCACTGCAGCACGCGGTCCGCCGCCTCGGTCACGAAGCCGTGCCCGCGGGCGTCCGGGTGGGTCGCGTACCCGATCTCCGCGCCGCCGCCGGCGAACCCGAAGAGCCCGACGGTACCGAGCAGCCGTGGGTCGTCGGCACGGCGGAGGGCGAACTCGTAGCGGGTGTCCGACGCCCAGCCGTCCTGCACCACGGCCGTGAGCCAGTGGCGGGCCTCGGCATGACCGTACGGTTCGGGCATCGGGATGAACGCCACCACGTCGGGATCGGTCGCGTAGGCGACGACGTCGTCGGCATCGGTGAGCTCGGGGACCGAGAGGACCAGCCGCTCGGTCCGCAGCGTGACGGGGTCCATGGGGCGAGCCTAGCGACGGCGGTCGTCGCGGTAGCGTCGGTGGCATGACGTTCGACGCGCTCCCGTTCCCGGTCATCGACGGACACAACGACCTGCCCTGGGAGCGGCGCGAGACCCACGACTCCGGGGTCGAGGGCATCGACTCCGAGCAGGGGTCCCTGCACACCGACCTGCCGAAGCTCCGTGCCGGCGGGGTCGTCGGGCAGTTCTGGTCGGTGTTCGTCCCCACCGACGTCCCCGATCCCGTCCGCGCGACGCTGCAGCAGGTCGACCTCGCGCACCGGATCATCGAGCGGTACCCGGAGTCGCTCACCCTCGCCCGGACCGCGGCCGAGGTCGTCGCGGCCGTCGAGGTCGGGCGCACCGCGTCGCTCCTCGGCGCCGAGGGCGGCCACTCGATCGGTGACGACCTGGCGGTGCTCCGCGACCTCGCCCGGCTCGGGGTCCGGTACATGACCCTCACGCACAACGACGACACACCCTGGGCCGACTCGGCCACCGGCTCCCACCCGCACGGCGGCCTGACCGACCGTGGGCGCGAGGTCGTTGCCGAGATGGAGCGGATCGGGATGCTCGTCGACCTGTCGCACACGTCGCCGCAGACCATGCGTGACACCCTCGACGTCGCCACGCAGCCCGTGGTGTTCAGCCACTCGTCGACGATCGCGGTGAACGACCACCCGCGGAACGTCCCGGACGACGTGCTCGCCCGCCTGCGCGACAACGGCGGTGTGGTGATGATCACCTTCGTGCCGAAGTTCGTGTCCCGGGCGTGGGCCGAGTGGGAGGACGCCGGTTCGGTGGGGGAGCCCCCGCTCGTCACGGTGTCGGACGTGGCGGACCACGTCGAGCACGCGCGCGAGGTCGCCGGCGCGGCGCACATCGGGCTCGGCGGCGACTACGACGGGACGCCCGTGCTGCCGCCGGACCTGCGGGACGTGTCGCGGTACCCGGTGCTGGCGGCGGAACTGCAGCGTCGTGGCTGGGGCCCGGAGGACCTGCGTGTCCTGGCCGGGGGCAACGTGCTGCGGGTGCTCGCGGCGACGGACGAGCGGTTCGCGCGGACGGCGCACGTGCGCTGACGACGTCCGCGGGCTCCGCGGCGGCCGGCTCGGTCCGGAGGGGATGCGACCGCGTTCACCTGGCGGCTGCCGTGCATCCCAGATCGTGGACGCGGCACCGACTCGCCGTGCACGATCGGCGGATGATCGACCAGCCCGTGCCCGGGGAGTACGCCGACACGCTCCGCTCCATCCGAGACCGCGTCACCAGCACTCGATCTCGCGCGCAGCTCGCGGCGAACGCGCACCTCGTCCACCTGTACTGGTCGATCGGCTCGATCCTGCTCGAGCGATCGCGGAACGGCGCGTGGGGAACGGGTGTCCTGACCCGCCTCGCGGCTGACCTCCGTGCGGAGTTCCCGTCGATGAAGGGGTTCTCTGCGACGAACCTCAAGTACATGCGACAGTTCGCCGCAAGGTGGCCCGACGAAGACGCAATCGGTCAACAGGCTGTTGACCGATTGCCCTGGGGCACATCACCGTCCTGCTCAGCGTCCCCGACAGCGGACTCCGAGCGTGGTACGTCCGTCAGGCGGTGGCCGGAGGCTGGTCGCGCAACGTCCTGCGACACAATCTCCGCAGTCGTGCCGCGGAGCGGCATGCCGCCGCCGCGACGAACTTCAGTCGGCTGCTCGACGACGACGGTGCGGACCTGGCGCAGCAGATCACCAGGGATCCGTACATCCTGGACTTCCTCGCCGTCGACGGTGACCGGGACGAACGCTCGATCGAGCAGGCGATGGTCGACCGGATCGCGGACACCCTACGAGAACTCGGGACGGGGTTCGCCTTCGTCGGCCGGCAGGTGCACTTCGACGTCGACGGCAACGACTTCTTCGTCGACCTGCTCTTCTTCCACGTCGAGCAACTCCGGTACGTGGTCGTCGAGCTGAAGACGGGTGAGTTCCGGCCGGACCACGTCGGTCAGTTGTCGTTCTACGTCGCCCTCGTGGATGCGGACCTCCGACGCCCACACCACGCCGACACGGTCGGGTTGCTCCTGGTCACGGGCAAGAACGACGCGGTCGTCCGGTACGCGCTCGGGACGTCGAACGCTCCGGTCGGCGTCGCGTCCTACGAGCTCCTGCCCCCGGAGCTGCAGCGGCTGCTGCCGTCCGAAGCCCAGCTGCAACGCGCTCTGCTCGGACCCCAGGGGCCAAGGTCCGGTCAGCCGTAGGTGGGGTACTGCGGCCACCCCTCGGGACTGTCCTCCCAGTCCTGCTGCCGCCCGTACACCGTGCGGTCCATGATGTGCGGCACCGGCAGGATCGCCTCCGTCCCGCGCGCACCGGTCGCGTAGGTCAGGTACGGCACACCGTCGCGCAGCAGGTAGTACGAGTACCCGGGCACCGGGCCGTCCCAGTCGTCGCTGTGCACGGTCCAGCCCCAGTCGTCGTGGTAGCTCGTCGCG
The DNA here is from genome assembly GCF_001865095.1 of Curtobacterium sp. MCBA15_013. Classification (NCBI taxonomy): domain Bacteria; kingdom Bacillati; phylum Actinomycetota; class Actinomycetes; order Micrococcales; family Microbacteriaceae; genus Curtobacterium; species Curtobacterium sp. MCBA15_013. Next base: position 53,613 of record NZ_MJGQ01000015.1, on the reverse strand, counting down.
CCGGACGACACCCACGTGTGCGGCCACCCGTGCTGCTGCCGCCAGGCCTCGAGCCGCTCGATCGGCCCCTCGGAGACCATCGCGAACGCGATCCCCTCGTCGTCGAGCCGGCCCATGTCGGCGGGCAGGTTGTCGACGGCCCACGTGCAGCTCGGGCAGCCGGCGTCCCAGTCCCGTCCGTACATGACGTTCTGCACGAGGAGCAGGTACTTCCCGGCGAACAGCTCCGTCAGTCGCACGGGACCGTCGGGACCCGTGAACTCGTAGTCGTCGACGCGGACCATCGGGAGCCGTCGGCGCGCGGCCGAGACGCGGTCGCCGTGGCGGGTGAGTTCCTTCTCGTCGCGCACCTGCGCGGCGAGCGCCGTGTCGAACGCTGCGCGGTCGACGACGGGTGGCGTGGCGTCGGGTTGCTGCTCCTTGGACATGGCGACCTCCTCGTCGTTGCGGCGCACGGTACGCGCGTCCCGGTCGCGGCGTGACGGACGGGAGGCGCGGCGAGCGCCCGGTGCGGAGCACTCGTCACACAGGCAGCACCATCCGGGGTCCGATCGCTAGGATCGCAGCGCACGCCGTGCCTCCAGGGCGGAGGCACGCGACCTGACCCGAAGAGGACGGTACCGATGAGCGGCACGATCCACGACAACATCTCGCAGGCGTTCGGGAACACGCCGCTGGTCCGGCTGAACCGCCTCCCGAAGGAGGGCGGCGCCGAGGTCCTGGCGAAGCTCGAGTTCTACAACCCGGGTGCGAGCGTGAAGGACCGGCTCGGCGTCGCGATCATCGACGCAGCCGAGGAGTCCGGCGAGCTGCAGGCCGGCGGGACGATCGTCGAGGGGTCCTCCGGCAACACGGGCATCGCGCTCGCACTGGTCGGCGCGGCGCGCGGGTACCGGGTCGTCATCACGATGCCCGAGACGATGAGTGTCGAGCGTCGTGCCCTCATCCGCGCGTACGGTGCCGAGATCGTCCTCACCCCGGGGCCGGAGGGCATGAAGGGCGCGGTGTCGAAGGCGGAGCAGATCGTCGCCGAGACGCCCGGCGCGATCCTGGCCCACCAGTTCGAGACGCCGGCGAACGCGGCCATCCACCGGAAGACGACGGCGGAGGAGATCCTCCGCGACACCGAGGAGCACGTCGACGTGTTCGTCGCGGGCGTCGGCACGGGCGGCACGATCACCGGTGTCGGCCAGGTCCTCAAGGAGCGCGTGCCCGGTGTGCAGATCGTCGCGGTGGAGCCGAAGGACTCGCCGCTGCTGACCGAGGGCAAGGCGGGTCCGCACAAGATCCAGGGCATCGGTGCGAACTTCATCCCCGAGGTCCTCGACCAGTCGGTCATCGACGAGGTGTTCGACGTTGAGCTGGACGACGCGCTCCGGGTCGCCCGCGACCTCGGCACGCAGGAGGGCATCCTCGCGGGCATCTCGTCCGGCGCGATCATCCACGCCGCGATCGAGATCGCCGCGCGTCCGGAGAACGCGGGCAAGCGGGTCGTCGCGATCGTGTGCGACACCGGTGAGCGCTACCTGTCGACGGTCCTCTTCGAGGGACTCACTGCGTGAGTCGTCCCGCCCGACGAGGCGTGCTGCGGACCGTCCGGGAGGACCTGGCCGCAGCACGCCGCGGTGACCCCGCGTCCCGCGGCGACCTCGAGAACGCGATCGTCTACTCGGGGCTGCACGCCGTCTGGACCCACCGACTGACGCACCGGCTCTGGATCGCCGAGGGCCTGCCGGGGTCGCGGTTCGCGGCCCGAGTCCTCGCGCAGGTCGCCCGGTCGGTCACCGGCATCGAGATCCACCCCGGTGCCCGCATCGGCCGTCGGTTCTTCATCGACCACGGCATGGGGGTCGTCATCGGGGAGACCGCGGTGGTCGGCGACGACGTCGTGCTCTTCCACGGGGTGACCCTCGGCGGCCGCGGGGGCGACCACGGGCCCGGAGCCCGTCGGCACCCAGCGGTGGGGGACCGCGTCGTGCTCGGTGCCGGGTCGTCGCTCATCGGCGCGATCACGGTCGGCGCGGACTCCGTCGTCGGGGCGAACACGGTGGTGACGAAGGACGTCCCACCGCGGTCGGTCGTGACGGGTGTCGCCGGGACGGCCCGCCCGCGCTCGGGACACGAGGGCGTCCCGCCCCTCTGACGGGTCGGGGTCAGCTCTTCTCGCAGGCGATCCCGTCGCCGTCGGCGTCCATCTTCTTGTTCGCCGCGTACAGCGCGTCGTCCTTCTTCACCGTGCCCTTGAGCGCCCGGTACGTGACCTTGCCCTTCGAGGTGACCCGGTTCTTCGTGACGGACTTCTTCGCGATCCCGCCCGAGTACACCTTCTGCACGGCGGTGCAGTTCTTGTAGACGGTGGGGGCGGCCTGCGCGGTCGAGGCGCCGCCGACGACGGCGGTCGCAGCGAGCACGGCGGTGGCGGCGGCGATGCTGAGGGCTCGGGTGATGTGCACGGCCTGAGGATAGTTCGGAACCGGGGTCCGCACGCACCCCAGAACGAGGTGCACCGTCGGCGGTCCGGTGCATGCTGGAGCACATGGACGGCGAGACGCTGCACGAGGTCGCGATCCGCACCGCGATGGCCCTGCCCGCGGTGGCGGAGACCCAGCCCTTCGGCGAAGGCGCGTTCGTCTACAAGGTCGTCGGCAAGATGTTCGTGATGACGTCCGAGCTCCGCGGCGTGCCGATCGTGAACCTCAAGTGTGCGCCGCCCCACGGTGCCGCCCTGGTGCGCGACCACGCCGAGATCACCCCGGGCTGGCACATGAACAAGCAGCACTGGATCACGCTGTCGCCCGGGGACGGCATCGACGAGACCCTGGTCGAGGACCTCGTCGGCAACGCGTACGACCTCGTCGTCGCGAAGCTGCCGCAGGCGAAGCGCCCGATCGACCCGGTGCGCCGGACGCAGCAGGATTGACCAGGGCACGGCGGACCGCCCGCACTCAGGCGGTCACGCGCGCCAGGACCTTCGAGACGTCCCGGACGACCTTCGGCGCGAGCCCACCCGTCCCCGGGCCACCGGGACCCGTCCCGCGCCCCGACGACAGCACGGCCTGCGCCTGCTCGGGCGTCAGGCCCGTGAAGAGCTGGCCGATCGTGACGCCGTGGTCCGGTCGGTGGGTGACGACGACCGGGTCGCCGGGGGACACGGGCCCGGACCGCACCACGCGGAGGTAGGCGCCGGGGCGGCCCTCCTCCGTGAACCGCTTGACCCACTTGTCCACCCGCATCCGGCGGGCGAAGGTGCCGCAGGGGATCCGCGGGATCGTGACCTCGAGCTCGAGGGTCTCGCCGATCCGCCAGCGTTCCCCCGTCACGGCCCCGGTGACGTCGACGCCCGTCGTGCGCAGGTTCTCGCCGAACAGTCCCGGCGGGACGTCCCGGTCGAGCAGGTCCGCGAAGTACGCCGCGTCCTCGTCCGCGTAGGCGTACACCGCCTGGTCCTCGCCACCGTGGTGCTTCCGGTCCGCCTGCACGTCGGCGTACAGCCCGAGCGGACGGACCCGGACGGGGCCGTCGACGGGGCGCTTGTCGATCGCGGTGACGCCGATGGTGCCGGAGTCGGGCAGCAGGCGGTCGACGCGGCAGACGGCGGTGACGAGGGACATGCCCCCAGCCTGCCGCAGAACCCGCGAACGCAGAAGTGTGACGATCCGGCTGTTCGTTCCGTCCCATCGGTGAGCACCCCGATGGAGGACCCCGTCATGACCGACACCGCACCCGCAGCACACCTCGCGACCACCGCGCTCGTCCGCGTCGGGCACGAGCACGTCCTGGCGCAGGCACGTGTCCGGTCGCTGTCCGCGCGGCCCGTCGGCCCGATGAAGGTCCGCCGCACGCACGGACACCCGGCCCACACGGCCTAGCGGCACGACGGCACCGCACTCAGGAACCCCCGACCCCACACCAGTAGAAGGAAAGCGTGCACCACCAGCCCCTCACCGACCTCGACGACGCCGTCCTCGCTGGTCGATCGTCCGACGGCGACGTCCGGGCGTTCGAGGTCCTCATCCGGCGCCACACCCCCCTGCTCCGTGCCTACGCGCGCCGGACCCTCGGCTCGACCGACGAACTCGACGACGTCGTGCAGGAGACGTTCATCACCGCCTGGAACCAGCTCGACACGCTCCAGGACGGCGCCCGGGTCAAGGCATGGCTCATGCGCATCCTCAGCCGGAAGTGCATCGACCGCATCCGGGCCCGGCGGTTCCACGACGACGTCACCCAGCTCGAGGTCGAGGCACCGGCGGACGACGCACCCGAACGCGTCGCCGAGGCCCGCTCCCGCGAGGAAGCGGTCGAGACGGCGCTCGCGGAACTCCCAGAGGCGCAGCGCCGCACGTGGGTGATGAAGGAAGTGCTCGAGTACTCGTACGAGGCCATCGCGGAGGAACTGGACCTCCCGACCTCGACCGTCCGGGGACTGCTGTCCCGGGCGCGCAAGAACATGATCCGTCTCATGGAGGGATGGCGATGACCGAACCCGATCCCGTCCGGCTCGACTCCCTCGAACCCGACGACCTCGACGGCCACACGATCGACGAGCTGGCCGACTACCTCGACGCCGGCATGCAGCCGGCCGACCCGAGCATCGACCACTCCGCCGCGTGCCAGAACGCCCTCGCCGCCATCGTGCGGCTCCGGCAGTCCTCGCTCGGCTCGCTCGAGGCCGCTGCCGAACAGGAAGCACCCGCCGACGAGTCGTGGATCAGCGGCGTGCTCGCGAACATCTCGCTCGAGGCACGCGCCGGCCGTGACGTCCCGCTCCGCCCGGCGGCGCCCACCGAACGCCCGGTCATGACCGAGGGCGCCATCCGCTCGCTCGTCCGGACCGCCGGCGACGCGGTGCCCGACGCCCTCATCGCGCGGTGCACGCTCGAGGGCGACGTCACCGAGCTCGGTGCCCCGGTGCGCATCGTCGTCGAGATCGCCGTCCGCGCGGGGTCGACGATCCAGCGTGTGGCGTCGGACATCCGCGAGACCGTCGCCGAGGTCCTCGCGACCGAGACCGACCTGCTCGTCGAGTCCGTGGACGTCGTGGTGCGCGACCTGCTGCCACCGTCCGACGACGAGCCGGACCCCGACGCCGAGGAGGAACGAGCATGAGCAGCCACGACGAGACCTTCGCCGCGATCGAGGCAGCGGTCGTCGCGGTCCCCGGGGTCGCCGAGCTCTACCGGGCACGCCCGACGCTCGGCAGCGCGGTCGGTGCCGCCAAGAACCTCGCGACCCGCACCACGGTCGCGCGCGTGGTGCTCGACGACGACGTCCTCCGCATCGTGATCGGCACCGACGGTTCCGTCCCGGCACCCGAGACGGCACGCGCGGCGCACCTCGCGGCGCTCGCCGCAGCGACCGAGCACGGCCTGCCGCTCAGCCGGGTCGACGTGCGGATCGCGCGCGTCGGCTGACGCACCCGCCTGCGGTTCGGGAGGGACGTCGCGGGCCCGCGCCGCGCCTCCCGTCCGTCAGCCGGTCACCGTCACGGGCCCCGCTCACGCGCGCCCGCGGGTCATGGTCGCCGGTCGGCGACCTCCAGCACGACGACCACGGCGGCGACGAGCAGTGCCGTCGCCACGAGGGACACCGACGGCACGGCGGTGCTCGCGAGCACCGCGAGCGCGAGTGCCACGACGACGACGTTCCAGCCGAGGCTGAGCGACGGCCGGAGCGCCAGCGCCCAGATCGACAGGACGAACAACGCGACCGGCACGGCGATCGTGGCCGCGACGGTCGCGTGCGACAGGTCGGCCTCGCCCGCGTCGGCGCTCACCGCGACCTCGATCCCCGCCGGGAGTGCCCCGGCGGCGGCGAAGACGAGGTAGTGACCGTAGCCGAACAGGAGCGCGGTCGGCAGGGACCGGATGTGGTCGTGCTGCTCGCGGGAGAAGTAGATCCACCACAACCCGGCGACGATCACGAGCCCGCACGCCGCCAGCACGAGGAGCGACCCGAGGTGGTCGGCGTGCGCGATGCCGTCGATGACCGCGTTCGCCGAGGCCACGAGCCCCTCGCCGAGGACGATCAGCGTGAAGAGGGAGTACCGCTCCGCGATGTGCCGGGTGTGCCACGGGGTGGTCTGCGTGCCGGCCTCCGCGAACGGCGGGACGAGGACCTCGAGCAGGATGAGCACCGGGATCACACCCCACGAGACGCCGTCCGGCAGCAGGAGCGCGAGCACCCAGAGCACCTGCACGACGACGATGCCGCCGGCGTACCGGAGTGCGGTCCGCCGGTACTCCGACGACGACGCGGCGACCCGGAGCCACTGCCCGACGAGGGCGAGCCGCATGATGACGTAGCCGAGCACGACGACCGTGGTCGACCCCTCGACCATCGCGGCGTGCACCCCGGCGGCGAGCACGAGCACCCCCGCCATCTGCACGAAGGTCATCACGCGGTAGAGCCAGTCGTCGGTGTCGAACGAGGTGGCGAACCAGGTGAAGTTGATCCACGCCCACCAGATCGCGAAGAAGACGAAGGCGTACGCGAGGACGGCCGACGAGACGTGCCCCTCGACCTCGATCTCGTGCAGGTTCGTCGCGGCGAACCCGACGGCGACCACGAAGACGAGGTCGAAGAGGAGCTCGAGGGGGCTGGCGGCGCGGTGCCCCTCGGTGGGGTCGCGGGGTGCCATGCGGCGGAGTCCGATGGTGGTCACCTGCGTATGCCTACACGACGAACGACCCCGGGTGCAGGACCCGGGGTCGTTCGTCGTGCGTGCCTGGCGTCGGCTCAGTAGAAGTTCGACGCCTGCGAGTGCGACCACGCGGCGCACGGGGTGCCGTACGCGTCGCTGATGTACTGCAGGCCCCAGGTGATCTGGGTGGTCGCGTTCGTCCGCCAGTCGGACGCGATCGTGGCCATCTTCGACCCGGGGAGCGCCTGCGGGATGCCGGTCGCGCCGCCGTTCGCGTTGACGGCCTGGTAGTTCCAGCCGGACTCCTTGGTCCACAGGTTGTCGAGGCACTGGAACTGGTCGGAACCCCAGCCGTACTTCGACGAGGCGAGCGAGCTCGCGGTCGCCTTGGCGCCCTCGACCGTGTTCGCGGCGGCCTGCTTGCGCGCGGCCTCGGCGGCTGCTGCCCGTTCGGCCGCGGCGCGCTTCGCTGCGGCGGCAGCGGCGGCCTTCGCGTCGGCGTCCCGCTTGTCCTGCGCGGCGCTGGCGTCCGCGACCGCCGTCGTGGCGTCGACCGTCGAGGAGATCCGCGAGGTCAGTGCCGCGCCGGAGAGCTTCCGGTAGTCGTCGAGCGCGTCGATGCGGCGCTCGAGGACGCCGGTGTCGGTCTTCTCGTTCGCGGAGTCGGCGATCGTCTCGGCCGTGGCGATGGTCGCCGCGGCCTGGGCCCGGTCGAGCGCGGTCCCGGCGAGTGCCGGTGCCGCGGTCGCGCTCGCGGTCGGCATGCCGAGGGCCTCGCCGATCGCGGGTTGCGTGCCGACGGTGGCGATGCCTCCGGCGACCGCGAGGACTGCGGCCCCGCCCACGATGAGCGTGGTGGGGCGGCGGAGCGCGCGGCGGAGGCGCCGGTTGGGGGAGTTCAGGGCCTCACGTCGGGTCGAGGCGGTGGTGGTGGGGAGGTCGGTGTTGCGTCCTGTCATCGATTCCGGTGGTCGGCCGGCTCGTGGTGCGTGACTCGTGACGCTGCACGCGGGGTGGGGGAGCGCGCAGGGGTGCGGATGAACGAGACGTCCGTCGTCAGGAGTTCGCGAGCCGGGGGAGGACCGGACGGTGGTGTGGGGCCCGTCCGTCCGCCGACGGGCGACCGTGGGGTGGCCGCCGCTGGGCGAAGCCGCCACGATGACCGGTGTTGCTGGGTGCACCGTCCAGTTTGTCTGGCAGAACCGTCCGTCCACCCATTGGTAACGGTTCGGTAACGGGCCGATCAGGCCCGGGAGGTGTGAGCTTCCTGGGTGCGCTCACCCTGCGCGACGCGTTCGAGGGCGTCGAGCGCAGCGGCGATGGCGTCGACGTCGGTGTCGGGCAGTTCGGCGATGAGCTCGGCGACGATGCCGGTGCGGGTGGAACGAGCTCGCTCGACCGCTGCGATGCCCTCGGGGGTGGCCGTCACCATGAACGCCCGACCGTCCCGGGGGTCCGCCTCGCGCTCGATGAACCCGCGCTGCTCGAGCTCGGTCAGGATGCGGGTCATCGTCGGCTTCGTGACGACCTCGATCCGCGACAGGTCGCCCGGGCGCAGGGGGCCCTCACGCTGGATCGTCGCCAGCGCCGAGACGATGCCGTACCCGAGCGAGGCCGAGTCCGTGCGGGCCCGCCGGTTGATCCGGCCGACCGCCGCGGCGAGGCGCGCGGCGATCTCGGTACGGTCCGGCTGGCGGTGGCTCATACGGTGCTCCGGGTCGCTCGACGGGGTGGTCGGGGCGATGCTACCGGCTCGTCGGACGGTGTGACTGGGAGCGTCGCGCGGGTCGCCGCGCTGTCGCTGACCGCCGTGGCGGACGGAGCACGCCCGCCTCGCGAGGACGAGACGGGCGTGTTCCTGTACGGGAGTTCAGGCGGGGTCAGCGTTTCTCGCCGGGGAGCAGGTGGATCGCCTCGGTCGCGAGCTCCGCCTCGATGTTGTCCCCGGACGCGGTGGCCTCACGCAGACGGCGGAAGTCGGCCGTCATCTGGTCCCAGTCGACGAGCTCGTCGAGGTTCGGCAGCCGCAGTCGGAACGCGAGGCCGTCCATGGTGTCCCGGCAGACACGCTGGAGGTTCTCGTTGCCGCACTCCTCGACGTAGCGGGCGAACACGGCGAGGGCGTCACGGTTCACCGCGGCGACGTCGTGCGACTCGTAGTCCGCGATCGTGGCGTCGAGCTGGGCGAGGATCTTCTTCTTCGCGCTCGCACCGAGGCGCGGGACCGCCAGCCGCACGACCCCGCCGAACAGGACGCCCAGGGTCTGCAGCGCCTCGACCACCTCGGTCGGGTCCGGCGTGGTGACGCGGGTGTAGCGGTTCGGCGCCATCTCGATCAGGCCGGCGCGTGCGAGCTGGCTCAGTGCTTCGCGGATCGGCGTGCGGGAGACACCGAGCCAGGCGATGAGCTCGTCGTCGTTGAGCCGCTCGCCGGGCTCGAGCGTGCCGTCCATGATCGCGGCGTGGATCTTGAGCCGGACGGTGTCGCGGAGCAGCTGGTGCTCGGTCGGTGCACTGCTGGGGACCGGCATGCGGGTTCCTCCGGGATCGTGGCGTCGGCGGGGCGTCCCACCGGTCGGTGCGGACGCACGGTTCACCGTACCTGATATGTGAACGGTGTCCCTGTCGGCTCGGAGCGTGTCAGTCGTGGGGGTGGAGCAGCCGGAGGGTCACCGGGTCCTCGGTGCCGTCGTACCAGCGGTCGAGGACGGCCCGGAACGGCTCCGGGTCGGCGGCGGCCGCGGCGAACAGGGTCATGGACGACCGGAGCTTCAGCGCGTCGATGCCCCCGAGCAGGTCGTCGGCGGTCCGGGCCGGGGCGGACTCCGCCGCACGGGTCGCCTCGAGCAGCCGCGGGCCGAGGACGGGGTGGTCGAGGTACGCCCGGGTCTCGTCGAGGCCGTCGAGTGCGTACCGCTGCGCGGTGGGCGAGCGGCCGAGCCCGGCGAGCTGGGGGAACACGAACCACATCCAGTGCGACGACTTCCGGCCGCGCCGCAGCTCGGCGAGCGCGGTGTCGTGCACACCCTGCTGCGCGCGGACGAACCGGTCGAGGTCGAACCGGTCCGTGCCGTGCTGGTCGGTGTCGTGCGGATCGACGCTCACCTGACCACGTCCCCCCAGGCGTAGCGGACGGTCGTGCCGTCCACGACGAGCAGCGAGTCGGGTTCGCGGTCGAGGAGCCCGGGCATCCCGACGGCGTCGGGCAGGTCGCCGCCGAGCCGCTCGAGCCGTGCCGACCGGATCGTCAGCGGCGGGTGCTGGCGCTGCCAGAACAGCGTCTGCGCGAGGTGCCGGGCGTGGATGCCCTGTCGGGTGGTGAGGTCCGTCGCCAGCCGGTCGTCGACGACGTCACCGGCCACGACCCGGACGGTGGCGTCGTGGCGGGGTCGCACCGCGCCTCCTGGCCCACCCGTGCTGCCCGGCCAGACCGGACCGCCGGGCCACGCCGCTCCGGACCCTGGTCCGCCCCGGCGTCCGCGGAGCCAGCGGACCGGGTGGAGGGAGCGTGCCGGGTGCCGCACCGACCGGTAGGACAGCGTGTCCCCACGACGTCGCGCCCGCGCGTGCGCGAACGTGTACGGCACCCCGAGCAGGGCGTGCGCCGCCACGATCGCGGGCACGTTCGCGGTGTCGACCGTGCGGTAGGCGACCCCGCGGCGACCGCGGTCGTCGACGGTGAGCACCTCGATCGTCACCTCGGTCATCGAGCCGAGGCGGCCGGACGGCGGGAACGGCGGCACCCGGGTCTCGCGGAAGACGTACGCCGTCAGGCCGGCCCACGCACTGCCGTCGACGACGTCGGGGCGGGTGCCGCGCGGCACCAGACGCGCGAGCGACTCGGGGTCGTGGCGCCAGTGCGCGAAGACGACGTCCTCCCAGGCGTGCACCGTCACCGGTCGGTGCAGCAGGGGGACCGCGGCTCGGTCTCGCGCGGGCTCGGTCACCGTCGTGGCGCGTGCCGGCCGACGCGCACGGCCCAGGCGACGAGGGGTGCCTGCAGCGGCAGGCGGAGCACCGACACGAGCCGCATCGCCCGCGTCGACCGCGGGCTGTCGAGGAGGTCGTTCGCCATCTTCACGTTCGCGGGGAAGACGGCGAGGAACAGCGCGGCGGCGGCCCAGCCCGCGGCACGGCGGGTGGCCGGGATCGCCAGGCCGGTCGCGATGCCGAGCTCGGCGGCGCCGGACGCCAGGGTGGTCAGGCGCGGCGGGAGGGCGTCCGGGACGATCCGGTCGTAGCCCCTCGGCCGCAGGAAGTGGGTGACGCCGGCCCCGCCCAGCACGACGGCGAGGAGGGTGGCGGTCCGGGTGGCGCGTCGTGCGCGCTCGCGTCGTCGCATGCGTCCATGGTGCCCGCGGCGCGCTCGGGACGCACGGAGAGTCCCCAGGTCGGCTCAGCTCAGCTCAGGTCAGTGCGGTCGCGACGAGGTCGAGGACGACCGTCGCGACGTCGGCCTTGCTGCCGGAGGCCTCGCGGACCACCTCGCCGCCGGGGACGAGCACCTCGACGGCGTTCTCCTCGCGTTCGAACCCCGCGGACCAGCCGACGTGGTTCACGACGAGCATGTCCGCCGGCTTGCGGGCGATCTTGGCGCGGCCGAGCTCGATGCGCGCGGCACGGTCGGGTTCGGTCTCCGCGGCGAAGCCGACGATGATCTGGCCGGTCCGGCGGGACGCGACGAGGTCGGCGAGGACGTCGGGGTTCCGCACCAGCTCCAGCGTCATGGTGTCGCCCTGCGCCTCCTTCTTGAGCTTGTCGGCACGCACCTCGGCGGGCCGGTAGTCGGCCACGGCCGCGGTCATCACGACGACGTCGGCGTCGGCTGCTGCGGCGTGGACGGCGTCGGCGAGCTCCAGGGCGGACCCCACCGGCACGACGGTCGCGTCGAGTCCGGCGGTCAGCGACGCGTCCACGTTCGCGCTCACGAGCGTCACGGCCGCGCCGCGTCGGGCCGCGTCGGCGGCGATCGCGACGCCCTGACGACCGCTCGAACGGTTGCCGACGAACCGGACCGGGTCGAAGGGCTCGCGCGTGCCGCCGGCGCTCACGACGACGCGGACGCCGGCGAGGTCGCCGAGCTCACCGCGGGCGCCGGTGGTCCCCGCCTTCTCGGCGGCGGCTGCGGTCGGCGGGAGGGCGGTGTCGGTCGGGAGGCGCGGGTCGTCCCCGTCGCCGCGACCCGCGTCCGTCGGGTGGTCCGCGCCGGTCCGGCCGGCCGGCGCCGGATCGTCCAGCACCGCGAGGGCGCCGGCGACGATGTCCTCGGGCTCCGCCATCCGGCCGATCCCCGCGTCGTCGCCCGTCAGGGCCCCGACCACCGGGCCGACGAACCGGACGCCGCGCTCCCGCAGGGTCTCGACGTTCGCCCGGGTCGCCGGGTGCTCCCACATCTGCGGGTGCATCGCGGGAGCGACGACGACGGGCGCCTCGGTCGCGAGCAGCGTCGTGCCGAGCAGGTCCCCGGCGAGCCCCGCGGTCATCCGGGCGAGCGCGTCCGCGGTGGCGGGGGCGACGACCACGAGGTCCGCCCGGCGTCCGAGCGAGACGTGGCGCACCTCTGCGACGTCCTCGAACACGCTCGTGGTGACGGGGTTGCGGCTGAGCGCCTCGAGGGTCGGCAGCCCGACGAAGCGGAGCGCGCCCTCGGTCGGGACGACGTGCACGTCGTGTCCCCGCTTGACGAGGTCGCGGACCACGCCGACGGCCTTGTACGCGGCGATGCCCCCGGTGATCCCGACGACGACGGTCAGACGGCGCTCTGCTGCTGCGTTCACACCGGTCACGCTACCCGGCACGTCGTGCGAGGATCGATCCCATGTGCACCGTCGTCGTCCGCGTCGACCCCGGGTCCGAGTGGCCCGTCACGATGCTCGCCATGCGCGACGAGTCGCCGGAGCGGCCGTGGGACCCGCCGGCCGCCTGGTGGCCCGAGCGCGACCCGTCGATCCGCGGCGTCCGCGACCGTTCGGCGGGCGGGGCGTGGCTCGCGGCGTCCGACGGCGCCGGGCTCGCGGTCGTGCTCAACCGGGGCGAACCGGTGCCGAGCGACGACGGCACGTGGACCACCCGCGGGGTCGTCCCGCTCGACGCGGTCACCGGGGCGCTCCCCGGCCACGACGGCACCCTGCCCACGACGCGCGCCTTCAACCTCGTGCGGGCGACGGCCGACGGCGCCGAGGTCACGACGTGGGACGGCACCGAGGTCCGGACGACCGCGCTCGGCCCCGGCGTGCACATGGTCACGCACGGCGAACCGGACGACCCCGCGGCGCCGCGCATCGGGCGGTGGCTCGACGCCTTCCGTGCCGTGGACGCTCCGGTCGGGCCGCCGGTGCTCGGCCCCTTCGACGAACTGCGGGCGGCCGACACCGGTGCCGACGCCGGCGACGGGTGGGGTGGCTGGTTCGGACTGCTCGCCGGGTCGGCGTCGCTGCCGGCCGACGACCCGGACGCGATACTCCGGGACGCGCACGAGCCGGACGGGCACTTCGCGACGCTGTCGATCGTCGCCGCGGCGGTCGCCCCCGGACGTACCGTCCTGCAGCACGCGCGGCTGACCGAGCCCGGCCGGTTGGACGGTTCGGTCGAGCTGCACCGCGCCTGAGCGCGGTCCTCGCCGAGCCGAACCGCGCTGCACCGCGCCTGAGCGCACCCGCAGCGCGCACCCGCGGCCGGACATGGCCGGAGCGCGTACCTTCACCGTTCGTGACCACCGCAACCCGGAGCGTGCTCGCCGTCCTCACGGCGGTCGTCGTGGCCGTCTCCCTCGGGGCGTGCGCCTCGAGCCCGCCGGCCGCTGCCGACGCGACGTCCCACCCGACGGCGACGACCCGCCCCTGGGACGACGCCGCGGGTGTCGGCGTGGTGGTCGTCGGCGACTCGATCAGCGGCGGGCACGGCCTCACCACCGCCGAGGCGTGGCCGGCCGTCGTCGCGGACGCCCAGGGCTGGTCGCTCACGAACCTGTCGTGCGACGGTGCCGGTGTGGCTGCCCTCGGTGACGACGACGACTGCGCGAGCGACTACGCGACCATCGTCGGGCGTGCGGTCGACCTCCGACCCGAGGTCGTCCTCGTGCAGGCGAGCTCGAACGACCTCGGACTCGACACCGCCGAGGTCCGGAGCGCCACCGACCAGGTCGTCGACGAGGTGCACCGTCGGCTGCCGCACGCGCGGCTCATCGGCCTCAGTGCCATCTGGAACCAGGACGCCCCGCCCGCGCAGCTCGCGTCCATCTCGGGGGCGCTCCGGCACGCCCTCGCCCGCGAGGGCGGCACCTACGTCGACATCGGCGAGCCGCTGCGGGGGCACCCGACGTGGATGCAGTCCGACGACGTGCACCCGACCGTGCGCGGACAGCGGGCCATCGCGGCGGCGGTGACGGCAGCGTTCGAACGCGACCACGTGCGGTTCTGACGGCGGACGGGCGGGGACGAGCCGCGCCTCCTGGACCGTCCGGCCGACTCAGACGGGCGGGGTGGTCCCGGTGAGGTCCTCGGCGACCGCCCAGAGGGAACGCGCCAGATCGGCCTTCCGTGCCGAACCGGGGATCGACACGGTCGTGGTCGGCCCGACGAGCCCGAACGGCCCCGACGGTCCGTAGTACGCCCCGCCGACCGCGTTCGGCCCGACCGCGGCGTACAGCAGCGGCTCGGAGCCCTGCTCGACGTCCTGCGTGAAGGGCAGTGCGCGGTTCGAGGACCGGACCGGCTTCGACCGGCCGAGCGACCGCCCCGCCGACTGCAGGTTCGTCCGGGTGTAGCCGGGGTGCGCGGCGGTGCTCACGAGCGGCCAGTCGAGCTCGACCGACAGCCGGTGCAGGTGCAGCGCCAGCAGGAGGTCGGCGAGCTTCGACTGCGCGTACGCCCGCCAGCCGTTGTAGCCGCGCTCCCACTGCAGGTCGTCGAAGCGGATCCGGCCGGGGATCGCCGCGAGGCTCGACATCGTGGCGACCCGGGCGTCCGGCGAGCGCAGCAGTGTCGGGAGCAGCAGGTTCGTCAGGGCGAACGGGCCGAGGAAGTTCGTGCCGAACTGCAGCTCGAAGCCGTCGACCGTCTCGAACCGCTTCGGCGGCGCCATCACCCCGGCGTTGTTGACGAGGACGTCGAGCGTCCGGTCGTCCGCAGCGATGCCCGCGGCGAACCGTCGAACGCTCGCGAGGTCGGCGAGGTCGAGCTCCCGCACCTCGACGTCGGCACCGGGGTGCGCGGCACGGATGTCGGCTGCGGCCTGGTCGCCCTTCGCGATGGTGCGGACGGCGAGGACGACGGACGCGCCGGATGCGGCGAGGCGCGTGGCGGTCTCCTTGCCGGTTCCGCTGTTCGCGCCCGTGACGACGATGCGGCGGCCGGTCTGGTCGGGGATCTGCGGCATGGGCGTGACCGTACTCCGCAGGGGGTGCGGATCCGGTGCGAGGGTGCTAGATTGATGCGAACGCATGAACATGCAGATGCATGGACGTGCGGTCGGGAGGACAGGACACCATGAGCAACGCATTCGGCACCGACCGCCCCTCGGACGTGCCACCGCCCGCACCCGAACGGATCGGCCCCGTGCAGCTCGGCCTCGACACGTTCGGCGACGTCACCGAGCTGCCCGACGGCAGCGTCAAGTCGGACGCCCAGAGCATCCGCGACGTCGTCGACCAGGCCGTCCTCGCCGACCAGGTCGGCCTCGACTTCATCGGCGTCGGCGAGCACCACCGCGCCGACTTCATCGTGAGCGCCCCCGAGGTCGTCCTCGCCGCGATCGCCGCCCGGACCGCCTCGATCCGGATCGGGTCCGCCGTCACCGTGCTCTCGTCCGACGACCCGGTGCGGGTGTACGAGCGCTTCGCCACCGTCGACGCGATCTCCGACGGTCGTGCCGAGGTCATCCTCGGCCGCGGGTCCTTCACCGAGTCCTTCCCGCTCTTCGGGTACGAGCTCTCCGACTACGAGGTCCTCTTCGAGGAGAAGCTCCAGCTCTGGGCGGCCCTCCGCGGTGGCGACGCGGTCACCTGGTCCGGCACGAAGCGCGCCTCGCTCGTCGACCAGGACGTCTACCCGAAGCTCGAGCACGGTCCCATCCCGACGTGGATCGGCGTCGGCGGGTCCCCGCAGTCCGTCATCCGTGCGGCGTCGTACGGTCTGCCGCTGTTCCTCGCGATCATCGGCGGGCAGCCCGCGCAGTTCGCGCCGTTCTCGCGCCTCTACCGCCAGGCGCTCACGCAGCTCGACCTGCCGCAGCAGCCGATCGCGATGCACTCGCCCGGGTTCGTCGCCGCCACCGACGAAGAGGCGGCCGAGCGCTACTGGCCGTACCACAAGGCCGTCACCGACCAGCTCGGTCGGGAGCGCGGCTGGCCGCCCCTGGACGTCGCCGGCTACCGTGCCGGGCTGTCTGCCGGCGGGTCGCTCTACGTCGGGTCGCCGGAGACGGTCGCCCGGAAGATCGCGCGGAACATGCGGATCCTCGGCGTCTCGCGGTTCGACATGCGGTACGCGACGGGGCGTCTGCCGCACGAGGACATGATGCGGTCGATCGAGCTCTACGGCACGCAGGTCGCGCCGCGGGTGCGCGAGCTGCTCGCGGCGCCGGTGCCGGTCGCGTAGGCGCCGGTACCGGTCGCGTAGGCGCTGGGCCGGCCGCGGCGGGTCGGCCGGGTCGGCCGGGTCGGCCGGGTCCGTTCGGGTCCGTCCGGCGGGCCTGGAGGCGCGGCTCGGCTCGTCCGCGCCGCTCACGGGGTCGCCGGGTACGGTCCAGGGCATGTCGTCACGCCCCGCTGCACTCGAACGTCGGTTCCGTGGTCGGATCATGGGCGTCGGCACGACCTCGGGCATCCGCATCGTGGTCGGCATGTGGGAGCGCTCGCCGTTCGGTGCCTTCACGGACGTCTTCCTCGAGCTGCCGGACGGCTCCTCGGTGCTCCTCGCGCCCGATGAGATCGTGGCCGCGTACGTCTCCGGGACCTACCGGTTCGACACGGTCTCGGTCGTCGACGTCTCGGCTCGCCGGACCGCCAGGGGACTCGAGCTGTCGGCGGGCGCCCTCGAGGCCTCCATCGACGTCGGCACGATCTCCCCGCTCGGGAGGGTGCTCCGCATCGTCCCCAAGCAGATCGCCCGCGACCCCCGGTGGCTCGCCGCGATCGACCCGGTCGCACGGCTCGTCGCTCCCGGGTCGGGGACCGCGGGGTCGGCGGGCAACGGGCGTCGCGAGTACTACGGCGTGACCGGGGCACACGACGTCACGGGCGTGCGGGGGACCTGGGCGGGGGAGTCGCTCGGGTCGTTGGCGCCGCTCGACCCGCCGGTGGCGTTCGGGTTCGCCTCGATGCCGCGGATCCCGCAGGTCGTCGACGTCGAGACGACCATCCGCGAGCCGGTCTGAGGCGCGGCGCGCGTCCGGGTCCCACCGCGTTTCCGACGTTCCACCAGTCGATCCACTCGCGTGGTGTCGCTCGTTGCGCACGCATCCGATGCTCGTGCATGCTCCGACATCCCATCCGTCGATCGACGTGCGGAACGTCGAACCCCGCCCGCGCCCGCGACCGCGCCCGCACGGCCCCGCAGCCCCGTCCGCCGGACGCGCTCAGCGTCGAGGGGCAGACTGGCCCGAACGGACAGCGCCCCGAGGGCCGGCCGCACGTCGAGCACAACGGGGCGCACGACGCGAGAGGAGCACCATGACCGACACAGAGGCAGACCAGCGCGCAGCCATCTCGGACATCGTCCACGGAGCCCACACGGCACTCCTGACGACCGTGAGCGAGGACGGCCAGCTCCACGCACGGCCCCTCGCCGTGCAGGACAAGGCGTTCCACGGCACACTCCGCTTCCTCGTGCAGGACGGGAGCGAGAAGGTCGAGGACATCGCCCGGAACCCGCACGTCAACGTCGCGATCGAGTCGCAGGGCGGGTACCTGTCGATCGCCGGCACCGCGACGGTCAGCCAGGACGACTCCGTCATCGACGAGCTGTGGTCCCCGTTCGCCGAGGCCTGGTTCCCGGACGGGCGCGAGGACCCCTCGATCCGACTCCTCACCGTCGAGGGCGACTCGGTCGAGTACTGGACGCAGGACACCGGCCCGGTCGGCAGCCTCGTGCAGACCCTCAAGGCCGCCATCGGCAAGCAGAGTCAGCCGGACACCGGCGACCACGGCACGATCGAGCTCTAGCGCCGAAGACGGACGCCCGGCACCGCGCCCGGTCCCCGCACACCGCGGGTACCGGGCGTCGTCCGTTCGGTCACGGCGGGCCGAGCAGCCAGAGCACGGCGACGAGCACCGGCTGCCCGAGCACCGCGCAGACCACCAGGGTCCACCGCATCCACGGCTTCGCCACGAGCTCCGGCGACCCGAACAGCGGCGCGAGCGGCATCAGGAGCCGGGGCGTCGAGGCCATCGGCAACGACACCGCGAAGACGTAGAGCGCGTACGAGGCAGAGAAGACCACGGTCGTGAACCCGAGGCGCCGGGTCGACCGACGCAGCAGCCAGACCGGGTACGACACGAGCAGGAACACCACGATGAGGATCCCGCCCACGCCCAACCACCGGCCGGCGATGAGGAACCACGGTGTGAGCGGCATGAAGTCCACCCGCCCGATGAAGTTCACCCACCAGGACATCTCGGTCTCGAGGTAGGCGTTCGGCGACCCGGTCACGTGCGCGGCGATGAGCGGCCACGCGAACCCGGCGACGACCATCACGACGCCGGCGGCCACGACCCGCACGCGCTCCGCCACGGGGAACGCGTCGAGCGAGCGGACCCCCTCGGTCCGACGTGCTCGGATCCACCGCACCAGCGCGATGACCCCGAGGACGAGCGGGATCGCCAGGGCTCCGGGCCGGGTGAACGCGGCGACGACCCCGAGCACCGTGAGGAGCCCGTACCGCCGACGGTCGAGCGCGAGGAGCGCCCCGAACACGAGGGCGAGGAACATGCTCTCGGCGTACCCGACCTGCAGCAGGAACGACAGCGGACCGCACGTGAAGAAGAAGACCGCCCACATGGCCGCCGCCGACCCCGCACGGTCGCGGACGAGCCGGTGCAGCAGGTAGGTGGCGAGCAGTCCGGCGAGGAGTGCGATCGCCGGTGCGCCGACGTCGAACGGCACACCGGTCGACGCGGTCAGCATCCGGATCGTGAAGGGGAACGCCGGGAGGAACGCCCACGCGTTCTGCGCGACGTGGCCCGCGGCGTCGAGCGGCAGGGTCGTCGGGTACCCGTGCACCGAGATCTGCTCGTAGTACTGCCCGTCCCACGCCGTCAGGAAGTTGAGGAAGCCGTGGTCGTTGCCCCAGATCGCGTTCTCCGGCAGGGCGCGCCCGATGAGCGGGAACGCGAGCGCCAACCAGAACGTCGACACGATGCGCCCGCCGGTCCACACCAGGAGCACGGCGGCCCACGCCGGCAGGGCGGTCGCGAGGTCGAGGACACGGCGGCGTCCGCTCGCGATCGACTCCGTCAGGGTCCCGTCCAGGCGGCTCACCGCGGCGCTCCGCGGTGTTCGGGCATGGCAGAGGGCACGGTACGAGCGTAGACGGCGATTGCCTGGGTGTTCCTCACGGCTCGGCTCGGGAGGCGCGACTCGCGTTCTGCAGACCGGAACGAGCCCGACGGACGGCCGGGTCCGGCGCGGGGCGCTCACCTAGCCTGGGAGCGTCGTCCTCCGGCCGCGACGGCGTGGTCGGTGCCGTGGGCGACGTCCGACCGACCCCGATCGACACCGAGGAGCACCGTGCCGAACAAGACCGCCATCGTGACCGACAACGCGCCGAAGCCCGCCGGCCCGTACAGCCAGGGGATCGTCGCGAACGGCTTCCTCTACACCGCCGGCTTCGGCCCGCAGGACCCGGCCACGGGCGAGATCGCCGACGACGTCGCCGGTCAGACCGCCCAGGTGCTCGCGAACGTCGCCGCCGTCCTGGCCGAGCACGGCGCCACGCTCGACGACGTCGTGAAGTCGACCGTCCACCTCGAGCACTCCGACCGCGACTTCCCCGCCTTCAACGAGGAGTACGCCAAGCACTTCTCGCAGCCGTACCCGGTCCGCACCACGGTGCAGTCGCACCTGGCGAACATCCTCGTCGAGATCGACGTCGTGGCGGTGCTCCCGACGGCGGAGTGACCCGGCCGGCCCCGGCGTGATCGCTCGGCGTGCTCGCTGAGCGAAGCCTCATCGACCCCCGGTGCGCGCACCGCCCGGACGGCTCCACGTCGTCCGGCGGATGCCGGCACCGGGGGTCGCGTGCGTCAGGACGCCGTCGGTGAGCACCGGGACGCCTGCGACGAGGACGTCGTCGACGCCCTCGGCCAGCAGCATCGGCTCGGCGTACGTCGATCGGGCTCGGACGCGCTCGGGGTCGACGACGACGAGGTCGGCGACCCACCCGGGTGCGACGGTGCCGCGGTGCCCGAGTCCGAAGCGCTCGGCGGGCAGCGTCGACAGGTGCTGCTGGACCTCCCACCACGTGAGCAGGCCGGGCCGCGCGTAGTCCCCGAGGTACCGTGCGAAGGTGCCGTACGCACGGGGGTGCGGGTGCGTCCCGACGAAGATGCCGTCGGACCCGCCGGTGTGGCCGCCGGACCGGAACAGCTCCGCCAGCTGCTCGGGCGTCCGCGGGTGCGGCACCCGCATCACGACCGTGACCTGCAGGTCCGAGTCGACCAGGACGTCGAGCGCGAGGTCGACCGCGTCCGTCCCGGTGGCCGTGGCGGCCTCGGCGAGGGTGCGGCCCTGCAGCGCGTGGAACTCGGGCGCGGGGACGTGCGACAGCGTGATCTGCTCGGCCCAGCCCGGTCCGAGGTCGGCGCGCCCGAGGACCCGTTCGAGCACCGCGGCGCGGACGGCAGCGCGCCCGCCGTCCACTGCGAGCGCCCGGGCGAGGTCGTCGGTGCCCGGCCGGGCCAGGCCCGCGGGCAGGAGCAGCATCGACAGGATCGTGCAGCCGCGCGAGTACGGGTAGGCGTCGAACGACAGCGGGGCGCCCTGGGCCTCGGCGTGGGCGAGCTCCGCCAGCGCGAGGTCGACCGGAGCGTGGAGGTGCGAGACGTGGGCGCGGCCGCCGCCGGCGCGCACGATCCGGACGACCTCCTCGATGCCGGCGCCGGCGTTCGTCTCGTAGCCGCCGCGCATGTGGGTCACGTAGGTGCCGCCGGCGGCCGCGGACTCGGCGGCGAGGGCGGCGATCTCCGCGGTGCCGGCGTGCAGTCCGGGGACGTAGTCGAGGCCGGTCGCGAGCCCCACGGCGCCGTCCGTCATGCCCTGCCGCACGAGGGCGCGCATGGCGTCGAGCTGGCCGGGGCCGGCCGGGGCCGGGTCGTCGCCGGTGACCTCGTGCCGGACGGTGCCGGCCGGCACGAGGGTGGCGACGTTCAGCGCGGTCGTGCCGTCGTACGTCGCGAGCAGCCCCGCGATGTCGCCGCCGCGGTACCTCGGGTGGGGACCGTCGATCGCCGCGAAGTACCGTGCGGCGTAGGAGCCGTCGCCCGGTGCCGGCCCGACGCCGTCCTGTCCGGTGACGATCGTCGTGACGCCCTGCCGGAGGAGGGCGAGCTGCACGCGCTCGTCGAACACGAGGGACCCGGCGTGGGAGTGCGCATCGACGAACCCGGGCATGACGAGCCGGCCGGTGCAGTCGACCACCGTGGCGTCGGCCCCGGCCCGGAGGCGCTCGCCCGGCCCGCCTCGCTCGGCGACCAGTCCGTCGCGGACGAGGACGTCCGACCGGTGGGCCGTGCCGTCGGTGTCGACGACCGAGCCGCCGGTGAGCAGGACCTCGGACGTCACCGTGCGAGCCCCGCGACGAGTCGCTCGGCGCGGGTGCGGAGGCCGTCCAGGTCGCCGGTCGTCAGGGCGTCACCGACGAGCGGCGAACCCAGGCCGACGGCGACGGCGCCGGCCGCCAGGTACTCGGACGCGTCCTCGACGCCGATGCCGCCCGTGGGGATGACGTCGACGAAGTCGAGCGGGGCGAGGACCTGCTTGAGGAACGCGGGGCCGCCGAGCTGTGCGGCCGGGAACACCTTGACCGCGCGCGCCCCGAGCTGCCAGGCGCGGACGATCTCGGTCGGGGTGGCGGCGCCCGGGTACCAGCCCAGACCACGCTCGTGCGCCCGTTCCCCGATGTCCGCGTCGAGGTGCGGGCTCACCGCGAACACGGCACCCGCGGCGGCGGCCTCGTCGAGCTGTCGTGGTTCGAGGACCGTGCCGACGCCGATCGACGCGCCCGTGCCGTAGCGCTCGACGGCCCAGGCGATGCCCTCCCGCCAGCGGGGCGTGTTGGTCGTGATCTCGATCGCCCGGACCCCGGCGTCGACCAGTGTCGCGACGACGTCCTCGACGTGCTCACCCGTCCCGCCGCGCAGGATCGCGATCGCGGGGCCGGCGGCGTGCCGGTGGCGGAC
Organism: Curtobacterium sp. MCBA15_013; assembly: GCF_001865095.1. Taxonomy (NCBI): domain Bacteria; kingdom Bacillati; phylum Actinomycetota; class Actinomycetes; order Micrococcales; family Microbacteriaceae; genus Curtobacterium; species Curtobacterium sp. MCBA15_013. The sequence goes on along the minus strand of NZ_MJGQ01000015.1, from coordinate 31,576 downwards.
CCGGGGAGCGGCGGACGGGTCGGTGCTGGTGGTGTTCGTCATGGTCTTCGTTCCTCGCCTCAGCGGTCGACGCGGTCGTGGACGGCGTGGTCGACGTCCGTGGGGGTGGTCGGGTCGTGCAGCGCGGCCGGGTCCGGACGGCGCCAGTCGCTCTCGACCGTGCAGGCGAGCGCACCGGCGTCGGCGGCGCGGTCGAGCGCCTCGGCCGTCGTGGCTCCGCCGAGGGTCGCCGCGAGCCAGCCCGCGACGAAGGCGTCACCGGCACCGACGGGGTCGACGACGCGCACCGGGGTCGCCGGGCGCCGCAGGAACGCACCGTCCACCGAGGCCACCGCGCCCCGGGAGCCGAGCTTGACGACGGCACGACCCCGGCCGAGGGCGGCGAGCTCGTGCGCGAGCGTCTCGTCGTCGCCCTCGTCGTCGCCGAGTCCGAGCACGAGTCGGGCCTCGTCGTCGCCGGCGAACACGATCGACGACCGTGCGGCGACGTCCCGGTAGCGGGCGCGGGCGGTCTCGGCGTCGATGAGCTTGGGCCGGTGGTTCACGTCGAAGGACACGGGGACCCCGGTGGCGTCCGCGCGGTCGAGCGCGGCCTCGACGGTGGCCCTGGCGTCCTCGGAGAGGGCGAGGGTGATGCCCGTGACGTGCAGGAGCGCGGCGCGTTCGACGGCGCTCGCCGGCAGGTCGCTCGCCCGCAGCGCCGACCCCGCCGAACCCCGGCGGTGGTAGGTCACCCGCGTGCGTCCGTCGGCCAGGCGCTCCTTCATCATGATGCCCGTCGAGCGGTCCGGGTCCGGCACCGCGACGACGTCGACACCCGCGCTCCGGACGTCGCGCGTCACACGGTCCCCGGCGGGGTCGGTGCCGACGCGGCCGATCCACGTCGTCGGGACACCGGCGCGCACGAGGCCGATCGCGACGTTGCTCTCGGCCCCGCCGGTGTCGACGCGCATGTGCTCGAGGTCGGGGACCGCACCCGTGTCCCCGCCGGTGAGGAGCAGCATCGTCTCCCCGAAGGTCAGGACGCGGCCGGTCACCGGGTGCCCTTCGCCAGGGCGAGCTGGGCGGAGGAGGAGCCGAGCGCGACCGAGATCTCGAGCGCGGTCCGGACGACGCCGTCGCCGAGTTCGCGGACGGCCGCGGCGGGGAACCGGGAGGCGAGCCCCGAGATGCTCATCGCGCCGACGACCTGGTTCGCGTGGTCGAGCACGGGCGCGGCGACGCAGCGGATGTCGGGCTCGTTCTCGCGGTCGTCGATGCCGTAGCCACGGCCGTGCGTCCGGTCGATCTCGGCGCGCCAGCGGTCGTCGTCCACGATGGAGTGCTCGGTCATCGCCGTGGCCGGTTCCGCCAGCACCCGGTCGAGCAGCTCCGGCTCGCCGAACGCCACCATCGCCTTGCCCGAGGCCGTGTTCCGCATCGGCAGTCGGTTGCCGATCCGCGAACCCATCCGGACCGTGCCCCGCGTCTCGACCTTGTCGACGTAGACGATGTCGGTGCCGTCCGGGACGACGAGGTGGCAGGTGAGCCCCGTGCGTTCCGCGGTCCGCCGGAGGAACGGTGCTGCGGCGGCGCGGAGGTCGATGCCCTCGAGGTAGCTCTGCCCGAGCAGCAGCGCTCCGAGCCCGAGGGTGAAGCCGGCGTCCGGGGTGCGGCGCAGCAGGTCGTTCTCGAGCATCGGGGCGGTCAGCCGGAGCACGGTCGACTTCGAGGTGCCGAGCTCCGCGGCGAGCACCGTCAGCGACACCGACGGCTCGCCGTTCCGGGTGCGGTCGGCGATGCGGTCGAGCAGCCGCAGCCCGCGTCGGAGCGACAGGGCGGCGTTCCGTGCCGGAGCGTCCTCGGTGGAGGGGGCGACGGGGGTGGTGGCGCGCATCAGAACCACGTCGCGATCGTGTCGAGGACGGTCTCGTCGTCGTCGATGACGGTCACCTGGCGCCACTTGTCGAAGACGGTGCACGGGTGCGAGATGCCGAACACGACGACGTCGCCGGGCGTGAGCCCGGGTGCCCCGTCCGCCAGCGCGAGGTAGCAGTGCTGGTCGTCGAGGCGGGTGACGGTGACCGCCCCGGGGTCGGGTGCGACGGGGACGACGCCAGCCGCGCCTCCTGGGCCGACGTGTCGGACGGAACGGACCACCGGCAGCCCCTCGTCGAACGAGATGTCCCGCTTGCCGACCGCGACGAGCGCGAGCCCGGGCTCGGGGCACGACGTGACGCGTCCCCAGACCTCGATCGCGGCCAGGAGCGAGCCCTCGTCGGGGTGGCGGCCGAAGGGGGTGCGCTCGGCGTAGAAGCCGTCGTCGTGCGTGAGGGACGCGCCGGACCGGAGCAGCACGTCGAGGTCGTCGGGGCGGGTGGCGACCGCGTCGACCACGCCGTCGAACCAGGCGCTGCCGCCCATGCTGAGCAGGGCGCGCGGGGCCTCGACCAGCGGGCGGACGGCTGCCGCGACGGCGAGCACCCCCTCGACGTAGGCGCGGGCGGCGCGGACGTCGGGCAGGCCGCCCTCGTACCCGGCGACGCCTCGGAGCGAGAGCCCCCGGTCGTGGGCGAGCTGTGCGAGGTCCCGTGCCTGCTGTGCGGTGCGGACGCCGGTGCGACCGCCGGGGAACCCGACCTCGACGACCACGTGCAGGTCGCCGTCGACCGCGTCCTGGGCCGCGCGGCCGGCCTCGACCCCGGCGGGGGAGTCGACCCAGCAGAGGACGTCGGCGTCCGGGTCGGCGGCGCGGCGGGAGGCGAGCCAGGCGAGACCGGCGGGGTCGAGGACCTCGTTCGCGACGACGATCCGGTGGACGCCGTGCTCCCACGCGACCATCGCCTGCTGGACCGAGGCGACCGTGACGCCCCAGGCGCCGGCGGCGATCTGTCGTGCGGCCAGCGCCGGTGCCATGTGCGTCTTCATGTGCGGCGCGAAGAGCAGACCGTGCCGCTCGACGTACGCCTGCATCACGGCGGTGTTGTTCGCCAGTGCCGACTCGCGGAGGGTCATCACCGGCAGGTTGGCGTGCTCGAGGACGTGCCGGCGCGCCGGTGCTGCCGGGTCGGGCGCGCCCTTCGTGGTGACCGTGCCGGGTGTGGTCGTCATCGATCCTCCTGTGCGTCTGCGGTGCCTCCACGCTCCCGGTGGCCGGGTGTCCGGGGCAACGCGCTCGTCCTCCTCATTCTGCGGTGCAGAACACCATCGCGTCAGCGCCGTCCCCCGACGCCACGGAAACCGATCGGGCATAGCATTTGTCCTGCCATGACGACGACGATGACGACACGACGACGGGGGAGCACCGCGGTGGCCGTGCTCGTCGCAGGGACCTTCTTCATGGAGCTCCTCGACGGCACCATCCTGGCCACGGCCGCTCCCGCGATGGGCCGGGACCTCGGCGTCGACTCGGCGGCCATCGGCGTGGCGATCACGGCGTACCTGGTCACCCTCGCGGTGTTCATCCCCGTCAGCGGATGGTTGACCGACCGGATCGGCTCGCGGACGGTCTTCGCCGGCGCGATCGTCCTGTTCACCGTGGCGTCGGGGCTGTGCGCCCTCTCCACCGGGCTCGTCGACCTGACGATCTGGCGCATCGTGCAGGGGCTCGGCGGCGCGCTGATGGTCCCCGTCGGGCGGCTCGTCGTCCTGCGGAGCGCCGGACGCGAGCAGCTCGTCACGGCCATCGCGATCCTGACCTGGCCCGCCCTCGCCGCGCCGATCATCGCGCCGTTCGTGGGCGGCGTGCTCGTCGACACCCTGACGTGGCACTGGATCTTCCTCATCAACATCCCGCTCGGGGTCATCGCGTTCGTCGCCGCGCTCGTCCTCGTGCCGCAGGAGCGGGCGTCCGAGCGGGTGCCGTTCGACTGGTTCGGGTCGCTGCTCGCCTGCTTCGGCCTCGGGTCGCTCGTGGTCATGGCGTCCCTGCTCGCCCTGGACCGCGTGCCCGTCCTGGCGGTCGTGCTCTCCGGCGTCGTCGGGGCGGTCGGCTGCTGGCTGGCGATCTGGCACTTCCGTCGGGCGCCGCACCCGATCATGGGGCTCGACTCGTTCCGGCTCGAGACCTTCCGGGTGTCGCACGCCGGCGGCAGCCTGTTCCGCCTGGCCGTCTCCGCCGTGCCGTTCGTCCTGCCGCTGCTGTTCCAGGACGCGTGGGGGTGGAGCGCCGTGCTCGCCGGGTCCGCCGTGCTGTGGGTCTTCGTCGGCAACCTCGGCATCAAGCCCATGACGACGCCGTTCCTCCGCTGGTTCGGGTACCGGCCGGTGATCATCGTGTCGAGCGCGGTCGCGGCGCTGAGCGTCGTCGCGATGGTGTTCATGACCGAGGACACCCCGTTCTGGCTCCTCGCCGTGCTCCTCGTCGTCAGTGGTGCGGCGCGGTCGGTGGGCTTCACGGCCTACAACACCATCGCGTTCGCCGACGTCGAGCAGGCGGACATGACCCCGGCGAACACGCTCTCGTCGACCCTGCAGCAGACCGCCGCCGGGTTCGGTGTCGCGGTCGGCGCCGTGGTCATCCGGGCCGCCTCGGGCCTCGGCGGATCCGGTCCGTACGACGCCGCGTTCTGGGTCATCGCCGCCCTGCTCGTCGTCGCCTGCATCGAGGGCGTCCTGATGAGCCGTACAGCCGGCGAGACCGTCCGCCCCGCCCGTCGCGTCCGGGCCTGAGCGCGCATCGTCCGTTTTCCCCGCGGTCACACGCACGAAACCGAGGCCGCGCTACAGTCTCAGCAACAGTCCGCGAACGCCGAGTACGGTTGCCGCGGCAGGGCGACCGGAAACGCCCGGAACAGGAAGGCAGCATGGCCGCGCCAGAGCAGCAGGGGACGATCACAGCCGAGACGGCCGTGGAACCGACCGGGTTGCGCGTCGTCAGCTACAACCTCCGCGAGCACACCGCGAACGGCGAGCTCGCCTCCCTGGCTGAAGCGTCCCAGGCCGACGTCATCTGCGTGCAGGAGTGCGACAGCAACGACCTCGCCCCCTCGATCGCCGGCCTCTCCCTCGCCGCGTCGACCAAGGCGAACCGGCTCGGCCTCGCGATCTACAAGCGCGACGACCGGTTCGAGGTCGAGGACTTCAGCATCCACTCGCTGCAGAAGTCGCTGCACGACCGGGTCCTCGCGCCCGCGCACGAGCGGCTGATCGCCATGCACCTGCGCGACAAGGAGGTCGACGCCGAGGTCATCGTCGCGTCCTTCCACGCCTCACCCCTCACCGCCACGAACTCGCTGCGCCGCAAGCAGATCGAGGCAGCGCACCAGTTCGTCCGCGAGCTCTCGAACGACGCCCCGGCGATCATGGTCGGCGACTTCAACTACCCCTGGTTCCAGACGAACCTGCGCCGGAAGATCGAGCAGCACGGGTTCGCGCTGTCGCTCTCCGACCAGCCGACGTACCTGCGCTACCGCAAGTTCACGGGGCACTTCGACTTCGCCACGAGCGTGGGGCTGCACATCGCCGGCGTGGAGACCCTGCCCGCGGGCATCTCCGACCACCGGCCGATCCTGGTGCGTGCGCACTACGAGCACCCGGGCGCGACCGGCACCGTCGCCACCGTGGAGTCCCCGGCCGCCTGACGCGCCCGCGGTCGTCGGCCGAGCGGGCAGAACGCGCCGCGTGCCGCGCGCGTGGTCGTCCGCCGAGCGGGCGGAACGCGCCGCGTGCGTCCCGCGTGGTCGTCCGCCGAGCGGGCAGAACGCGCCGCGTGCGTCCCGCGTGGTCGTCCGCCGAGCGGGCGGAACGCGCCGCGTGCGTCCCGCCGAGTGGGCGGAACGCGCCGTGTCGGCACGGCGAGCGTGACGAAAAGTGCCCGCTCGGGGAGCGCCCCGCGCCCAGCAGGCGACGCACAGGAGGCGCGGTGCTGGTCTCGTGGACCGGCACCGCGCCTCCTGGCGGTCGCCTTCCGGGTGCCCGGGCGCCCCGCGCGTCAGCGACGCAGGGTCGCCCGCGCCAGCCGGTTGCCGATGAACTGGCCGAGCTGCACGATGATGACGATCGCCGCCACCGACACGTACACGATCCACCAGTCGTACCGCTGCGACCCGTACGTGATCGCGTACTCGCCGAGCCCACCGCCACCGATCAACGCCCCCTGCGCCGTCATGTCGACGATGCCGATGTAGATGAACGTGTAGCCGAGGATGAGCGGGCCGAGGCCCTCGGGGATGAGGACCGTGAGCAGGATCGACAGCGGGTGCGCTCCCGATGCCCGAGCCGCCTCGACGACGCCGGGGTCCACCGACAGCAGGTTCTGCTCGACGATCCGGGACACCGCGAACGACGCCGCGAGCGAGATCGCGAAGGTCACCGCGGGGACGCCGATCGTGGTCTGCACGACCACGCGGGAGAGCGGGGCGATCGCCGCCAGGAAGATCACGAACGGGATCGGCCGGACGAGGTTCACGACCACGTTGATGATCGTGTACGCGGCCCGGTTCCCGAGCAGGTTGCCCGGGCGGGTGGCGTACAGGGCGAGCCCGAGCGCCAGGCCGATGATGCCGGCGATGACGAGCGACACCAGGGACATCACGATCGTGTCGCGGATGGACGCGACGAAGACGTCGAACGTGTCGATCACGCTCTGGAACGAGTTGTTCACGCTGCGCCCTCCTCGTCGGTGGTGATGCGCGCGGCACGGAGGGCCGCGACCGCGGCGTCGATCTCGGACGGACCGGCCGCGGTCAGCTCGTAGGTGAGCGACCCGATCCGGCGTTCCCGGATCTCGCCGACCCCGCCGTAGACGAGCTCGGCGGTCACCCCGGCGGAGCGGAAGACCTGGTCGATGCGGTTCTGCAGCCCGGCCTCGTCGGTGATCTGGACCGTGACGAGGCGACCGGGGTGCCGTTCGCGCAGCCGTGCGACGGTCTCCGCCGAGGGCCGGTCGTGCAGGGCGGTCCGGACGAAGCGCTGGGCCGCGCCGGTCTGCGGGTTCGCGAACACGTCGTAGACGTCCCCGACCTCGACGACGCGCCCCTGCTCCATGACGGCGACGCGGTCGGCGATCTGTCGGACGGCGTCCATCTCGTGCGTGATGACGATGATCGTGACGCCGAGCTCCTTGTTCACCCGGCGGAGGAGCCCGAGGACCTCGGACGTGGTCTCGGGGTCGAGCGCGCTGGTCGCCTCGTCGGCGAGGAGCAGGTCGGGCGACGCCGCGAGCGCCCGGGCGATCCCGACGCGCTGCTTCTGCCCGCCGGAGAGCTGCTCGGGGTAGGCGTACGCGCGGTCGAGGAGCCCGACGAAGTCGAGCAGCTCGGCGACCCGGCGGTCCCGTTCCTCCTTCGGCACGCCCGCGACCTTGAGCGGGTACGCGACGTTGCCGGCGATGGTGCGCGACCGGAAGAGGTTGAACTGCTGGAAGATCATCCCGATGTTGCGCCGTGCCGTCCGGCGGTCCCGCTCGGGCAGCGCCGTGAGCTCGTTGCCGGCGACCGTCACCGACCCGGACGAGGGCAGCTCGAGTGCGTTGACGAGCCGGACGAGCGTGGACTTGCCGGCACCGGAGTACCCGATGACGCCGAGGACCTCTCCCTGGTGCACGTCCAGGGAGACGTCCTCGACGGCCACCACGGTCTCGCCGGTGTCGGCGCGGCGGTAGTGCTTCGAGACGCCGCGGAGTTCGACGAGGACCGGCACTACTGCTTGGCCGCCTTCGCGTCCTGCTCGACCTTCGCGAGTTCCTCTTGCAAGGAGGACGCGCTCTCGTCGCGGCTGACCGCCTCGGGCAGGTCCTTCTTGAAGACCTTCTGCACCGACTCGTCCTGGAAGAGCTTCGCGAGGTCGAGGTAGGTCGTGTTGTCCTTGTCGGCGTTGCGCACGGCGAAGACGTTGACGTACGGTGCCGCGCTCGCGCTCGAGGGGTCGTCCTGGTAGATCGCGTCGGAGATCGGCAGGCCGGCGGCGGTGGCGTAGTTGTTGTTCACCACGGCGGCCGCGACCGAGCCCTGCTGCAGGGCGTTCGCCGTCTGCGAGGCGTTCAGCGGCTGGACGTCGACCTTCGACGACTCGATGTCGGTGGTCGTGGAGAAGGCCGACCCGCCGTCCTTGAGCGTGACGAGCTTCGCCGCCTGCAGGATGAGCAGCGCGCGGGCCTGGTTGATCGAGTCGTCCGGGATCGCGACCTTGGCGCCCTCGGGCAGGTCGGCGACGTCGTCGTACTTCGTCGCGTAGAGCGGCAGCGGGTAGACGGCCGTCGAGCCGATCGGCTGCAGGTCGTCGTTCGAGGTGACGTTGTAGTCGGCCAGGTACTGGATGTGCTGGAACTGGTTGAGGTCCAGCTGCTTGTCCTTGAGCGCCGGGTTCGGCAGCGAGTAGTCCGAGAAGTTCGTCAGCTTGACCGTCACGTTGAGCTTCGACTTCGCGAGCTTCGTGTAGGTGCTCCAGTACGAGAGCGACTTGTCCGCGACGCCGATCGTGACGGTCTTCGGCGAACCACCGGCGGCAGCGCCGTCGTCGGACCCGCCGGAGCGGACGGCGCCGACGATGAGGGCGACGACGATCGCGACGACGACCACCGCGGCGGCGATGATCCAGCCGATCGGGCGCTTGCCCTTCGGCTTCTCGGGCAGAGCGGGTGCAGCGGACATGTCGGAGCTCCTCGTGGGCAGTGCTGTGGGGGTCCGCGGTGGTCCGCGGCGTGCAGTCGAGTGTGACGGGCCGCCCGGCACGGTGCGAGTTCCGTTCCGCCGTGTTACATCCCTGTCACACGGTTCATTGGTTCACTCGGTACGTGCGCAGTCTCGAACTCGTCCTCGATCCATCGTCGGACGCCGCCGTGCGCGCCGCGTGGGACGCGCTGGTCCGTGCGGACCTGCCGAGCCTCGGACGGTCGGACACCAACAGCCCCCACGTCACGCTGGCCGCGGGCGACGACCTCCGCATCCCGAGCGGGCTCGACGTGCCGGTGCCGTCGCGGCTCCGGCTCGGTGGCGTCCTGCTGTTCCCCGCGGGACCCGGGCGCTCGGTGCTCGCCCGGGCGGTGGTCGTCGACCCAGCGCTCGCCGCGTTCCACGAGGCGGTGCACCGGGCGTCCCCGGGAGGCGTCGAGACCACGTCGCCGGGGGCGTGGTCGCCGCACCTGACGTTCGCGCGACGGGTCCGGGACGAGGACCTCGGTGCGGCCGTGGCGGCGCTCCGCGGGACCCCGCTCCCCGATCTCGTGGTCGGTGGCGTGCGGTTCTGGGACGGAGAGTCCAGGACGGTCACGCCGGTCGGGTGACGCGGGCACGGCTCACGTCCGCGTCGTGACGATGGCCCAGGAGGCGCGGCTCACGTCCCCAAGACCCGCTCGCCGAACGACGACGCGAACGTCCGCTCCGGGTCGGCCGCCGCGACGAGGTCGCGGAAGTCGGCCAGCCGCGGGTACAGCCCGGCGATCGCGGCCGCGTCGAGGGAGCTCATCTTGCCCCAGTGCGGTCGTCCGTCGAACGGTGCGAGGAGCGCCTCGAGGTCCGGGAGCAACGCGGCCACCTCGACCGGGTGCTTCTGCCACGTGAACGCGATGCAGAGCACGTCCTCGCCCTGCGTCGGGCTCAACCAGAACGGGTCCGCCGCCATCGTGCGGAGCTCGCAGACGTGCAGGTGCGGCTGGATGCGGGCGGCCATGGTCCGGACGGCGTCGAGCGCCGCACCCGCGTGCCGGAGGGGGACGAAGTGCTCGCTCTGCACCTCGGAGCCGTGGCTCGGCACGGAGTCGATCTGGAAGTGCGGCAGCCGGTCCCACCACGGCCCGACCGAGCCGTCCCGGGCGGTGTGGTGTCCGTCGCCGGGCGAGCCGGGCAGCCGGGGCGCGCCGAACAGCTCGTCCGGGACGGCCACGTCGTCGTCGCCGTCCGGCACGCGCGACTTCAGCAGGACCTCGCTCACCGTGTCGCCGAACACCGTGTACGAGCAGACGGACGTCGCGGCGGCGTGGACCTCGGCGACGTGGGCGGTGAAGGTGTCCCACGGGATCGGCCCGTAGGTGTCCTGGCGCATCCGGTAGCTCGGCTGGACGTCGAGCGTGACCCGGGTGAGGACGCCGAGCAGGCCGAGGTGGAGCACGGCGCCGTCGAACGCCGGGTCGTCGCGGTCGATCGTCCGTGCGGACCCGTCGGGCCCGAGCACCTCGAACGACCGGACCGCGGTGCTCAGCGACCCGAGTGCGGTGCCGGACCCGTGCGTCCCGGTCGCGATGGCGCCGGCGATCGAGATGTGGGGGAGCGACCCCGTGTTGTGCAGCGCGAACCCGGCGCGGTCGATCTCGGGCGCGACGACGCCGTAGCGGGTACCGGCGCCCATCGTGACCGTCCGCCGCACGGCGTCGACTGCGAGGTCGGTCGGGATCCCGGTGAGGTCGAGCAGCACGCCGGGGGCGTCCGGCGCGTCGTTGAACGAGTGCCGGGTGCCGAGGCCGTGCACCCGGGGCGACCGGGCGACGATCTCGGCGGCCTCGTCGATCGACGACGGGCGGAGGACCCGTTCGGCCGTGTAGGTGACCGTGCCGGACCAGTTCAGCTCGCTCGTCGTCGACCGCATGACGCCCACGATGCCACGCGCGCCCCGGCGCGTGCGGTTCCCGTCAGTGCATCGACGGTGCGGGGGCACCGTCCGGGGTCGCCGGGCGACGCACGAGGGAGCACATCACGATCCCGAACAGCGAGATCACCGCGCCGACGAGGAACGCCGTCCGCACGCCGGAGGCCGTGGCCTCGGCGAGGCCCGCGGCGCCGCTGCCGGCCGCCGCACCCGAGGCACCGATGGTGAGGAGCGTGACGAACAGCGCCGTGCCGGCGGCTCCGGCCAGCTGCTGCGCCGTGCCGAGGACCGCGCTGCCGTGCGAGTAGAGCTTCGGGGGCAGCCCGCCGAGCGCCGCGGTGAACAGCGGCGTGAAGGTGAGGGCGAGCCCGATGCTCAGGACGACGTGGGCGCCGAGGACGAACCACACGCTGGTGTCGACGCCGACGGTCGAGAGCGCCCAGAGGACGGCGCTGACGATGATCGAGCCCGGGATGAGCAGGACCCGCGGACCACGGCGGTCGTAGACGCGACCGACGATCGGGGACAGCAGCCCCATGATGAGGCCGCCGGGCAGCAGGAGCAGGCCGACGTTCAGGACGTCGAGCCCGAGGACCCGCTCGAGGTAGATCGGCAGCAGGATCAGCGTGCCGAACATCGCCATGAAGCTCAGGCCCATCGCGACGATCGGGACGGTGAAGCCCTTCGTCTGGAAGGTGCGGAGGTCGAGCAGGGCGCGGTCCGCACGCTGCAGCCGGGTCTGTCGGAACACGAACAGGGCGAGGGCGAGGGCACCGACGACGAGGGAGACGATCGGCACGAGCGGCCCGGTGGTGCCGGCCTCGCCGATGCTCGAGAGGCCGTAGACGATGCCGCCGAACGCGAAGGCGGACAGCACGACCGAGAGCACGTCGAGCGGGGCCTTGCGGGGCGTCGACACGTTGCGGACCTTGACCATGCCGAGGATCAGCGCGGCGATGGCGATGGGCAGCACGAAGCCGAAGAGCCAGCGCCACGAGAACGCGTTGAGGATGAGGCCGGAGATGGTCGGGCCGATCGCCGGGGCGACGGAGATGACGATCGAGATGTTGCCCATCACACGGCCGCGGTGCGCCGGTTCGATGAGCGTGAGGACCGTCGTCATGAGCAGCGGCATCATGATCGCGGTCCCGCTGGCCTGCACGATGCGCCCGAGCAGCAGCATCGAGAACCCGGGCGCGAGCAGCGCGATCAGGGTGCCGGCCGAGAACAGGCTCATCGCCCAGACGAACACCGGCCGGGTGTTGAAGCGCTGCAGCAGGAACCCGGTGATCGGGATGACGACCGCCATGGTGAGCAGGAAGCCCGTGGTGAGCCACTGCCCGGTCGCGGCGCTGATGTCGAGGTCGTCCATGAGCCGCGGGAGCGCGACACCCATGATCGTCTCGTTGAGGATCACGACGAACGCCGAGACGAGCAGCAGCCCGATCACGAGTCGGGTCTCGCCGGCGGAGGGCTGCGCGACGCTCCCGGTGCGGGGTGCGGAATCGACGGCCTGGGTCATGCGGGGCTCCTGGTGGATCACGACTGGTGGAACGAGGGGGCGCCATGGGCGCAGACAGGGCAACCGCCTGAGTGGATTCGATTATTCCGCTTCGGTCCGACATCCGTCGACGTCGGGCGGCGACCGGGTCAGTGCAGGATCGCGAAGCCGTCGACGTCGCCGTGCGGCACCACCGCGCGGCAGGTCACGTCCGTGACCTCGGCGGACGGCGGGCCGGTCCGGATGAACGTCATCAGGGCGTCGACCGCGGGGGCCGGACCCTCGGCCTCGACCTCCACCGTGCCGTCGAACAGGTTCCGGGCGTACCCGGCGAGTTCGAGCCCGTCGGCCTTCCGTGCGGTCCAGTACCGGAAACCGACCCCCTGGACCGTCCCCGACACGACGGCGTGCATCCTCGTCACCGTAGTCATGCGGCTCAATGTAGGCGCGCGGTCCGACCAGGAGTTTTCGACGCTGTTTCCGTCTCGTGAAACCCGGTGATAGTGTCATCCCAACCCGAACACTTCGAGTCATCATGACACTTACTCCCGAGCTCCCCATCCGCGTCGCGGTCTCCACCGTGATCGTGGCGCTGCGCCCTCACCCGGACACCGGGGCGCCGGCGCTGTGGATGCCGCTCGTGCGTCGGGTGGCCGAGCCGTACGAGGGCGCGTGGGCGCTCCCGGGCGGTTGGGTGCGGCCGGACGAGGGGCTCGAGGACTCCGCCGCGGCCCGCCTCCGCGAGACCACGAACGTGCAGCCGCGCTACCTCGAGCAGCTCTACGCCTTCGGCGACGTCGACCGCTCGCCGAGCCGCGTCGTGTCGATCGTGTACTGGGCCCTCGTCCACCCGGACGAGGCGAGCTCGGTCCCCGACGACTGGAACGTACGGTGGTTCCTCGCCGACGAACACCCGCCGCTCGCCTTCGACCACGACCGGATCGTCGCGTACGCGCTCTGGCGGCTCCGCAACAAGATGTCGTACTCCCGGATCGCCCAGGCGTTCCTGGGGGACCGGTTCACCCTCGCCGAACTCCGCGGGGTGTACGAGGCGGTGCTCGGGCGTGCGCTCGACCCCGCGAACTTCCGTCGCCAGGTCGAGAAGACCGACGCGATCCTGCCGACGGACGAGACCACGAGCGGGGACCGGCACCGGCCGGCCCGGCTGTACCGCTCGAACCCCGACCTGGCCTACGCGGACAACGGTCCGCTGCAGCAGGGCAAGAAGCCGTAGAACCGAAGGAACACCCGTGTCCATCGCCACCACCATCGAACTGATCTCCAACGGTCAGGCCGCCGGCAGCACCTGCACGCCCGACCTGGCGATGCCGACGTGGGACTTCGACTCCCGGCCCGGCTACGGCCCCGGCTCGTCGATGTCGGACGTCATCCCGACCTCGGCGCCCCGGCAGGGCGTCATCCCGGACGAGTACCGGAACGCCCCGGACGACGAGCTGCACGAACGCATCGAGCGGGCGAAGGCCACCCTCGGCGACCGCGTCGTGGTCCTCGGACACTTCTACCAGCGCGACGAGGTCGTGCGGCACGCGGACTTCCTCGGCGACTCGTTCCAGCTCGCGAACGCCGCGCTGACGAAGCCCGACGCCGAGGCCATCGTGTTCTGCGGCGTGCACTTCATGGCCGAGACCGCGGACATCCTCGCCCGCGACGACCAGCGCGTGATCCTGCCGAACCTCGCCGCGGGCTGCTCGATGGCCGACATGGCCGACATCGACAGCGTCGAGGCGGCGTGGGCCGAGCTCGAGCAGGTCTACGGCACCGAGCCCGACGCCGACGGCCGCGTGCCGGTCATCCCCGTCACGTACATGAACTCCGCCGCCGACCTCAAGGCGTTCTGCGGGCGGCACGGCGGCATCGTGTGCACGTCGTCGAACGCCGCGACCGTCCTCGAGTGGGCGTTCGAGCGGGGGCAGCGCGTGCTCTTCTTCCCCGACCAGCACCTCGGCCGGAACACCGCCAAGGCGATGGGCATCAGCACGGACCTCATGCCGATGTGGAACCCGCGGAAGCCCCTCGGCGGCAACGATGAGCAGACCCTGCAGGACGCCAGGGTCGTCCTCTGGCACGGCTTCTGCTCGGTGCACCGCCGCTTCACCGTCGACCAGATCGACCAGGCCCGTCGTGAGCACCCCGGTGTGCAGGTCATCGTGCACCCCGAGTGCCCGATGGCCGTCGTCGACGCCGCCGACCACGCCGGCAGCACCGACCTCATCCGGAAGACCGTCGCAGCCGCCACCGAACCCACCACGTTCGCGATCGGCACCGAGATCAACATGGTGAACCGGCTCGCCGCCGAGTACCCGCAGCACACGATCTTCTGCCTCGACCCCGTGGTGTGCCCCTGCTCGACGATGTACCGGATCCACCCCGGCTACCTCGCCTGGGTCCTCGAGGCGCTCGTGCGCGGCGAGGTCCTCAACGAGATCGTCGTGCCGGCCGACGTCCAGGCCGACGCCAAGGTCGCCCTTGAACGCATGCTCGCCGCCCGACCCACGGTCTGACCGTGCACGTCGTCATCGTCGGCTCCGGCATCGCCGGACTCACCGCAGCGATCCGCGCGAGTGCCCGTCACGACGTCACCCTGGTGACGAAGGGCGCGCTCGCCGACGGCGCGACGGCGTACGCGCAGGGAGGCGTCGCCGTCGCGCTCGGCGCCGACGACTCCGCCTCGCTCCACCAGGCGGACACCCACGTGGCGGCAGCGGGCAGCGCCGACGCCCGCGCCGTCGAGGTGCTCTGCACCGACGGCCCCGCGCGGGTGCGGGACCTGCTGTCGCTCGGCGTCCCCTTCGACCGCACCACCGACCCGACGAGCCTCGACCGGTACGGCGACGACCTGGCCCGCGGGCGCGAGGCAGCGCACGGCCGGTGGCGCGTCGTGCACGCCGACGGCGACGCGACCGGGGCCGCCATCGAGCGCACCCTCATCGCCGCCCTGCACCGCCGGCACGTCACCATCCTCGAACGGACCTGCCTCGTCGACCTCGTGGTCCGGGACGGCTCGGTCGTCGGGGTCGACGTCCTCGACCTCCTCGGCGAACCCCGGCGGATCGACGCGGACGCCGTCGTGCTCGCGTCCGGTGGCGCCGGGCACCTGTTCCGCGAGACCACCAACCCGCTCGTCGCGACGGGCGACGGGCAGGCAGCCGCCTGGCGTGCCGGTGCCGTGCTGGCCGACCTCGAGTTCGTGCAGTTCCACCCGACCCGCCTCGCGGTCCCCGGCGGCGGGCTCGTCTCCGAGGCGGTCCGCGGCGAGGGAGCGGTGCTCCGTGACGCACGAGGGCACCGCTTCATGGTGGACGTCCACCCCGACGCCGAGCTCGCCCCCCGCGACGTCGTCGCCCGGGGCATCGCGGCCGCCGTCCGGGCGCAGGACGGAGGGCCCGTGCTCCTCGACGCGACCGGCCTCGACCCCGCCTTCCTCGTCCGGCGCTTCCCCGGGCTCACCCGCGCCACCCGGTCCGCCGGCTTCGACTGGACCCGCGAGGGCGTCCCCGTCTCCCCGGCCGCGCACTACTCGATGGGCGGGGTCGCCACCGACGCCGAGGGACGGACGAGCCTGCCCGGCCTCCTCGCGATCGGCGAGGTCGCCTGCACGGGCGTCCACGGCGCCAACCGGCTCGCGTCGAACTCGCTGCTCGAAGGACTCGTCTTCGCGGTCCGCGCAGCGGACGCGCTCGACGTGCCGCGACCCGGCAGACTCCGCCTGCGCGGCGACGCGGGTCTCCCCGTCACCAGCGTGCCGAGTGCGACCGACGTGATCCGCGCCTCCCGTCCCCTGCTGCCAGGAGGCGCGGCTCGACCCACCGACGCCGCCGACGTCCGCCAGGCGGTCCAGTCCGTCATGACGGACCGGGTCGGGCTCCTCCGCGACGCGAGCGGTCTCGCGAGCGCACGACGCGACCTGGCCGCCCTCGTCGCGCCCGAGCCGACCGGCGTCCGCGACCTCGAGGACCGGGCACTGCTCGACCTCGCCCGGGTCACGGTGCTCGCCGCCGAGGCCCGGACCGAGTCCCGCGGTTCCCACGCCCGCACCGACCACCCCGACACCGATCCAGCAGCCCCCGCGTCCCGCGCGTGGGTCGCCCAGCACGCCACCGTCCCGCAGGAGGTACCCGCATGACCGTCGACCCCGGAACGATCCCCCCGCACGCCCTCCGACGCGTCATCGACACCGCGCTCGAGGAGGACGCCCCCTGGGGCGACGTCACGAGCGAGACGCTCATCCCCGCAGACGCCACGGCGACCGCGACCCTGGCGGCGCGCGAGCCCGGCGTCCTCAGCGGGGGCGACGTGTTCGTCGCCGTGATGCACGCGGTCGACCCGACGATCGACGCGGTCCTGCACGTGCCGGACGGCAGCCGGTTCACCGCGGGCGACGTCCTCGCGACCGTGAGCGGTCCCGCCCGGTCGGTCCTCCGTGCCGAGCGGGTCGCACTGAACCTTGCCCAGCGGATGTCCGGCATCGCCACGGCGACCGCGACCTACGTGGCGGCCGTCGCCGGCACCGGTGCCCGGATCGTCGACACCCGCAAGACCACGCCCGGCCTGCGGGCCCTGGAGCGGTACGCCGTGCGGTGCGGCGGCGGGCACAACCACCGGACCTCGCTGTCCGACGCCGTGCTCGCGAAGGACAACCACCTCGCCGTGCTCCTCGCCGGCGGGATCGGCATCGGGGACGCGATCGCCGCGGCCCGCGAGCGGCTCGGGCACACCGTCCACCTCGAGGTCGAGGTGGACCGCATCGACCAGATCGAGCCCGTCGTGGCGGCCGGCGTCGACACGATCATGCTCGACAACTTCACCACCGACCAGCTCGAGGCCGGCATCCAGGTCGTCGCCGGGCGAGCCCTCGTCGAGGCCTCCGGCGGGGTGTCCCTCGACACCGTCGCCGCGATCGCCGCCACCGGGGTCGACGTGATCTCCGTCGGGGCGCTCACCCACTCGGCACGGGCACTCGACCTCGGGCTCGACGTCGACGTGGCCGTCGGCACCCGCGTCTGACGTGTTCTACCTGGACCGCGCGGCCACGACGCCCGTGCGCCGCGAGGTGCTCGAGGCGATGTGGCCGTACCTCACCGGGACCTTCGGCAACCCGTCCTCCACGCACGGGGTCGGCGACGCCGCAGCCCGTGGCCTCGCCGACGCCCGCGCCACCGTCGCTGCAGTGCTCGGGTGCCGCCCGGCCGAGGTCGTGTTCACCACCGGCGGGACCGAGGGTGCGAACACCGCGGTGAAGGGCATCGCCCTGGCGTCCCCCCGCGGTCGCCACGTCGTCACCAGCGCGATCGAGCACGAGGCGGTGCTCGAGAGCTGCCGGTACCTCGAACGGTTCCACGGGTTCGACGTCACGGTCCTGCCGGTCGACCGCGAGGGGGTCGTCGACCCGGACGTCCTCGCGGCAGCGCTCCGCCCCGACACCACCCTCGTCTCGATCGCACACGCCGACAACGAGATCGGGACGGTGCAGGACGTGCCGGCGCTCGCCGCGGTCGCCCACGCCGTCGGGGCCCGGTTCCACACCGACGCCGTCCAGTCGGCGCCGTGGCTCCCGGTCGGACTCGACGTGCTCGGCGTCGACGCGGTGTCGGTGTCCGGGCACAAGCTCGGCGCACCGAAGGGCACCGGCGTGCTCGCCGTCCGGTCCGGCGTGGCGCTCGAACCGCTGCTGCACGGTGGGGGACAGGAGCGGGGGAGACGCTCCGGCACCGAGGACGTCGCGGGTGCCGTCGGCGTCGCCACGGCCGTCGCGCTCGTCGCCGCGGGCCGGGACGACGCGGCCCGGACCGCGACCGCCACCCGGGACGCCGTGCTCGACGGGGTGCTCCGGTCGGTGCCCGGGGCGTTCGTCACCGGGTCGCGGACGTCGCGGCTGCCCG
Organism: Curtobacterium sp. MCBA15_013; assembly: GCF_001865095.1. Taxonomy (NCBI): domain Bacteria; kingdom Bacillati; phylum Actinomycetota; class Actinomycetes; order Micrococcales; family Microbacteriaceae; genus Curtobacterium; species Curtobacterium sp. MCBA15_013. The sequence continues at coordinate 13,675 of NZ_MJGQ01000015.1, read as the reverse complement.
GCCACGCGTCGTTCTGCTTCCCCGGGGTGAACGGCGAGACGGTCCTGCTCGAGCTCGAGGAGCGCGACGTCGTGTCGTCGTCCGGGAGCGCCTGCGCGGCCGGCAGCACCGAGGCCTCGCACGTGCTCACGGCGCTCGGCCTGTCCGACGAGGTCGCCCGGACGGCGCTGCGCCTGACGTTCGACGCCGGCCTGACCGCGGCGGACGTCCCGGTGGTCGTCGATGCCGTCGCCGCAGCCGTCGCGACCGTCCGCGCGCTCGCCTGACACCCGACGAGGGTGTACTAGACGTTCTACTCCATGAGTGGGGTCGTGTCCCCCCTTTTGCGGACCGGCGAAGTGCGCCAGAGTGTTCACATGGCAAACGCGATGACGACTCGGGTCCGGCAGGAGGACCACTTCCGGGCGGTCCAGCTCCTCCCCGCACCCGCGACCGTCCTCGCGCTCGTCCTGGCCGCGCAGCACGACCTCGGCACCGCCCCGCTCGGGCTCATCGCCGTCGTCGGAGCACTGGCGACCATCGGGAGTGCCCTGCTCCCCATGGTCCGACCCGCCGCGGCCCGACGGTCGATGCCCGCACCGACCGAGACGGACCGGTACCGAGAGGACACCGAACACCCTTGAGGACCAGCACCGTCGAGTCCGACCCCTGCGGACTCGCCGGTGCGACGAGCCGGACCAGGTTCCCTGACCTGCGTCCGGCGCGGGGCACGACACCCCCTGATTCGTCGTGCTCCGCAGCACCTGTGACCCGTCGTGGGCGCGGGCGTCGCTTCCCCTGTGCGATGCCCGAACCCCCTGTGCCCACGGCGGGTCCCGGTGCGCTGCTCCGCGCCCACGAGCCCGGGCGCTCGCACTAGCGTGGGACCGTGCCCTCCTACCGTGTGACCCTCGCCGTCGGAGCGCTCGCACCCGGCACCGCCCCGGACGCCGTGCTCCCCGAGGCCGCCCGGCTCGTCGCCGAGCTCGTGGTGGTCGAGGCGCGGGATGTCCGTCTGCTGGGCAGTGTCCCGTGCGCAGTGGTCCGGTTCGAGTCGCCGTCGGACGACGTGGCCGATGCCGTCGCCGAGCACGCGGCCACCGGGCTGCGAGCGACGGCCGAGGTGCGGTCCGTCGCGGTCACCCGCCGTGACGGCGGTCGCTGGACCCCGATCGCCTGAGGTGACGAGGAGGACGCGTCGTCAGCGCGGCACGGACGCGACCGTCCCCGGCCACACGTAGTCGAGGTCGTCCGGCACGTCGGGGAACAGCGGCCGGTAGTGCTCCGGCGCCTTCTGCACGAGCTTCGACCGGTGCGAGCGGTGCACGGCGGGGTCCGCGTTCCACGACGGCACCGGGTAGTCGGCCCGCTCGTACGCGTCGAGGTCCTCGGGGACGAGCGCGAGGTCGGCGAGGGTCTTCTCCAGACAGGTGTCGGCGTACCCGCGGTCGGTCCACGCGCGGCACGTGGCCTGCTGGTACGCCATCAGCGCCGGACGGTACCCACGCCACATCGCCACGACGGGGTGGTGCTGCCAGCCGTAGTCCGGCAGCGTCAGTGCCCGCATCACCTGCAGCGTCTCGACCCGTTGCTTGCCGAGCCGCCGGTCGTCGAGCACCTCGGCCGAGGCGCGGAAGTCCGGGTACGGCAAGAACGTCTGCATGGCGCGGACGGTACGCGGCGGCGCTGGAACCCGACACATGCCGTCACACGCCGACCGACGGGAGTCCCGGCGTGTGAGCATCGAGCACATGAGCGGAGAACTCGTCGTCGGCGTCAGTGGCAGCCCCTCGGACCCCTCGCGGACGTCCACCCTGGTGGCTGCGACGGTGGCGCGCCTCGGGCAGGAGATCGACGACGCCCGCACCGAGACCGTCGAGATCGGGCCGCTGCTCGCCGACCTCGGCGCGGCACCGTCCCGCGAGGCGATGTCGGACCGCACGCGACGCGCGCTCGAGACGGTCGAGGCGGCGGACGTCCTCGTCGTCGGCAGCCCGGCGTTCCGCGCCGCGTACTCCGGTGCGTTCAAGCTCTTCTTCGACTGGATCGGGCAGTACGACCTCGTCGACACCCCGGTGCTGCTCACCGCGACCGGTGGGAGCGATCGGCACGCCCTGCTCGTCGAGCACCAGATGCGGCCGCTGTTCGGCTTCTTCCAGTCGACGACGCTGCCGATCGGCGTCTTCGGCAACGAGCGGGACTTCGCCAAGCGCGAGGGTGGCTACGACATCGCGAACGTCGACCTCGAGCTCCGCATCGACCAGGCCGTGCAGCGGGCGCTCCCGATCATCCGCGGGGGCTTCGCCACCGCTGCCGCCACCGAGGTCCGGCGCCCCGCCGACTTCTGATCCGGAGCCCGCCGTGCGGCGGCGCAGCGCACGCGTCAGGGCGCGGGGACCGCGATCGTCTCGCCCGATGCCGCCGAGCGACGCGCTGCGTCGAGGACGTCCACCACGTGCACGGCGTCATCCGCGGGCACCGGCACCGGCCCGAGTCCCCGGACCGCACGCGCGAACCGCTCGTAGTAGTCCGTGTACGAGCTCTGCGACGACGGGACCTCGACCGACCCCGCCGCCGTCGTGAGCGTCCCGCCGGCCGGCTCGACGCCCCACCCGGCACGGTCGTCGGCCGGTGCGTGCCCCGCGACCGCGGCCTGCGCCTGCACGTCGGTGCTCGAGGCCTCGTACGTCCCGTCGACCCCGTCCACGCGCAGGCGACGAGCGCCCAGCCAGCCCGCCTTGTTCGACGTCAGGACGGACTCCACGCCGGAGCCGTGCGTCGCCGTCAGGGTGAACCCGGCATCGATGTCGCCGTCCTGGTCGCGTCCGAGCGCGCGGGCGTCCCGGACGTCGAGCGTGCACGACACCCGCGAGATCGGTCCGAACAGCGACACCGCCTGGTCGACCAGGTGCGACCCGATGTCCGAGAGCACGCCGCCCCCGACGCCGGTCGCGATGCCCTCGCGTTCGACCAGGTCGAACCGCGACCAGAACCGCAGCGGCGTGCCGACCCGTCCGTCCTCGAGGACCCCGCGCAGCGTCACGAGGTCGGTGTCCCACCGGCGGTTGTGGAAGGGCGCGATGACGACCCCGGCCTGCGCGGCGGCGTCGCGGAGCTCGCGTGCGGTCGACGGATCGGGTGCGAACGGCTTGTCCGCGACCACGGCGACGCCGGCCGCGACCGCTTCGAGCACGAGGTCGCGCCGGGTCGACGGGGGAGTGGTGATCACGACGGCGTCGAGCCCGGCCGCCAGCAGGTCGCCGAGCGAGTCGTGCACGGGGACGCCGGGCAGGTCGGACGCGAGCTGTTCCCGCTTGTCGGACGAGCGCGCCACGACGCCCACCAGGTCGGTCCCCTCGGCGTCCGTCAGGAACGGCCGGTGGAAGGCCCGCCCGCCGATGCCGTAGCCGACGAGCCCGATGCGCACTTTGTCCATACATAAGAACATAGCGCGCGATCCGCACGGACGGAACGTTCCAGCGCTCGGACGGGAGGCGCGGTGCACGCCCGACCCGCGCCTCCTGGACCCGACTCAGCCGAGCAGCGACGCGACGTGCGCGACCGCCAGGCGGTAGCCGTCCGCACCGGCGCCGGCGATGACGGCCGTCGCGGCCGTCGCGACGTGGTCGACGTGCCGGAACGGCTCCCGCTTCCACGTGTTCGAGAGGTGGACCTCGACGACCGGTACCGACAGTGCCTCGACCGCATCGTGCAGTGCGACCGAGGTGTGCGCGTAGGCGGCGGGGTTGATCACCACGCCCACGAAGTCGTCGAGTGCCTCGTGCAGCCACTCGACGAGCTCGCCCTCGCGGTTCGTCTGCCGGAAGTCCGCCTCGAGCTCGTGCACCGCGGCCTCGGTGTGCACGATCGCCTCGATCTCGGCGAGCGTCACCGTGCCGTACTGGTCCGGGTCGCGCCGTCCGAGGATGTCGAGGTTCGGGCCGTTGAGGACGAGGATGCGCGGCTGCTCGGTCATGGCAGGAGCCTACCGAGCGCCCGCAGTCGCATTGCGGGTGCGATGCATACCTCGGCTATGTGAACGGTCACAATTCGGTGTAACGTTCCCGTCCGGGTCGGCGGAGTTGTCGATCGCAACACACTGACGTGGAGTTTGAATGGTTCTCGCTGCAGCGAACAACGGGATCCGGCTCGATCTGGGCTGGGTCGACTACCTGATGATCATCGTGTACTTCGCGGTCGTCATCGGGATCGGTTTCACCGCCCGGAAGCAGGTCCGGACGAGCATGGACTTCTTCCTGTCGGGCCGCTCGATGCCCGCGTGGATCACGGGCCTCGCGTTCGTGTCCGCGAACCTCGGCGCGACCGAGATCCTCGGCATGGCCGCCAACGGTGCCCAGATCGGCATGGCGACCCTGCACTACTACCTGGTCGGTGCCGTGCCGGCCATGGTGTTCCTCGGGCTCGTGATGATGCCCTTCTACTACGGGTCCAAGGTCCGCAGCGTGCCGGAGTTCATGCTCCGCCGCTTCGGCAAGGCCCCGCACCTGGTGAACTCGATCGCGTTCGCGGTGTCGAACGTGCTCATCGCCGGCATCAACCTCTACGCCATGGCCATCGTCATCGAGGCGATGCTCGGCTGGCCGGAGTGGCTCGCGATCATCGTGTCCGCGGGCTTCGTGCTCGTCTACATCACCCTCGGCGGGCTCTCCAGCGCGATCTACAACGAGGTCATGCAGTTCTTCGTGATCATCGCCGGCCTCATCCCGCTGACGATCGTCGGTCTGCACCGCGTCGGTGGCTGGAGCGGCCTCTCGAAGGCCATCACCGAGACCCAGGGCGTGCAGCACCTGCAGGCGTGGGCCGGCACCGGCTTCGGCGACGTCACGAACCCGATCGGTGCGAACTGGCTCGCGATCGTGCTCGGCCTCGGGTTCGTCCTCGGCTTCGGCTACTGGACGACGAACTTCACCGAGGTGCAGCGCGCGTTCTCGGCGAAGAACATGTCCGCCGCCCGCCGCACCCCGCTCATCGCCGCGATCCCGAAGCTCTTCATCCCCGCGATCGTCGTCATCCCCGGCCTCATCGCCGCGGCAGTCGTGGGCAACCAGTTCGCCTCGGGTGCCCTGGACTACAACGACGCGATCCCGAAGCTCATCCAGATGTACCTGCCGACCGGTGTGCTCGGCGTCGCGGTCACGGGTCTCCTCGCCTCGTTCATGGCCGGTATGGCGGCGAACGTGTCGTCGTTCAACACCGTCTTCACGTACGACATCTGGCAGCGCTACATCAAGCCGAACATGCCCGACGTGCACTACCTGAAGACCGGGCGCTGGGTCACCGTCGTCGGCGTGCTCGTCGGCATCGCGACCGCGTTCATCGCCGCGCAGGCGTCGAACATCATGACGTACATGCAGACGCTGTTCTCGTTCTTCAACGCGCCGCTGTTCGCCGTGTTCATCCTCGGGCTGCTCTGGAAGCGGATGACCACCGCCGGCGCGCTGTGGGGCTACATCCTCGGCATCGTGACGCCGACGATCACGTGGATCGCGTACCTCGTCAACCCGGACCTGTTCGCCACCGCGACCGCCGAGACCCTCTACGGCGCGATCATCTCGTTCGTCACCGTGCTCGTCGTCGGGTTCGTCGTGTCGATGGTCACGAAGCCGAAGGACGAGAAGGAGCTCGGCGGGCTGGTGTACGGCGTCGGCAAGATCGACCTGCACAGCGACTCCGTCGCGACCGACACCGCCTGGTACCGCTCCCCGGCGCTGCTCGGCACCGTCGCACTGATCCTGTGCGTCGTCCTCTACCTCCCGTTCCTCTAGGCCCGCGAAGACCCGCGAAGGAGATCTCCCATGAGCGACACCAACACCGCCATGACCGAGGAGCAGAAGGCCGCCCTCGTCCGCTCCACCCGCCGACTCGACCTGCGTCGCATCCTCGGTGGCCTGTTCGTCCTGTACGGCGTCATCGTGACCATCGTCGGCATCGTGCACTGGAACACCGACCCCGAGAAGACCGGTGGCATCCACATCAACCTGTGGGTCGGGTTGTCGATGCTCGTCGGCGGGCTGCTCTTCTTCCTCTGGGACCGGCTGAACCCCGTCCCGGCGGAGGACATCATCGGCCAGGCCGAGGCCGAGGAGCACCAGAAGGCGGCCGGCGAGGGCCGCGAGCTCGCGTGACCAGCTGAACAGACCGACGGACGGGAGGCGCGGTGCCGGCTGGCACCGCGCCTCCCGTCCGTCTCGGTGCCGGTTGACGGCAGTTCGGCGGCGGTCCTAGTATTGATATGTCGACCGCGTGCTGCTCGGTCGGAAGTGAGCCCCGGAGCATCCTGCAGCCAGCGCGGGACCGGGGTTTTGCGCTGTCCGGCTCGGGTCACGGCACGCGGACGACCGATCCGTCGAACTCGTGGTCGAGCGCGGCGACGTGTGCGCCGCACGCCAGGTCGGCCAGCGCGACCAGCGGCTCGTCGTCCGGGCGCACGTGCTCGTGGCGGACCGAGCGCCCGACCCCTCGGCGTCGGAGCGCATCGAACATCGATCGGTCGGCGTCGTCGTGGGTCCGTCCGCGGGACTCGATGACGATCTCCCCGACCCCGCGTTGTTCGAGTTCCCACACCAGGCGTTCGAGACAGTGGCGCCGTCGGCGTTCGACGCGCGCGGCCGCCCCGTCGTAGCGGACGACGACGACCGCGACCGCGCGACGCAGGAGTTCGAGCCACGAGATCCGCTGCGCGTGCAGCGCTTCGTACCAGTGCAGCTTCCGCATCCGACGGGGCGTCGCGGCTCGGATCCCGGCGCGGACGTCGTCGCGCTCCCGGTCGTGCACGACCACCGCGGCCATCACGTACGCGGTGTGGTCGCGACCGCCGCCGGGCTCGGACTCGTCGACGTACGCCGTCTGCATCGAGCCAGTATATTGCGTACCGGTTGCTTCGCCGATGAAACGGTTGCGCTCCGATCCCGGGCGCGCCAGGTTGAGCACGACGAAAGGATCCTCCCCATGGACACGATGGTCTTCATCAACCTGCCCGTCGCCGACCTCGAGCGCTCGAAGGCGTTCTACGAGGCCCTCGGCTACTCGATCAACCCGGCGTTCAGCGACGACACCGCGGCGTGCGTCGTGGTGAGCGACACCATCTACGTCATGGTGCTCACCCACGCCAAGTTCGCGGAGTTCACCACGAAGACCATCGCCGACGCCGACACGATCGAGGTCATCAACTCGCTCAGCGCCGACTCCAAGGACGAGGTGCACCGGATCGTCGACGCAGCGGTCGCCGCCGGTGGCTCCGAGGACCGCCCCGAGATGGACCTCGGGTTCATGTACCAGCGGAGCTTCGTCGACCCCGACGGGCACCGCTGGGAGTACGTGTGGATGGACCCGCAGGCAGCGCAGGACGGTCCGCCCGCCGAGTGAGCGACGACGGGTGTCGGCGGCGGGTGTCGGCGGCGACGGCCAGGATGGTGCCATGAGCTCCGAGTCCGTCGCCGCTGCCCCGTCCGACCTCGTCGTGGGTGACGACGGCCTCGCCCGGCCCGTGTGGGCCTCGAGTGACGAGCTGTTGCGCGACTACTACGACACCGAGTGGGGCATGCCCGTGCGCGACGAGCGCGGAGTGTTCGAACGCCTGTCGCTCGAGGCGTTCCAGTCCGGGCTGTCGTGGCGGACGATCCTCGCGAAGCGTCCGGCGTTCCGGGCAGCGTTCGCGGACTTCGACGCCGACACGGTCCAGGCGTTCGGCGAGGACGATGTCGCACGGCTCATGGCCGACGTTGGCATCGTGCGGAACCGGGCGAAGATCCTCGCGACGATCACCAACGCGAACGCCACGATCGCCCTGCGCGAGGACGGCGGCCTGGCCGACTTCGTGTGGTCGTTCCGGCCGGCGACGACGCCCGAGCCGGTCACGTACGCCGACGTCCCGACGAAGTCGGACGAGTCCGTCGCACTGTCGAAGGCGCTCCGGAAGCGGGGCTTCGCCTTCGTCGGGCCCACGACGATGTACGCGCTGATGGAGGCGCTCGGCATCGTCGACACGCACCTCGTCGGCAGCCACCGCCGGGGGACCTCCGGCGTCTGGAGCTGACCCCGACGGTGCCGACGGTGCAGGGCTAGGGTCGCGGCATGAGCTCCGAGAACCCGCGCGTCCGCCCCGTCCACCCGGTCGAGGCCGAGGTGGTGGAGGTGCCCCTCGACGCCGAGGTGCCGACGCCCGAGCCGTCCGACGACCCCGGTGCCGGCACCCCCGAGCACGACCCGGCCGAGATCCGGATCGCGTTCCTGATGTTCCCCGGCCTGACGCAGCTCGACCTGACCGGGCCGGCGCAGGTGCTGTGCCGCGTCCCGGGAGCCCGCGTCGAGTACGTCGCGGCGACGCTCGACCCGGTACCGAGCGACTGCGGGCTGTCGCTCGTACCGACCACGACCATCGCTGATGCCAGCCCGGCCGACGTGCTCGTCGTCCCCGGCGGCGACGGCGCCTTCGACGCGATGCTCGACCCCGCGGTGGTCGCGTTCGTCCGGCGCGAGGCCGAGCGCGCCACCTGGGTGACCTCGGTGTGCACCGGCGCGTTCGTCATCGGCGCGGCGGGGTTGCTCGCCGGCAAGCGCGCGACGACGCACTGGGCATCGAAGCCGATGCTCGCGGCGTTCGGTGCGCAGCCGGTCGACGACCGTGTCGTGGACGACGGGGCCGTCGTCACCGCGGCCGGGGTGAGCGCCGGCATCGACATGGCGCTCTGGCTCGCGGCCGAACTGGCCGGGCAGCCTGCAGCCGAGGCGATCCAGCTCCAGATCGAGTACGACCCGCAGCCCCCGTTCGACGCGGGTTCGGCCGTCCGGGCGGACACCCGGATCGTGACCGAGGCGCGTGCCGCAGCGGAAGCGGCACGTGGTGACCGGGTGGCGCGGGCGGCCGCGGCCGTGATGCGCTGAGTCAGTCGAGCGGGAGCTGCATCTGCGTCGCGGTGACGCCGTAGCCGAGTCGCTCGTAGAGGTCCTGCGCGCCCGTGTTGTACCCGAACACGTTCAGGCCGATGGTCCGGGCGCCGTTCGCGCGGGCGACCTCGTGCGCCTGCTCGAGCGCTCGGCGGGCGTGCCCCCTGCGTCGGTGCGGCTCGTCGATCTCGACGTCGAACACCCACCAGTCGGTGCTGCCCGGTGCGAACGGGCCGATCCAGAGGTACCCGACCACGGCGTCGGCGTCGTCGAGGACGTCCCAGACGAAGTGCTCGGGCAGCGGCGTTCCGTCGGGGAACCACTTGTCGAGGGACTGCTGCTTGTTCGCTTCGGCGCGCTCCCGCGTCTCGCCCGCCCGGATGCGTGACTCGACGTACTCCGCCATCGTGCGGTCGAGCCACCCGGGCAGTCGCTCGGCCGGCATCGCGACGAGGTGCGTGTCCGTCACCGGTTGCCCTTCGACCCGCGCTTCGGCTTGCCCTTCATGCCGCGCTGCACACGCCCGCGACCGGTCGAGTTCTTCCCGCCGCCGCTCTTGCCACCGGTGCCCTTGGTGGCGCCGCGCTTCGCGACCGTCTTCGCGTTCGACGGTGCGGCCTTGCCGCCGCCCTTCGCCGGACGCGACCCGTCCTTCGGGTCGGGAGCCGCGCCTCCTGGCTGGTCCTGGTCACCCCGCGAACTGTTCGCGGTGCGCCCGCGGACCACGCCGATGAACTCCTCGGTGGTCTCGGTGGCGTCCTCGGAACGCCAGACGAGCACGATCCGGGTGCCGGGCGAGCCCGCGAGCGTGCGGCTGACGAGCTCCTTGCGGCTCGCGGCACGGAAGAGGGACTGGGGGAGGACGGCCACGCCGACGTTCGCCTCGACCAGGTCGAGCGTGGCGTCGACGTCCTCCGGGACCGGGCCGGGGTCGACGACGTGCACGTCGGTCGCGCCGAGGTCGACCTCGGCGA
>NZ_MJGQ01000015.1:1428-3218 GCF_001865095.1 Curtobacterium sp. MCBA15_013 | reverse complement strand
CGCCGAGGTCGACCTCGGCGAGGTCCGCGAGCGGGGAGTCCTTCGGCATCGCGACGACGGCGGTCTCGGTCCAGAGCGGGATGGCGTTGTGCGCGTCCGACACGGGGACCCGGGCGAACACCATGTCGGCCTCGCCGGCGAGTGCGTCGTCGACCTCGTCCGCTCCGATCGGGCGGAGTCGGAGCTCGGTCGTGGGGAAGCGCTCGCGCCAGACGCGGGCCCACTTCGCGGGGGACACCCCCGGCACGAAGGCGATGGTGAGTGCCGCGGTCATGCAACCGAGCATAGGGGCCGTACCCTTGTGTCCATGGCGCAGGAACAGACCATGAAGCCCGAGACGGCCGCGAAGAAGCTCGGCATCCTGCTGGCGGCCGCCCCGGAGACCTTCCGGGACGCGCCGATCAGCCGGACCGCGTTCGACGAACTCCGCACGGAACCCCCGACCTGGCTCGAGGACCTCCGTCGCGACGGACCGCACCCGCGACCCGTCGTGGCGCAGAAGCTCGGCGTGTCGATCTCGGGGCTGACCCGTGCGGGCATCGACGAACCGCTCACCACGGCGGAGATCAAGACGCTGCTCGAGCAGAAGCCCGAGTGGCTCGTCCGCGAGCGCGCGACGCAGGCCGCGGTGCACGCCGAGAACGCCCGCGTGAAGCAGGAGCGTGCCGCGAAGGCCGCTGGCCGCACCGAGGACTGACCCCGACCCGCACCACCCCGCCGCCCGAGGACACCCCGTGCACGAGACCGTCGCCGACGCCATGCTCGTCGTGCCGCAGTTCGCGTCGGTGTGCTGCATCGTGGGGGACCGGTACCGGCCTCGCCCGGGCGTGATCGTCCCCGCGGCGGTGATGCTCGTCGCGATGCTCATGCCCGTCGTGCACGCCGGAGCGGTGTGGACGCTCCTCGCCGCCACCGTGCTCCTGCTCCTCGCGCCGCTGCCCGTCATGCGGCGGCGGCGCGCCGACGGTCGCCGCGCTGAGCCGATGGATGTCCACCGGGCACTGTCGGCGGTCGTGATGTCCGGGATGCTCCTGATGGGGCACGCCACGGGCATCGCCGACGGACACGCGGGCCACGGCATCGCCCTGACCGCGGTGCTCGGCGCCGGAGTGATCGGCTACGCCGCGTTCAGCGGGTGGCTGCTCCGCCACGAGTGGGCACGAGAGGACCGGCGTGCCGTCCGGAGCGGCGAGGTCTTCGCGATGACGGTCGCCGTCGTCGGCATGACGCTTGCGATGTAGTCAGCGGTTCGCCACGCGCTCCTGCACCTCGTGGATGGTGTCGGACGGCACCGGCGGCACACCCCGACGGATGCCGGCGATGCCGACGACCGCGAGGACCGCGGTGACGACGCCGAACACGACGAGCGTGATGCCGGTCGCGGCCCAGAGCGGGAGCACGAGCGCGAGCAGCACCACCACGAAGCCGGCGAGCAGGACGAGGGTCGTCAGCGCGAACGCCACCGCGACGCCGGTGAGGACGAGCCCCGTCTTCGCGCCGTTGACGCGGTCGCCGATCTCGCGTCGTGCCGATGCGACCTCGTCGCGGACGGCGCGGAGCACCGGCTCGAGCGCCTTCTGCACGAGCCCGGCGGTGACGGTGTCACGGAAGGACGGCTTGCCGGTCGTGGTGTCGTCGTGGTCGGTGCTCATGGTGTCTCCTGTTCCTCGGGCGCGGTCGTCCGCACCCACCAGGGTGACGCGTCGGGGACAGGAGTCGTCACGCCTGCGACGCGCATGCTCGGCGGGTTCCCAGGACCGGCGGTGACGAGCAGGTTCCGTCCGGCGCGT
>NZ_MJGQ01000015.1:0-743 GCF_001865095.1 Curtobacterium sp. MCBA15_013 | reverse complement strand
CGCGTCGACGACGCGGGCCGGGCCTCCGGAGACGGTCGGGTCTCCACCGCCGCGGTGCGCTAGGACGCGATCTCGTCGAGGTCGTCGATCCCGCGTGCGGCGGCAGCGGCCCGCCGCGCCCGCATCGACGGTGCCGCGACGGCGGCCAGGACCGCGAGGACGGCCACGCCCGTGCACGCCCAGAACCCGATCGTGAACGCGTCGTCGGTCGGCAGCCCCTGGGCGGTGGTGTGGGACGTGATCAGCGCCGCGATGACCGCGGTGCCGACGCTGGAGCCGATCGTGCGGACGACGGTGTTGGCGCTGATGGCCTCGCCGGTCTGGTTCGCGGGGACGCTCTCGATGATCGCGTTCGAGCACGCGGCGAGGGCGAGGCCGATGCCGATGCCCGTCAGGACGCCGGACACGACGACCTCGGCGATCGCGGCGTGCGAGATCGCGGGGACGAGGAACGCGGCGACGATGGCGACCCCACCGAGCAGCATCGGCGGCTTCGGGCCGACCTTGCGGACGAGGATGCCGGCGATCGGCCCGGCGATGATCATCATGACGACGGTCGGGAGCAGGAAGAGCCCTGCTTCGGTCACGTCCTTGCCGAACCCGTACCCGACGGCGGTCGGGAGCTGGAGGAGCGTCGGGACGAGGACGAACGTGCCGAACATCGCGAAGCCGAAGACGAGCGCGACCACGTGGGCCGTCCAGACGCCGCGGACCGCGAACAGCCGGACGTCGATGAGCGGTTC
>NZ_MJGQ01000014.1:0-4317 GCF_001865095.1 Curtobacterium sp. MCBA15_013 | reverse complement strand
GGAGGCGCGGTGCGGGTGAGCCGATCAGCTCACCCGCACCGCGCCTCCAGTCCGGGACGCTGCGTCCGCAGCGTCGGTGCGCTCAGCTCCGGAGGAACGCGAGGATGTCCGGGTTGACGACGTCTGCGTGGGTCGTCAGCATGCCGTGCGGGTACCCCTCGTAGATCTTGAGCGTGGCATTGCTGAGGAGCTCCGCCTGCTTCAGCGACGCGTCCCGGTACGGCACGACCTGGTCGTCGTCGCCCTGCAGGACGAGGACCGGGACGGTGATGGCCTTGAGGTCCTCCGTCTGGTCGGTCTCCGAGAACGCCTTGATGCCCTCGTAGTGTGCGAGCGCGCTGCCCGTCATGCCCTGACGCCACCAGTTCGCGATGACCGGCTCCGACGGCGTCGCACCGTCACGGTTGAAGCCGTAGAACGGGCCGGAGGCGACGGCCTGGAAGAACTCGGCACGGTTGGCGGCGAGCGCCTCGCGGAACCCGTCGAAGACCGAGATGTCGGTGCCGTCGGGGTTCGCCTCGGTCGTGACCATGAGCGGCGGCACCGCCGCGACGAGGATGGCCTTGGCGACCCGGCCCTGCGGCTGGCCGTACTGGGCGACGTACCGGGCGACCTGGCCGCCACCGGTCGAGTGGCCGATGTGGATCGCGTCGTGCAGGTCGAGGTGTTCGACCACGGCGGAGACGTCGCTCGCGTAGTGGTCCATGTCGTGGCCGGTGCCGATCTGCGACGAGCGTCCGTGGCCGCGGCGGTCGCTGGCGATGACGCGGTAGCCCTCGGCCAGGAAGTACAGCATCTGCGCGTCCCAGTCGTCCGAGGACAGCGGCCAGCCGTGGTGGAACACGATCGGCTGCGCGTCGTGGCTCCCCCAGTCCTTGAAGTAGATCTCTGCACCGTCGTCGGTGGTCACGTATCCCATGGTGGTCTCCCTGTGGTGGTTCGGTGGTTCTCGGTCGGTCGGTCGAGGGGCCGGGGTCAGCTGACCGCGGCGAGGGCGGTGGTGATGACCGCGGCGACCTCGGCGGGGTGGGTCTGCATCACGAGGTGGGGGCCGTCGATCTCGACGACCTCGCGGACGCCGGCGCGCTGGTACCCGAAGCGCTCGACGTCGGGGTTGATGGTGTGGTCGGCGCTGGAGACGATGCCCCAGGACGGCTTGGTCTTCCACGCGGCCGCCGATGCCGGCTCGCCGAACGCGACGGCGGAGAGCGGACGTTGCGACACCGCGAGCACCTGCGCCTCGTCGAGTGCGAGCCCGTCCGCGAAGACGGCGGGGAAGGCGTCGACGGCGACGGAGACGTCCGTGCCGGGCTCGCCGCCGTCCACGGGGTAGGGCGCGTACACGAGGTTCGCGGCGAGGTCGCTGTCCGGGAAGCCGCCCTGCAGGGCCCCGAGGCTCTCGCCCTCCTCGAGCGCGTACGCGGCGACGAAGACGAGGCCGACGACGTTCTCGGCGACACCGGCCACGGTGAGGATCGCGCCGCCGTACGAGTGCCCGGCGAGCAGGACCGGTCCGTCGATCTGCTCGACGAAGGACCGGATGTAGGCCGCGTCGCCGGAGAGGCTGCGGTTGAAGACGGGCGGGACGAGGACGTGGTGACCCTGGTCGAGGAGGAGCCTCGTCACCGGGGCCCAGCTGGAGGCGTCGGCGAATGCTCCGTGGACGAGGACGATGGTGGGTGATCCGGGCATGGTGCGGTCCTTCCGGGTCCGCAGCGGGAGGCGCGGACCTGCTTCGTCGAGGGCGGTGCCTGGTGGCGCTGACGACGCTAGGGGCGCACGGTACAGGTGCACATCGGTCACGGTGACCGAGATGCGTTGCCGGGTGACCTAGTCGCCGGACGAGCCGGCCGCCAGGGCCGCGGCGAGTTCCTGTCGGGCCGAGATCCCGAGCTTCTGGAACGCCGCGTACAGGTGGGCCCCCACCGTCCGCGGGGAGACGAACAGGTGCTCGCCGATCGCCCGGTTGCTCAGTCCCCGTGCCGCGAGCGTGCAGACCCGGAGCTCCTGCGGCGTGAGCAGTTCGACGCCGCCGTGCCCCGCCGCTGCCACCCGCTGCCCGGTCGCCCGGATGGCGTCACGGGTCCGGTCCGCCCACGCCGGCGCGGGCATCGACTCGAACAGCTCGAGGGCGGCGTGCAGGGCGGCACGGGCCGTGTCCCGCCGACCCGTCCGGCGCAGGCGGCCGCCGAGGCGGAGCAGTGCACGGGCCTGCACGTACGGCACCGGCCACCGTTCGTGCTGCACGGACGCCCACGCCGGTTCGAGGTCGGCGTCGGGGACGAGTGCGAGCCGCGCGTGGTCGAGCGCGGCGCGGACGATCGGCGCGTGCCAGCGGGCGTGGAGCCGCTCGAGGTCCGCCGCCCGCTGCTCGGCGTCGGCGCGGTTGCCCGACTCCAACGCGGCGTCGACGAAGTCGTGCGAGGTGATGACGGCGAACGTCGGGTTGAACGCGTCGTGGTCCGGATCGGCCAGTGCCCGGACGGATTCGAGTGCCTCGGCCGCGCGACCGGACACCAGGGACGCCGCCCCCGCGGCGCCGAGCAGGGTCGCGCGCATCGCACTCGACCGGAGCACCTGCGCCCCGGCAGCCGTTCCGCCCGCGATCCGTTCGGGGTCCGGCTGCTTGCCGTCGAGGGCGTCGAACCACGCGAGCGCGCACCGGGTCGCGGCGGTGAAGCCGTCGTCACCGAGGTCCCGTCCGAGCGAGGAGGCCTCCTCGGCGAGGACCCGCGCCCGCCCGAGGTCCCCACCGAGGAACGTGGTCATCGACGTCCCCATGAGCGCCTGCGGGAAGGTGCGCAGGTCACCACGCGCCCGCATGCTCCGGACGGCACGGTCGAGGAGGACACGTGCCGTCTCGATCTCCCCGACGAGGTTGAGCGCGTACCCGAGGTACCAGGCGGAGCCCTCGTCCTCGGCGGTGGGTGCGGCGGCGAGCGCGCGTTCCAGCACACGGTCGCCACGCACCACCGGCTCGGTCCGGGCCGCGAGCAGGATCGAGCGTGGGTCGTCGTCCGGCAGGGCGAGCGCCTCGACCACGACGAGCATCGGGTCGCCGGGGTCCGGTTCGGCGGTGTGGTCCCAGGCGATCGCGGCGAGGTGCAGCAGTGCCGCGGTGGCGTGGTCGACCCCGCCGCCCTGCTGCATCTCGGAGACGGCGTGCAGGGCTGGCCCGAGGTCGCCCACCGCGAGCCCGGTCCGACCGGTGGGCAGGGTCTCGGCGACGAAGGCCGCGCGTGCTGCGAGGAGCCGGTCGGGTGCCTCGTCGCACGCTCGCTGCACCAGGAGCGAGGCGTCCGCGAGCCGTCCGGACAGCCCGGCGTGCTCCGCCGCGAGGATCCGCCGGCCGACGCGTCGGGCGACGTCCGAGGTCAGCTCGGCCGAGCGCTCGTACGCCCGGCTCGCGACGAACGGATCGGACATCGCCGACCGCTCGTCGCCGATCGCGGCGATCTCGTCCGCGAGGTCGTCGTCGTGGCCGGTCGCCAGTTCGGCCCGCCACCAGACCGTGCGCGCGGGGTCGTGGTCGTGCTCGAGGACCAGGGAGCGCAGGACCGCCGTGCGCTCCGTCGGCGACGCGGCGGTGAGGACCGCCGACTGCACGAGCGGGTGCCGGAACCGGATCGCGCGGGGCGCCACCCACTCGAGCAGGGACGACGCCGAGGCCTGCTCCGTCCACGTCGGCGGCGGGAACCTCCCGAGCGTCCGGGCGGCCACCCGCGCGGCTTCCTCGGCGCCGGTACCACCGGACAGGGCGACGGCGAGGATGGCCAGCCGGACGGGGTGGTCCAGCTCCGCGTACCGCGCGGCGAACTCCTGCTCCACCCGGCCCACCACGGGACGGTCGCGGGTCCGGTCCCCCGGTGTCGTGCGGCTGAGTTCGTGCAGCGCGAGCGGGTTCCCCTCGGCGCGGAGCACCAGGTCGCGTCGCGCCTGGCCCATCGGCGCCCCGGGGACGGCGTCGAGCAGGCGGCCGGCGTCCGACTCGTCGAGCGGCGTCAGGTGGAGGCGCCGGACCGCGGGGTCGTCCGCGGTCTCGGTGTTCCGGGTCGTGATCACCATGACGATCGGGTCCTGGTCGACCCGCCGGGCCATCATCCGGATCGCCCACTCGGACGCGGCGTCCATCCAGTGCAGGTCCTCGGCGACGACCAGGATCGGGCCTTCCGAGGCGGCGTCGGAGACCAGCGTCAGCGCCGCCAGCCCGGCGAGCAGCGGCGAGGGCTGGATCCCCGTCGCGAGACCGAACGCGACCTCGAGCGCACGACGCTGCGGTGCGGGCAGGTCGGCGATCCCGCTGCGCAGCGGGTACAG
>NZ_MJGQ01000013.1:78109-147280 GCF_001865095.1 Curtobacterium sp. MCBA15_013 | reverse complement strand
GTCAACCCGGGTTGACATCCGTCAGTACGTCAATGTAGGTTGACACGCGTGGACCGACCGACCATCACGAGCCTCGCCGCCGGCGCAGCCGGAGACGACCCGTTCTCCGCCCTCGCCAGCGTGCGCGAACTCCGTCGTGAGCTCGACCGGACCGAGGAACTCGCGGCCCGACGTGCCCGGAACGCCGGCGCCTCGTGGCAGGAGATCGCGACGCTGCTCGGCGTCAGCCGCCAGGCAGTGCACAAGAAGTACGGCAGAAACTAGGAACACGATGAGCTCCCCCTTCGCCAGACCCAAGAAGACCGACGGTCCCCGCGCCACGTTCGGCCGACTGCTGAGCTACCTGTTCGAGAACAAGCCCGCGATGGTCGTCATCATCGTGCTGAGCGTCCTCGGTGCCGGTGCGTCCCTCGCGCAGCCGCTGCTCGTCAACCAGGTCATCACCGCCGTCCAGCACGGCAACACGCTGAGCACCCTCGTCTGGCTGCTCGTCGGACTCGTCATCGTCGCGGGCGTCCTCAACGGTGTGCAGCACTTCCTGCTGCAGCGCGCGGGTGAAGGCGTCGTCCTGTCCACCCGGCGGAAGCTCATCGCGCGCATCCTCAACCTGCCGATCTCCGAGTTCGACACGCGCCGCACCGGCGACCTCGTCTCCCGTGTCGGCAGCGACACGACACTGCTGCGCGCCGTGCTGACGCAGGGCCTCATCGAGTCGATCGGCGGCGCCCTGACGTTCATCGGCGCGATCATCGCGATGGCCGTCATCGACCCGCTGCTCCTCGGCATCGTCATCGTCATCGTGCTCGTCGCGATCGTCGTCGTCGGCGGGCTCAGCCGCCGCATCCGCGTCGCGTCGAAGCGTGCGCAGGAGAAGGTCGGCGACCTCACCGCGGCGGTCGAACGCGGCATCGGTGCCGTCCGCACGATCCGTGCCGCCGGTGCCACCGAGCGCGAGGTGCACGAGGTCGACGGCCACGCGACCGAGGCCTACCGTCGTGGCCTCGACATCGCGCGGATGTCGGCGTTCGTCGTCCCGGTCGCGAGCATCGTCATGCAGGTCGCGTTCATCGCCGTCCTCGGGGTCGGTGGTGCACAGGTCGCAGCCGGCACCATCACGATCGCGACGCTCATCACGTTCATCCTGCTGCTGTTCATGATGATCATGCCGCTCGGCCAGGCCATGGGCGCTGCCGTCGCCGTCGCCCAGGCGCTCGGTGCGCTCGGCCGGATCGAGGAGATCCTGCACCTCCCGACCGAGGCGCAGGACGACCAGGCCGTCCGCGTCGCCGCAGCGGTGGAGAGCGACGACGCGATCGCCTTCGAACACGTGTCGTTCCGGTACGCGCGTCCGGCCCAGGCCTCCGGTGCGGACGGCGCCGAGCCGGCCGTCGACGACGACACCGCCTCCGACGACGTGGTGCTGCACGACGTGTCCTTCCGGGTCCCCCGCGGGTCACGCGTCGCACTCGTCGGTCCGTCCGGCGCGGGCAAGTCGACCACGCTCGCACTCATCGAACGGTTCTACGACCCGACCGACGGGGTCATCCGGCTCGGCGGCGTCGACGTCCGTGGCCTCGACCGCGCCGAGCTCCGCGCGCAGATCGGGTACGTCGAACAGGACGCTCCGGTGCTCGCCGGCACGATCCGGGCGAACCTGCTGCTCGGGTCACCGGACGCCACCGAGGACGACTGCGTGCGCGTGCTCGAGGCCGTCAACCTCGGCGAGGTCCTGCACCGCGACCCCCGCGGCCTCGACGCCCAGGTCGGCGAGGACGGCGTCATGCTCTCCGGCGGTGAACGGCAGCGGCTCGCGATCGCCCGGGCACTCCTCGCCGCTCCCCCGATCCTGCTGCTCGACGAGTCCACCTCGTCGCTCGACGGCGTCAACGAGCAGAAGATGCGCCTCGCGATCGACGCCGTGGCCGAGGACCGCACGCTGCTCGTGATCGCGCACCGGCTGTCCACGGTGGTGGACTCGGACGTGATCGTCGTGCTCGAGCACGGCCGGGTCGTCGGCGTCGGGACCCACTCGGAACTCGTCGAGTCGACGCCGCTCTACCGCGACCTGGCGAAGCACCAGCTGCTCGTCTGAGCCGGCGCGGCAGCGGTCGGTCGACGGTGCGCCGAGGTCAGAGGAGCGCGCCGCCGGGGTTCGCCAGTCCCTCGTCCATGTCGCTGTGGTCGACGTGCCCACCTGCGGCGCGGATCTCGTCGAGCGCCCGCGCGCTGCGGGCTTCGTCCACCCCGACCACGAGGTCGTCGTAGACGGCGACGTCGTATCCCGCAGCCCGGGCGTCGAGCGCCGACGCCCGCACGCAGTGGTCGGTGGCGATGCCGACCACGTCGATCGTGACGACGCGGTGCTCGGCCAGGACCTCGGGCAGCCCGACGCCGTCCTCGGTGCGCGCCTGGAACGCCGAGTAGTCCGGCGTGCCCTGCCCCTTGAAGACATGGACGTCGATCGGAGCGGTGTCGAGCCGCGGGTGGTACTCGGCCCCCGGGGTCCGGGCGACGCAGTGCACCGGCCAGGTCGTCTCGTAGTCCGGACCCTCGGGACCGGCGAAGTGGCCGCCGTTGTCGTCGTCGCCGTGGTGCCAGTCGCGGGAGCCGACGATGAGGTCGTACTCGTCGGCGTGCCGACCGAGGAACGCGGTGATGCGTCGCGCGAGGTCGTCCCCGCCGGTCACACCGAGGGCACCGCCCTCGGTGAAGTCGTTCTGGACGTCGACGACGAGGAGTGCCCTGGACATGCGTCCATCCAACACCCGCGGCCTCAGGAGCCGGTGAGCCTGCTCCCGCACGAGTACGTCGCCGCCGTCACCGCGTCGAGTGCGGGCAGCGCCGCGGCCCGCGAGGACCCGATCGCGTAGAAGGCGAACGTCAGCCGGGTGCCGTCGGCCGCGTCGATGTAGCCGCCGAGGGTGTTCGCGCTGTCGATCCACCCGGTCTTCGCGTGCACCTTGCCCCGGGCGACCGCGTTCGCCCCGGTGAACCGACTGGCCAGCGTGCCGGACTGCCCGGACACCGGCAGGGCGTTCGCGAGCGTCCCGAGGCCCTTCGCACCGGCGGCGACCTGCACCATGAGGTGCGCGACGAAGTTCGGCGACACGGCGTTCGCGGCGCTCTCCCCCGAGCCGTCCTTGATGACGATGCCGGCCGGGTCGACGCCGTACGACTTCAGGGCTGCCTGGTACACGGCGGTCAGCGAGGCTGCGGAGCCGTCCGAGCCGGACTCCTTCGACGAGATCCGCGCGAGCATCTCGGCGAGGGTGTTGTCCGAGTTCGGGATCATCTGCCCGATGAGCGTCGACACCGGCTGCGAGGAGACCGTGGCGATCGTGTCCGTGCTGGTCGTGGCACGTTTGACGATCTGCGCGTTCCCCGCACCGGCGACCCCGGCGTTCGCGAGGGCCGTGCGGAACAGGTCCCCGGCGCGACCGACCGGGTCGGTGGAGCGCGGCGACGTCTGGGCACCCGGGTTCGCGCGGTCACCGTCGACCATGAGCGCCGTGACGTTCGGCTGGTAGCCGATCGTCCGCTCGCTCACCGGCCACGTGGGGTCCCAGGCGTCGGCGTCGTTCCAGTACGTGTCGTCCGTGACGATCGTCGTCACCGGGGTGTTGCCGAGCTTCGCCTTCACCTGCTGGGCGAGCTGCGCGAGCGTCGGGGCGCCCGGGTACACCGTCGCTCCGCCTGCCGAGAGCGTGGCGTCACCGTGGCCGACGAGGGCGATCGCACCGCCGGACTCCTTCGTCACGGTGGTCGGGATGCGGTGGTCGCCGCCGAGGACGGCCAGCGCGGTCGCCGTCGTCAGGGTCTTCATCACGCTGCCGGTCTGTGCGGCCTCGTCACCGTTGCGCGAGAACAGCACCTCGCCGGTCTTCGCGTTCATGACGTACCCCTCGAACGCGCCGAGGCCGCTCGCCGAGGCGGCGTTCGTGATCGTGCAGGTCCGGAGGGCGGAGGGGCCCGCGGCGTCGTCCGGCACCGTGCGGCCGCTCGGCGTCGGTGTCGGGGTGGGGGCGGCCGTCGTCGGTGCGGGGCTGCTCGACGCGGTGGCGGACGCCGTCGCGGCCGCCGTGGTCGTCGGGGTCGGCATCGTCGCCGCCGCCACGGCCACGGCACCGCCGGACCCGAGCACGAGCACGGTCGCGAGGCCACCCGCGATCCACGGCACCGGGCGGCGGGCGAACGAGGCGCGGACGGCGGTGCGCGCGTCGCGGAGGCGGTCCGCGACGCCGCGCGGTGAAGGCTGCTGGTCGGACATCGCGAACGATCCTACGGAACTGCGGGAGGAGCCTCCAGGCCCACTTTCCGGATCCGGACGTTCCGCGCCCTGCCGGACGTCAGCCGTCGGTCGGTCGCGTCAGCCGTCGGCCGTCAGCCGTCAGCCGGGTACCGGACGCCGACCTGTCGGCGGGCCTCGTCCATGAGCGCCATCATCGCGACCGTCTCCTCGGGGTCCATCGGGCCGCCCTCGTGGGTGCCGGACTCGACCATCGACTCGAACGCGCGCACCTCGTGCGCGTAGCCGGTGAGTTCCTCACGCCCGTCGAACTCCTCGACGACGTTCCCGTCGCGGTCGCGGAGCCGCCAGGTCGTCGGCGTGAACCACGTCGAGTCCAGGTCGATGCGGCCGTCCTCGCCGATGACCGAGGCGGTGTTCGGACTGCGGAGGTCGAGCCCGAAGTGGAGCATCGACTGCGTGCCGCCCTCGTGCGTCAGCACCAGGCCCATCTGGGTGTCGACGCCCTGCTCGCTCAGGGTGCCCGCGGCGACGACCGACGTGGGGACGCCGAGGACGTCGACCGCGAAGGAGATCGGGTAGATGCCGAGGTCGAGCATCGCGCCGCCGCCGAGCGCCGGGTCGTTCAACCGGTGTGCCGGGTCGGACGGCAGCGCCTGGTGGTGGGTCGCCTCGACGAGCCGGATCCGCCCGATGCGGCCCTCGGCCACGAGCTCGCGGATCATCGACATCTGCGGGAGGAAGCGCGTCCACATCGCCTCCATGACGGCGACGTCGGCCCGCCGGGCGGCGTCGACCACCAGGCGGGCCTCGTCCGCCGTGATCGTGAAGGCCTTCTCGACGAGTACGTGCTTGCCGGCCTCGATGGCGAGCAGTGCGTCCGCCGCGTGCCGCGAGTGCGGTGTCGCGACGTACACGGCGTCGACGCCGTCGTCGGCGACGAGGTCCTCGTAGGAGCCGTGCGCCCGCGGGATCCCGAACTCGGCCGCGAACGTCTCGGCGCTCGCGAGCGTCCGGCTGCCGACCGCGACGAATTCGACCCCCGCGGCCGTGCAGTCGCCCACGAAGGACCGTGCGATGCCGCCCGTACCGATGACTCCCCAGCGAACCGTCATGGGACCTGTCTACCAGGGGCCATGCCCGGCACACCGCTGTCCACCCGCAGCACTTTGGTATGGACTGCACTGGTGATTGCCAGCTAGCGTGCTGCTGCACCCCCTGAACGGGGGTCCCGCGGTCGCGTCCGACGGCCGCTCCCCCAGCAGAAAGCGATCAGGTCCTCCATGCGCCGATCCGTCCTGTCCGTCGTCGCCACGAGCGCGGCCATCGTCATCACCTCGACCCTCGTCGGTGTCACCCCGGCGACCGCGCACGGCTGGGGATCGCCCGGACACGGCTGGGCACCGCCAGGACACTCGGCCGACGCGGGACTGCAACCCCGGACGCAGTTCACGATGGCGGCCGACGGCTCCTCCGGCGCGAGCCAGGGCGGCGAGGGCATCCCGAACATCGACTCGGTCAAGAAGACCATCGCGACGTACTACGGCGACCCCGGCACCGGACTCGCGAACCGCACCGACTCCCCCTACATCCGCGAGATGCGGTCCATCGTCGACCGGCAGAGCGCCCAGCTGCAGCGCATCCACGACGCCGCGGTCCGTCGCGGCGAGAAGCCCGCGATCGTCCTCGACGCCGACGACACCACCCTGTGGACCTACGACATGGAGGTCGCGGACATGCACTTCGTGTTCGACCCGGCTCGCCAGGACGAGTGGGTGCAGGACGAGCGCTTCCCCGCGACGCCGTCGATGGTCGGCTTCGTGAACCGGGCGCAGTCGCTCGGGTTCACGGTCTTCGGACTCACCGGTCGGAACGACGACCAGAAGGCCGCCACCGTCCAGAACCTGTCGAAGGTCGGCTACACCGCGTTCGCCCAGGACCGCTTCTTCACGAAGTGGACCGGAGTCGGTGCGTCCCAGCAGCCGTCGTACATCACCTGCGCCACGGCGAAGTGCACGACCGTCGAGTACAAGGCGCTCACGCGGAAGCACATCGAGCAGGACCTCGGCTACGACATCACGCTCAACGTCGGTGACCAGTGGAGCGACCTGCAGGGCGGGTACGCCGACCGCTCCGTGAAGCTGCCGAACCCGACCTACTACCTGCCCTCGGCCGACCTGCCCGGCGTGTCCGAGCCGCGGCTGTCCCCCCGCACGCACTTCACGATGGCCGCCGACGGATCCTCCGGCGCCACCCAGGGCGGCGAGGGCATCCCGAACATCGACTCCGTGAAGTCGACCATCGCGACGTACTACGGCGACCCCGGCACCGGCCTCGCGAACCGCACCGACTCGCCGTACATCCGCGAGATGCGCTCCATCGTCCGGAAGCAGGCTCCCGTCGTCGCCGCCCAGTGCGCCGTCGGCCGGAAGCTCCACCGCAACCCCGCCATCGTGCTCGACGCCGACGACACCACCCTGTGGACCTACGACATGGAGGTCGCCGACATGCACTTCGTGTTCGATCCCGCCCGCCAGGACGAGTGGGTGCAGGACGAGCGCTTCCCCGCCACCCCGTCGATGACCTCGCTCGTGTCGATCGCCCAGCGCTCCGGCTGCACGATCATCGGGCTCACCGGGCGCAACGACGACCAGAAGACCGCCACGATCGAGAACCTGCAGAAGGTCGGGTACCCGCAGTTCGCGGCGACGCAGCGCGGCACGCAGACGTACTACACGAAGTGGACCGGCGTCGGGGCCTCGCAGCAGCCGTCGTACATCACCTGCGCCACGGCGAAGTGCACCACCGTCGAGTACAAGTCGCAGACCCGTGCGCACATCGAGTCGCGCTCGGGTGGGCGGTACGACGTGGTGGCGAACTTCGGCGACCAGTACAGCGACCTGCTCGGTGGGTCGGCGGACCGGAGCGTGAAGCTGCCGAACCCGACGTACTACCTGCCCTGAGGCCGGGTCGGGCCGGGCGCGCAGGCGCCCGGCCCGCCTCGGGCCCGGCACCCGGCCCGCGAAGCAGAAAGCCCCGGTCAGACACTGTCTGACCGGGGCTTCTCGGAGCCGCCTGTCGGAATCGAACCGACGACCTATTCATTACGAGTGAATCGCTCTGCCGACTGAGCTAAGGCGGCGGACGCTCCGTTGCCGGAGCGGCACGGGAAACGACTATACAGGTTCAGACGAGCGAACGCGAAACGAGCGCGTCGAGGTCGGCGAACGACCGTTCGAGCTCGTCGACGAGGTGGGTGTCCGACCCCGCGTCCGACCACTCCCACCACGCGTGCCGCAGCGCAGCCAACGCCACGAGGGACGCCAGCCGCGCCCGCCGACGCCGCTCCGGGGGCTCGCCGGTGGCGTCCAGAGCTCCGTCCGCGGCCGCTGCGAAGCGCGCCACGATGGCCCCCTCGATCGCCGCCTGGAACTCCTTCATCGACTCCATCCGCCGGCTGAAGAGCTCCGGCGCGGCGCGGAGCACCTGCTGCCGCTCCTCGATCAGCCCACGCTCCTCGATGAGTTCGCGCGTCGAGTGCACGAGCAACGCCCCGAGGTCGGCGAGCAGGTCCCCCGTCGGCCCACCGGCCACGAAGTCCGCGAGGGTGTCGTCGTCCGGCAGCGTGGGATCGTCGCCGAGGATCGCGCCTTCCTTGTTCGGGAAGTAGTTGAAGAACGTCCGCGGCGACACGTCCGCACGCCGCGAGATCTCGTCGACCGTCACCGCCGCGAGCCCCTCCTCGATCGCGATGCGGAGCGCGGCCTGCTGGATCGCGAGTCGGGTGGCGCGGCGCTTCCGCTCGCGCAGGCCGGGTTCTGCGTCGGACATGCGGTGATTGTCCCATGCGCGGGGGCGCGGGCGGATGGGGAACGTCACAGGGTGCGGTTCCGGACGGCCTGGAGGCGCGGTGCGGGCGCGTCCTGCGTCTCACCTCGGGCAGGTGGTCCCGCCCAGGGCGCGGGTCAGCGGCGCGCGCGGGCGATGGTGACGAGCAGCGCCTCGAGCGCGAGGAGGGCCGCCACGTTCGCGGCGATGCGCTGCCGAGCGAGTGCGATGGCGTCGAGCACCTCGAGCGCAGCGGCCGGGGTCACCGACTGCAGCGCGTGGTCGAGCTGTTCCCGCATCGCGAGGTTCACCGGTTCCGCCGGCGCCCCGAGCCCGAGCAGCAACAGGTCACGGTACAGCGACGAGACGTCAACGAGGATCCGGTCCAATCCGTCCCGGAGGCTCCGCGTCGCCCGACGCTTCTGGTCTTCCTCGAGCAGGCGCAGCTGCGAACGGAGTGCCGGCGGGATCGTGCCGCCGGGCTCGATGCCGAGCGAGCGCATCGCGGCGTCACGTTCCTCGGCGTCGCGCTGCTGCGTGATCGCCTTCGCGTCCTCGTCGGCGACGGCGAGCAGGTCGGCGGCGGCCATAACGGCGTCTCCGACGGTCCGGACGCCGAGCACCGTACTGAGCGTGCGGCGTCGACGGTCGCGGGCGTCCTCGCTGGTGGCGAGACGCTGTGCCATGCCGATGTGGCTCTGTGCCTGGCGTGCGGCGTCCATCGCGAGGACACGGTCCACACCGGTCCGGGCGACGAGCAGGTCTGCGACGGACTCGATGCCCGGCACGCGGAGGCGGACCGACCGCACGCGCGACCGGATCGTCGGCAGCAGGTCGGCCTCGCTCGGGGCGCAGAGGATCCACACGGTGCGCTCCGGCGGTTCCTCGAGCGCCTTGAGGAGCAGGTTCGACGTGCGTTCCGTCATGCGGTCCGCGTCCTCGATGATCACCACGCGGTACCGGCCGACGGAGGGCGAGTAGTGCGACGACGTGACGAGCTGCCGGATCTCGTCGATGGTGATGATGACCCGCTGCGTCGTCAGGACCGAGACGTCGGGGTGGGTCTTCGCGGTGATCTGCTGGAGCGTGTGGTCGTCGTCCGGACCGTTGCCGACGAGTGCGGCGGCGAAGGCGGACGCAACGTTCGACCGGCCGGAGCCGGGAGGCCCGGTGATCAGCCACGAGTGCGTCATGCCACCGGTGCCGTCGGGCGACTCGGCCGCGTTGCGGAGCGACGCGACCGCTTCCTCTTGCCCTGTCAGGCCGTCCCACACGCTCACGGGATCATCCTGCCAGCCGCCACCGTCATCCCTCGACGATCCCGACCAGTGGACCGACCGCGGCACGGATCGCGCGCTGGACGTCCGTGGCCGGGGCGGACGCGTCCACGACGAGGAAGCGCTCGGGCTCGGCGGCGGCCATGTCGAGGAACGCCTGGCGGACCGTCTCGTGGAACGTCTCGGCCTCGGACTCGAGTCGGTCGAAGGTGTCCCCGCGCGCCGCGGCCACCCGCGCACGCCCGACGGTGACGTCGAGGTCGAGCAGGATCGTGCGGTCCGGCGTGAGCCCGTCCGACGCCCAGTCCGACACCGAACGGATGTGCTCGGCGCCGAGGCCGCGCGCGACCCCCTGGTACGCCACCGAGGAGTCGATGTACCGGTCCTGCAGCACCACGTCGCCGCGAGCGATGGCGGGGCGGACGAGGGTCTCGACGTGGTGCGCGCGATCGGCCGCGTAGAGCAGGGCCTCGGCTCGTGGCGCGACGTGGCCGCGCTCGTGCAGGACGATCTCGCGGATCCGCGTGCCGAGGTCGGTGCCGCCCGGCTCACGGGTCCGCACCACGGTCCGGCCGTGCTCCTCGAGCCAGGCCGTCAGCAGCTCCGCCTGGGTCGTCTTGCCCGCGCCGTCGCCGCCCTCGAGCGTGATGAACCGGCCGGTCACTTCTTCTTGGCCGCCGGCTTCCGCGCCGGTGCCTTCTTCTTCACCGGCCCCTTGGCACGCTTGTCCGCGATGAGCTGCACGGCGCGGGCGTGGTCGACGGCCTCGACGTCCTCGCCGCGCGGGATCGTCGCGTTGGTCTCGCCGTCCGTGACGTACGGACCGAACCGGCCGTCCTTCATCTTGATCGGCTTGCCGGACACCGGGTC
Organism: Curtobacterium sp. MCBA15_013; assembly: GCF_001865095.1. NCBI lineage: Bacteria > Bacillati > Actinomycetota > Actinomycetes > Micrococcales > Microbacteriaceae > Curtobacterium > Curtobacterium sp. MCBA15_013. Next base: position 137,059 of record NZ_MJGQ01000013.1, on the reverse strand, counting down.
GGCGTCGAACTCCTTGAGCGCTGCGCTCGCCGAGCTGCGGCCGCCGTACTTGGGCTGGGCGAAGAGCTCGAGCGCACCGGGGAGGTCGATGTCGAAGATCGCGTCCTCGCCCGGCAGGGTCCGGGTGTCCGTGCCCTTCTTGAGGTACGGACCGTACCGGCCGTTCTGCGCGGTGATGTCGTCGCCGGACTCGGGGTCCTTGCCGACGACCCGCGGCAGGTCGAGCAGCTTCAGCGCCGTCTCGAGGTCGACCGTCTGCGGGTCCATCGACTTGAAGAGGGACGCCGTGCGCTCCTTGGGCGCCGCGGGCTTCTTCGTGGTCTTCTTCGCCGGTGCCTTCTTCGCGGCACCCTTCGCGGTGGTCTTCGCTGCGGGCTCCGCCTCGGCGGCGGCCGGCGTGGCCTGCGCGTCGAGCACCTCGCCCGTCGCGGCGTCGACCGCGGGTTCCGGCTCCGGGGTGCGCTCGGTCACGTACGGACCGAACCGGCCGTCCTTCGCGAGGACCTCTTTTCCGGTCTCGGGGTTGATGCCGACGACGCGGTCACCGAGCACCGGGGCGTCGACGAGCTCGCGGGCCTTCTCGGCGGTGAGCTCGTCGGGAGCGAGGTCCTCGGGCACGTTGACGCGACGGGGCTTCTCGGGGTCGTCGCTCGGCACCTCGATGTAGGGGCCGTAGCGACCGATGCGGAGGGTCAGCCCCGGCGCCAGTTCGACGGAGTTGATCTCGCGCGCATCGATCTCGCCGAGGTTGTCGATGACCGTGCGGAGCCCGCGCTGGTCACCACCACCGAAGTAGAACTCCTTGAGCCAGTCGACCCGGTCGGCGTCGCCGTTCGCGATCCGGTCGAGGTCGGCTTCCATGTCGGCCGTGAACTGGTACTGCACGAGGTCACCGAAGTACTCCTCGAGCAGCCGGACCACGCTGAACGCGATCCAGTTCGGCACGAGCTGGGTCCCGCGCAGCGACACGTAGCCGCGGTCGATGATCGTCGGGCTGATCGTCGGGAAGGTCGACGGGCGACCGATGTCGAGGTCTTCGAGCGTCTTGATGAGGCTCGCCTCGGTGTAGCGCGGCGGCGGGGTGGTGTCGTGGCCCTTCGCGACGACGTCGTCGACGGCGAGGTGCTCGCCTTCCTTGACGTCCGGCAGCGCCACGTCGTTGCCCGAGCGGTCCGAGGACTCGTGGCGGTCCTCGTCCTTGCCCTCTTCGTAGGCGTTGAGGAACCCGCGGAAGGTGATGACCGTGCCGGACGCCGTGAACTCGGCGTCGGTGCCGCTCGCCGTGGCCGGGATGCCCTCGACGGACTCCCCGGAGGAGATGCCGAGCACGATCGACGCCGTGGAGCCCTTGGCGTCCGCCATCTGCGACGCGATGGTGCGCTTCCAGATGAGGTCGTAGAGGCGCCACTCGACACCGGTCAGCGTCCCCTCGAGCTGCGACGGGGTGCGGAAGGTGTCGCCGGCGGGGCGGATCGCCTCATGCGCTTCCTGCGCGTTCTTGCTCTTGCTCGCGTAGACGCGCGGCTTGTCCGGCACGGTCGCGGCGCCGTAGAGGTCCGCTGCCTGTTTGCGAGCGGCGTCGAGCGCCTGCTTCGACAGGTTGACCGAGTCCGTACGGATGTAGGTGATGTAGCCGTTCTCGTACAGCGTCTGCGCCGCACGGGCGGTCTGTCGCGGCGAGAGGCGGAGCTTGCGCGCCGCTTCCTGCTGCATGGTCGACGTCGTGAACGGTGCTGCCGGGCGGCGCGTGTAGGGCTTCGACTCGACGCTGCGGACGGTGGCGTCACCGGCACGCTCGAGCACGGTGGTGAGCGCGGCCGCGGCGGCTTCGTCGAGGCGGACGGCCTCGCCCTTCAGGGCACCGCGGTCGTCGAAGTCACGACCGGAGGCGACCCGGGTCCCCTGGACGCGCGCGAGTCGAGCGGTGAAGGCGGCGTCGCCCTCCTTCTCGAAGCGCGCACTGAGGTCCCAGTAGTTGGCGGACACGAACGCGAGGCGTTCGCGCTCACGGTCGACGACGAGACGCGTGGCAGCGGACTGCACACGACCGGCCGAGAGCCCCGGACCGATCTTGCGCCAGAGCACGGGCGAGACCTCGTACCCGTAGAGACGGTCGAGGATGCGGCGGGTCTCCTGCGCGTCGACGAGCGCGGTGTCGAGTTCACGGGTGGCTTCCTGCGCGCGCTGGATCGCCTCCTTCGTGATCTCGTGGAAGACCATGCGCTTGACCGGCACCTTGGGCTTGAGGACCTGCAGCAGGTGCCACGCGATGGCCTCGCCTTCGCGGTCCTCATCAGTTGCGAGGTAGAGCTCGTCGGCTTCCTTGAGCGCACGCTTCAGCTCGGAGACGGTCTTCTTCTTCGCGTCCGAGACGACGTAGTAGGGCTCGAAGCCGTTGTCGACGTCCACCGAGAACTTGCCGAGCGAGCCCTTCTTGAGCTCCGCCGGCAGGTTCTTGGGCTCGACGAGGTCCCGGATGTGTCCGACGGACGCCTGGACCTCGTATCCGTCACCGAGGTATTGCGCGATCGTCTTGGCCTTCGCGGGGCTCTCGACGATGACGAGCTTCTTCGTGCCTGGCACGTGTCTCCTTGATCGATGGTGCGCGTCGGCCCTGGACGACGAGCGCGTCCGGGTCGACCGGGGCACCGATGACCGGGGGCCGACAGGCACACCATACACATAGTGTTCGGGCTGGTCGTCCGCCGGACCGGCGACTGCGACTGCGCCCACGGCGAACGGTCCGCCGCCGACCACGACCCGGACCCGCGCGGCGGAGGCAGCCGTCCCGCAGGTGTCGAGGGCTGCCTGGTTCCGCGCCGCCACACGCGTCGCGACGGAGCAGGGTTCGCCCGGGACGAGCCCGACGAGGGCCGCCGCCGCCGCGAGCGCCGAGGCGTCGGCAGCGGCCTGGGCGCGGATCGTGGCCACGCGCAGTCCGGCTCCGGCGAGCGCCGCGGTCAGGACGACGAGGACGATGCCGACGACCGCCGAGAGGAGGACCGCGGCGGACCCGCGCTCGTTCACCGTCCGTCCTCCGCAGCGCAGCCCGTGGCACGGAGCGGGACGGCCTCGAACGGCCCCGCGGCCCCTCGTGCTGCCCGGACGCAGACGACGCCACCGTCGCGGTGCACCGTCATGCCGGCCCCGGGTGCGAGGTGCTCGAGGGCGGCGCGCCCGGCCTCGTCGTCCCCGCGACCGAACGCTCGTGCCGCCGTGGCCGCCGCGAGCTGGAGGCGGCCGAGGCCGTCGACGACGAGCACCGCGGCGACGAGCGAGGTCAGGACGAGGGCCACGACGGGGAGCACGACCGCGAACTCGACGCTCACGGTGCCGCGCTCCCCGTCCGCCGCCGGGCGCGGGTCAGCCGTGCGCGGGTCAGAGGGACAGGGCACCACGGACGAGTTCCGTGAAGATGCTCTGCACTTCTCCGGAGCGCATCACGGCGACGAGAACCCCGGCGAACGCGACGGCGGCGAGGGGGCCCCGTCGGCGGGTTTCTCCGCAAACATCCGCGGATCGACGTGTCCGGAGATCGTGATCGACTCCGGCTGGGACTTGCGGACCGGTCCGGCCATCGTGACCTCGATACCGAGGATCTCGATGACCTCCCGACGCTGTTCGCGGCCCATCGTCGCGAGACGGCCACGGGCGCGCCGCGCCAGGTCTGCAAGGTCTGTGAGGCGCTCTGCTCGCTTCAGGTCAGAGGCGGCAAGCGCGGCGTAGGCCGCTTTCCGTTGCTGCAACTCCGCCAGTTCACTTGCAACTTTTCGGAGCGCGTCGCGAATCGGCGCAGGATCGTCGGCCAGCAGCAGTTCGTCCGCCGTACGAGACTGTGCTCGAATGCGCTTCTCGATCTGCTGGTCGATGCCTGCCACTGCGCTGGCAACGTCATCGTCGGACCCGCCCTCAGGAACGGCGAGCCACTGACGCGCCATGGCCTCAAGGCGGTCCGGGTCTCCGAGCAGCTGCTCGACCTCGGCCCAGACGCGGGCGTCGAGCGCCTGCACCTGAACTTGCGGGCACTGGCATTTCCCCGGCCCGTTGATGTGCCTGCGACCGGTGCAGCGGTAGACGTCGTAGTCCTTGGCCGAGAGGGACACCCCGAGGTACGGCTTGCCGCACTCACCGTAGAGACGAATGGAGAGCATCTGAGTCACAGCGGCCGGGGACTGCCCGCGGGTGCTTCGCCGGGCGAACGCCCGCATCACGGCTTGGTGCTGCGCCTTCGTGAACGGCGGATCAGGGACGGTCAGCGGGATCGGGTCTCCGTAGAGAGGGGTGCCGTCGTGCTTCAACCGGGTGTGATGCGACCGCTTGTAGATGGAGCCAGTCGCGGTGCCACCCCACACGCTCCGTCCCGTGTAGAGCGTCGGGTTCACCAGGGTGCGGCGAAGAACGTCGAAGTTCCATCGGGCGGCGATCCGGGGGTTCAGCCCTGCGTCGTTCAGCCGGTCGGCCACCTGCCCCGCGGTGAGGCGCTTCTGCACCAGGAGTTCGTAGGCCGTCGCGAGCACCTGGCGCTCGCGCTTGTCCGGCACCGGCCGGGCGTCCCGTGACTTGCCCTCCAGTCGCCAACCAAACGGGGGTTTGCCGCCCGGCCAGTCGCCGTTGCGCGCCTTCGCACGCTGTCCCCTCGTCGTTCGGTCCACGATCAAGTCACGCTCCATTTCGGCGATCCCGGCGAGCATCGTTCGCATCATCCGACCAGCCGGGGTGGACATATCGATCTGCTCCTTGACCACCACGAGCGTGACACCCAGGTCGCCGAATCGATCGGTCTCAGTAATTGCATCCGCTGCTTTGCGAGCGAACCGATCGAGTTTCGCCACAACAACGGCTTGAATTTCGCCGGACCGGCAATCCGCGAGCATCCGTTGCCACTCTGGGCGGGTATGCGAAGTACCAGAGATACCGCGGTCGGAGTAGACCTCGGTAACTTCCCATGAGTGGGCGACGGCTGCGGCTTCGCAGATGGTTCGCTGCTCTTCCAGCGACGTGCCGTCCACCTGGTCAGTGGTGCTGACTCGGGTGTAGATCGCCGCCTTCATCGCACGGACCGCTCCGCGCGACGACGTGTCCACAGGGCATTGCGAACAGCGCTCTGGATGCGCGCATAGTCGTCAGCGGTGACTTCGTACCCGTCGTAGTCGCCGTCGATCGGCGTCACGCCGAGGTCGATGATCGCCTCTGCACGGGCTTCGGAAATCCAAACTGGGTTCCACCGTTCATGCCAAAGGCCATAGCATAGTTCCGCAGTGGAAATGCCCTCTTCCTCGTTGGTTGGGTTGATATCTGTGGCACTCATGGCGTTGTCAATCCACGGATACGGCTCGACCCCCGGAGCCATGCCACTGGAACCCCGGGGGTCGATCACTCAGTCACACAAGCGCCATGCTTGCCGAACCCGCAAAGCACGCTTGCCGATTTCGAAGCAACCCCTTCACCTCTCTACCCGCCAACCGCCGTTCCACACAAAGGGGCTCGACGACCACGCGGCAAGAGCCGCTATTGAATACGGTTCAGAATTCGATGCCTTCCACGTGCCAAGCATCTCTTCAAGCCATCGCTTTGCACCCGCAGGGCCCGACGCCGCGAATCGCGTGTCCAAACCACTAGCAAGGTTACCGATCAGGGTCGACGCAAGATCCGCATATAGCGCGCCCAACTTCAAGCGCTTGAACTGCTCCGCCACCCGACTTCCGAGCGTGGCGTTCCACGCCGCTGGTGGGCTGACCTCGAACTGCAGCGGGGCACCTGGCGCCTCCAGCACTGTTGCAACCAACCACTCCTCGTCTCCAAGGTCATCGAAGTAAGGATGAATCGGTTCATTGGCAGCGCTTTTCGCCACGTATGCGCGCTTGATGCCGTTACAATCGCTACAGATAGGTACCAGGTTAAGCGGGACCAAGGCCAATCGAGGGTATTTGGATTTCGGCAGGAAGTGGTCAAGGTCATGCACCCGACCGTGGAGACATGACGGACAGCGAGAGCCTGCCCCCGACTTCAACGCGTCGTACATATCCCGACCGACACCGGACGAGAATCTGTTTTTCCACGCCCACTGAACGTCGTCTTCATCCGGAGGATCAATTGACGGATGCTTCTGAGCGGTGAGCCGAAAATCACCGCCGATCGCATTTGAAGTAAACTCCTCCTCGCCTTCGACGAGTTCCGATTCAAGCCGCCGGAGATTCTTCACCTCCAAACCGGATCCCAGCTCATCCAGCACACGCCGGATATCGAGATCCGGTTTTGCAATGCTTCTCACCCGAGGTCACTCTCCCGACGAGCAAACCACGAGTGAAGCAGAGCGCGGGCTTCGAACCCAAGCTCACCCTTGAACTGCTCCACAACCGCGTCGTACCCGCCACTCTCGGACGCTAGCTCAAGAATCATCTTGTGAAAACCAGAATCGCGCACCTCTAGGCCAAAGACTGCGTTCGTTAAGGTACCAATATTTTCACCAAACGATTCGATCTCCACTCGCTCGATTCTCTGTGACTTACCTGATCTCTGAACCCGACGGACACAGCGAACAGGAACCTCTTGAAGAATCACCGGCGAATGAGTCGCGATTATTGCCAAGCCATTCTGCTGTTGCATCAGGTCAGATAACGCGCGAGTGAAAGCAGAGAGCAAAGGCGGATGCAGGTGCGCTTCTGGCTCATCGAGAATCACGAGCGTCTCAGCAGTTACTGTCTCGACGAGCCTCGTGGTGGTCAAAAGTACGATCTTGTGACCAGAGCTTAGTCGCCTAAAGAGCTTCGCAGCTCGTTCCTCAAAATCGGAACGAGCTTCGGCGCTGGTCAATCGTCCCTCGTCTGCTAAATCCGAAACAGCCGCGTCTTTGAAATTCGGATCGGACTCCAGGTTCTTGAGAGCTGACCTCCATCGTTCCGGAGACTTGGTGACAACTTCGGCGGCACTCTTCGCGAAGCCATGCGCCAACTCCATCGGCCGCCGAGTACGTCGCGGCAGTGGAACGGAATAGGCCGACACTGTGGGCTCGGCGCGATTCTCTCTGATGGCCTTGCCGGTGGCCTCGTCGATCCGCTGCTGATCCTTTCTCGGAAGCGCCTGCAGCCCGATGAAGGAATACGGCACGGCCCACTGAGACGGACTGTCGTGCACGGGAACCGCAAGATCGTCGAAAGCGCTGAACGCGACGTACACTACGTTTGCTATCCCTGCATGCGGGGCACCCGTACTAGTGGAGAGTGCTCCGTCCTGCTCTTTGGCGACACCAGTTCCCAAGAGCGCACGTGTCATTGATTGCAGCAATGTTGTCTTGCCGGAGCCATTGCGACCAATTAGGACGTGCACATTGGTCGGAGGCGTCGAGCCTGGCTCGACGTCGAACTCCAGAACAATGGGCGCATTGCGCTCAAAGGGGTTTTGGGATGGCTTAGTAAAAGTGAAGCTGAACGATCGCTTTGGATCACCATTGAACGCGATGTTTGCGAACGTCTGCTCTACCGTCTGAAAAGGAACAGACCGCGCTAAAGATCGCGAGACAGTGGGAGAGCCGATCCTCTTCTGGAACCGCTCTCGGTCAATGGCGAGGTCCTTCATGGCTCGCAACGTCAAACGCATCTCAGCTTTACCGAGAAGCCTCCACAGAGCCTGATAGTAAGTCTCGTCTTGCCCTAGTGAAGCATAACCCTTCGGCAGCTCCTCGAAACTCTCTTCTAGGAACGTCCGCGTACCGCCAGTACCGTCCGTGGCTTCTTCGTATGTCGCCTCTAGGTCAGCAATCTTTACGGAACCAAGATCGTGAATGTTCCCCTGGGCGTCGACCAAGGAAGCGAAATATAGGGTTTTCCAGCGCCACCAGTCGTTCCAGCTCAAAGGCTGGAGGACGACCACAGGCAATGACCAGCTGTCGTCAACCTCGAACTTTGAGGCTGTTATTAATCTGAAGTACATTGAACCGCCCTCACAAGGTCGGGTTGAACGTGCCGGACGCGCCAGTTGCCTCGTATGAGGGTTCGTCGCTCCCGAACCTCCCCGTGACAAGTGACAGGTTTCTTCGCTGACCCCAGGTCCCCGAAGGAAACCTAACTCTATTTGAAGACTGTTACCGTCTTGACATCCTCGGCGTCCGCGGCCGTGATCTCTTCGAAGGGGTCGCCTCGATCCACGACACTTTCCTCAGGCTCGATCGGCCGCCGCGCGTTCTCATCGAGGACGAGGCGCTCAACCTGCTCGATGTACCGCGGCGCGCTAAGGGCCGCAGCAACTGTGCTGAGCGATCCGAACGAGGCGTTCGTGCCGCCTACGTTCACCGTTCGAGTACGGAAAGTCCGCGCAAGAGTCAGGCGAGGTGCCACTTCGACGGCTCGGACTGTCACCTTGACCACCCGAAAGTCGCCTAACGATTCGCCCGTTTCTGGGTCGGTGACGCCTCGAAATCCAGGATCAAGGACCGCGAAGTACATACCCTCGCGGACACCGTTCTCGCTGCCGCGATTCAATATCAGTTCCCGATCGCTGACAATCTGGGCCACGCTGCCGGTGATGTTGGACGCCGCTGGCGCCGCCGCCAGGTCTTTGTCGTCAGTCACGATGTCTTCCCCTGCTCTTCGGTCATTTTTCGCAACATGTCGCTGCCAGCAGAACGCGTGCGCTTCACTGCGTCGCCCGCGCCGGGCGAGATAAGTTCCCATTCGCCCATGGACTCATAGAGGGCTGTCCGTACGCCCTCCAAGTCACTCTGAGCGCTGACGATCCCTAGGCTGACCCTGACATTCATCTGGAGCTCAGCAAGCTGCTGAAGCGTGGTCTGGACGTCTTCGACGGCTCGTACCGTTTCATTCAACTTACGTACTGCACCGGCTGCTTCGGCCCGGTTCGAGCGTGCAACCGGCTTGACGTCGATCAGGACTCCCAGGAAAGCGCCGACCACTCCAGACACACCGGTGATGACACCCGCGGTCAAATTGTTGGGCGAGAGGATCAGGCCCATGGCTACGAGCGCGAGCGCCAGCGCTGCTGCCACCCCGGTGCGACGCCCGAGCTTCAGTTCGTAGCCGCGGACGCGGACCACGCTCCGGTCCCCGCCATTGTCCGCCGCTCCCACGAGTTCAGCATAGGGCTCGCCAGCGCTCGCGCGCGAGGATCGACTGGTCGGCGTCCACGTCGGCGGTCTGCTCTAGTCTGCGAGCATGACAAGTGGAAGCGCCAGCGGGTTCTGGTCCTACGTGCACGCTGATGATGAGGCGTCGCACGGACGAATCGCCCAGCTCGCCCGCGACATCAAGGCCGAGTACGAGATGCAGACCGCGGAGTCGGTCGAGCTGTTCTTGGACCGGGACGACCTCGACTGGGGCGATTCCTGGCGATCTCGGATCGACACGGCCATTACGTCCGCCGCGTTTTTTGTGCCGGTCATCACTCCGCGTTTCTTCAAGAGCGTTGAGTGCCGCCGAGAGCTTACGCGTTTCGCCGAGAGAGCCACCGCCCTCGGGGTGAAGGAACTCATCATGCCGATCCTATGGGTCGACGTGCCAGCACTTGCAGATGCGTCAAAGCGTGACGACGTGATGGACATGATCGTGGACTTCCAGTGGGTGCCGTGGACGATCTTGCGCCACGCGCCACGCGAGTCGGCCGAATATACTACTGCCGTGGCGCAGCTCGCGGCGCGCATCGTTGCGGTTAACGCTGCGGTTGATGAACTCGACCTCGCGGATGCGGCAATCTCGGCAGAAGATGAAGATGAAGATGAGGACGACGGGCTCGGTCTCATCGAGCAGCTTGCTGACATGGAGCTGTCCATGCCCGAGTGGGTGGCCTCCGTTGAGGCGATGTCGGCTGACATCGCGGCTCTTGGGCAGGTCGCGGAGGAGGGGTCAGCTGAACTCACCGAGGGGGGCCCGCATACCAAGACCTTCGCAGGTCGCTTGACGTTGCTCCGCGGAATAGCGACGCGCCTGCAGGAGCCCGCGGATGCTCTTCAGGCGCACGGCGAGGAGTTCACCTCGAAGCTTGCGTCGGTGGACCGCGGCGTACATCTGATTATCGAGCGAGCCAATCAAGAGGTCGAGGGAGAGCCGGAAAGCCGGGCGGCGTTTGAAACCTACTTTGAGAGTCTGCGTGCCCTTGATGCGGAGTCCCAGTCGACTGCGACAATGACCGAGGGCTTTCTTGAATCCGTGCTGCCCCTTCGAAAGCTGTCGCGAGACATGAAGAGGCCGGTTCAGGCAATTCAGAATGGACTTATTCTGATGCGAGAAGGGGTCGACGTCATTCATGGGTGGGTTGGCGAAATCGACTCGCTCGGCTGGGACACGCAGGAGTCGGACTAGCGCAGTGGGGAGGCCACCGCTCGGCGCCTCCCCACTCTTGCATGGTCGGCCTAGCTCGAATCACCGACGATCGGGGGGTCGGCTGGAGACGGCCCGTCAGGACCTCCCGTCCCCCACCCAGAGGTCGCGACGACGGCCTGCAGGTCGATCTGGAGACGTCCGAGAATCGACACCGCCTCGTCGTTCGCGGTCGTGTCGGGGCCATCGATCTTCGCGATGTTGCCGTACGCCCTCGCAAGGGCATCGAGCCCCTGCGCTGCCGCCTGGAACCCCCGCGCGTTAGGCTCCCTCGCCAGCCGGAGGCGGGCTTCCTCCAGATCGCCGAGCATTCGCGCACCGAGCGACTGACGACGCTCTTTCGCATCCGTCGCCTGTGCCACGGCGGCCACCGCGGTCTGCCGGCGGTCGAAGGTCAGACTCGCCTGCTTCGCGACGTTTGAAACCGTGGACGCGGCCACACCGACCGATCGGGAGATCTCGTTTCGGCCTGTGCCTTCCTCGATCATCGCCACGATGCTGCGGCGCTTGGACTCATCGAGTGCCATCGGGACCTCCCGAGGCGTTCAGCAGGGGCGAGCCGCCGAAGTCGAGGTTCGCGGACACGTCTCGGATCGCCTTTTCGAGCAGGTGGTCGTCGTCCGGCGTCTGCCCGACGGTGGCACGCCACTCTTCGACGTCGGCGTTGTAGAGCAAAGTCGACGTGGTGGCGGATACCGAGTGCTGGGAGACCGCCTGTTCTAGGACCGCGGCCCAGGCGTCACCCAGTTGCTCGGCGCTGCTCGCCTCAACTGCGGCGAGCGCAGTCGGGTCCCCCATCGACGCGAGCCGTTCGACCGCCAGCCCCTCGATCTCGGCGATGGCGTCATCGGGCTGGGGTGAAGTCACGATCAGCCGGGTAGGCATGCGGTCCACGATCGCCGCGAGAGTCTCCCGGTCGGCCGACTCGATCATCTTGGTCAGGTTATGACCGGCGTTAAGGCGGGCCTCGATCTTGGCCCACTCGTTGCCGATTAGGGCCACCGTATCGGCGTCGGTCGGGCGCAGCCCCCGGAGGGCCTCGGTGGCCTTCTCCTGAGCCGGAGGGGTCCCGTCCCCGGCGCGGGCAGGGATCGCTTCCCTCAGCTTCTCCCGTGCGGCACCGAGACGCTGACGTGCGGGTGGTCGATCCGGAGTTCGGCGACGTCCTCGACGGTGACGATCCGCTCGTCGGGCGGGACGGCCGCCAGCATCGCGGCGAGCATGGTGGTCTTGCCGCTCCCGGTCGCGCCGGTGACGAGCACGTTGCGGCGCTCGTCGACCGCTCGCTCGAGGACCGATCGAGGGACGCGCGCGAACGCTCCGAGCGCCTCGAGCGACTGCAGGGTCGGCCGGGTCGGTGCGGGCAGTCGGATCGAGACCGCGGTCCCGCCGACGGACACGGGTGCGAGCACGACGTGCACGCGGATGCCGTCGCCGTGCCGGACGTCGACGCAGGGCGTGGTCTCGTCGACGTGCCGCCCGCCCCGTGCCACGAGTTCGGTCGCGAGTTCCCGCACCCGCCGTTCGGGCAGCTCGGGTCCGGCTCGTTCGAGCCCGCGTCCCCGGTCGACCCACGTCCCGCGGCCGCCGACCACGAGCACGTCGGTGACGCCCGCGTCGCCGACGAGCGCGGCGAGCTCCTCGAACTCGGCGGCGACGACGTCCCGACTCCGGATCGGTCGCGTGGCGCCGGGCAGGAACGGGGTGTCGGCACGGTGTCGGTGCATGCGACCAGAGAGTAGGGAACGGCCGTCGCCGTTCGGCGGTCCCCTGCACCTTCTGTGGAGAGCTACCCGCTTGGCGAGCAACGGACCGTTTTGTACCCCGGCACGCAATGCCGTACCCCACTCGGTGTCCCAGCGTCGGGACACCCGCACGCTACGGCCCGCCGAGCGGGGCCGAGTTCGTTTGTGCAACACGTGTCGAACAACCCGACGCACCGTTCCATGCAGGAGCATGGACAGGTCTGTCCACGCTTCGGCATGCCCGCGCGGATCGACGCGTGTCACCGACCACGAGCGCGGTCATCCGTCGGACGAACCGGCCCGGAAACGAGAAGAGGCGGCACCGGTTGGGGGGAACAGGTGCCGCCTTGACATCGGTGGATTGGGGGGAATCCGAACCGTTGCCGCCGGAAACGAGTCCAGCGGGAACTACTGTACCCCATGATCGGCCTCGGGAAGCAACCCCCGGATCGACTTCTGGGCGTGCCGCGGTGCACGCCCAGAGCGAACAGGACCACCACGGCCGCATGCGCCCCCGCCGACCCGCGCCCATGCCGAGGGGTAGTCTCCGACTGCACCCCTGCCGCAACGACGCGAAAGGACATCGATGTCCGCTCCGACCCAGACCGACCCCCGCAACGACGGAGCCCCCGGCAGCCCGGACACCCCGGACGCAGGCCGAGACGCCACGTTCCCCCCGTCGCCGGAGTTCGTCGCCGACGCCGTCGCACACGAGGACCTGCACGAGGCCGCCTCCGCCGACCGCGAGGCGTTCTGGGCGGACCAGTCCCGCGCGCTCCTCGACTGGCGGACGCCGTTCACCCAGACCCTCGACTGGTCCGGAGCCCCGTTCGCGAAGTGGTTCGCCGACGGCACGCTCAACGTCGCCGAGAACTGCCTCGACCGGCACGTCCGCGCGGGCAACGGCGACCGGGTGGCGATCCACTTCGAGGGCGCTCCCGGGGACACCCGACGCATCACCTACGCCGAGCTGACCGCCGACGTGCAGCGCGCCGCGAACATGCTCACCGACCTCGGCGTCGGGCAGGGCGACCGCGTCGTCGTCTACCTCCCCCTCATCCCCGAGGCCGTCGTCACGATGCTCGCCGTCGCCCGCATCGGCGCCGTGCACTCGGTCGTGTTCGGTGGCTTCAGCGCCGAGAGCCTCCGCGCCCGCATCGGGGACGCCGGCGCGAAGCTCGTCGTCACGGCCGACGGCGGCTGGCGCCGTGGCGCGGTCTCCGCACTCAAGCCCGCGGTCGACGAGGCACTCGAGGGCGAGGGCACCGACAGCGTCGAGCACGTCCTCGTCGTCAAGCGCGGCGGCAACGACATCGCCTGGAACGAGCGCGACCTCTGGTGGCACGACGAACTGGCGAAGGCGGACCCCACCCACGAGGCGCAGGCCTTCCCCGCCGAGACGCCCCTCTTCATCCTCTACACCTCGGGCACGACCGGGAAGCCGAAGGGCATCGTGCACACCTCCGGCGGGTACCTGACCCAGGCGGCGTACACGCACAAGAACGTGTTCGACATGCACCCGGAGAAGGACGTCTACTGGTGCACCGCCGACATCGGCTGGATCACCGGGCACTCCTACGTCGTCTACGGCCCCCTCGCGAACGGCGTCACGCAGGTGCTCTACGAGGGCACCCCCGACGAGCCGAAGCCCGGCCGCTGGTGGGACATCGTCGACGCGTACGGCGTCACGGTCCTCTACACCGCGCCGACCGCGGTCCGCGCCGCGATGAAGGCCGGCCGCGCGGTCCCGGAGGCCCGGAGCCTCGAGACCCTCCGCCTGCTCGGCAGCGTCGGCGAACCGATCAACCCCGAGGCGTGGAACTGGTACCGCCAGGTCATCGGCCACGACCGCACGCCCATCGTCGACACGTGGTGGCAGACCGAGACCGGCGCGATCATGATCTCCGCGCTGCCCGGCGTCACGAAGCTCAAGCCCGGTGCCGCCCAGACACCGCTGCCCGGCATCGTCGCCGAGATCGTCGACGACGACGGCCACCGCGCCGACCCCGGCGAGAGCGGCTACCTCACCATCACCGAACCGTGGCCGTCGATGGCGCGCGGCATCTGGGGCGACCCGGACCGCTTCGTCGAGACCTACTGGTCACGGTTCCCCGGTCGGTACTTCGCGGGCGACGGCGCCCGACTCGACGGCCAGGGCGACATCTGGATCCAGGGTCGGGTCGACGACGTCATGAACGTGTCGGGACACCGCCTGTCGACGGCCGAGATCGAGTCGGCCCTCGTCGGGCACGAGGGCGTGGCCGAGGCCGCGGTCGTCGGTGCCGCCGACGAGACCACCGGGCAGGCGGTCGTGGCCTACGTCATCCTCACGTCGGAGGCGGCGGCCGACGTCGACCGCGAGTCCGCCGCCGCGGAGCTCCGGAACTGGGTGGGCAAGCGGATCGGCGCCATCGCGAAGCCCCGGCAGGTGGTGATCGTGCCCGAGCTGCCGAAGACACGCTCCGGCAAGATCATGCGTCGCCTGCTCCGCGACGCGGCCGAGGGCCGTCGCATCGGCGACACGACCACGTTGGCGGACCCGACGATCATGGCGACCATCTCGGAACTCATGTAGCAGGAACGACGCGAGCCGCGCCTCCTGTCCGATCGGACTGGAGGCGCGGCTCGCGTGCCGTGCGCTGCTGACGGTCCGTCAGTCGGTGAGCTCCACCACCAGCTCGACCTCGACCGGCGCGTCCAGCGGGAGCACGGCGACGCCCACCGCGCTCCGCGCGTGGACGCCGGCGTCACCGAACACGTCGCCGACGAGCGTCGACGCGCCGTTCGCGACGCCGGGCTGCCCGGTGAAGGACGCGTCGGACGCGACGAACACCGTGACCTTGACGACCCGGGCGACCCGGTCGAGCGAACCGGCGACCGACTCGACAGCGGCGAGGGCGTTGAGTGCCGCCACCCGCGCCTGGGCCGTGGCGGTCTCGGCGTCGACCGTGCCGCCCACCTTGCCGGTGACCGGCAGCGAACCGTCCACGAACGGCAGCTGACCGGCCGTGTAGACGTACCGGCCGGTGACGACGGCGGGCACGTAGGCCGCGACGGGGGCCGCGACCGCGGGCAGGGTCAGCCCGAGCTCGGCGAGCCGGTCCGCGACGGTCATGCGTCGGCCTTCGGGCGCTTCAGGTAGGCGACGAGTCCGCCCTCGGGGCCGGTGACGACCTGGACGAGTTCCCACCCCTCGTCACCGAAGTTGTTGAGGATGGCGGTGGTGTTGTGGATGATCAACGGGGTCGTGAGGTATTCCCAGCGAGTCATGGAGATCCTTGCCAGCCTTTCAGTCGGCGGTGTCGTTTAGGCTGCATCCTATGTCTGCCCAGAAGACGTCTGCCTCGCGGACCAAGCCCGTCTCTGCAGTCGGCGCCTTCGTCGGTTTCGTCGGTTTCAGCGTGCTCGCCGGTCTGCTCGTCACGATCGGTGTCACCCCGGCCATCGCGGTCGCCGGTGTCACGACGACGTCGACGATCGGCGTGTTCGAGTCCCTGCCGGAGTACATCGAGATCGGTGACCTCCCGCAGCGCAACGAGCTGTACGCGTACCAGGGCGGCAAGAGCGTGCACTTCGCGACGGTCTACGACCAGAACCGTCAGGAGCTGAAGTTCGACCAGATCAGCGACCAGCTGAAGAACGCGGCGATCGACGGCGAGGACAAGCGCTTCTACGACCACGGCGGCGTCGACATGACCTCGCTCGTCCGTGCGGGCGTGGGCTCCCTCGCGGGCGGCCTCGGCGAGTCGGGCGGTGGGTCGACGCTGACCATGCAGCTCGTCCGCAACATCAAGATGAACCAGGCGCTCGAGCTCACCACTCCGGAAGAGCGTCTGAAGGCGTACAACGACGCGGTCGAGCAGACCATCCCCCGCAAGCTCGAGGAGATGAAGCTCGCGATCGGGCTCGCGAAGAAGTACACCCACAAGGAGATCCTCACCGGGTACCTCAACATCGCGTACTTCGGCGACCAGACCTACGGCGTGCAGGCCGCCGCGCAGCACTACTACAACAAGAGCGCGACCGACCTGACCCCGGCCGAGGCCGCCTCGATCCTCGCGATCGTGCAGTCGCCGAACACGCGCAACCTGTCGAACCCGAAGTACTACGACGCCAACGTCGCTCGCCGCAACGTCATCCTCAAGTCGATGTACGCGCAGAAGCACCTGACGAAGGCCGAGTACGACGAAGCCGTCAAGTCGAACCCGAAGGACTACGTCCACCTGACGCAGCCGTCCCAGGGCTGCAAGGCCTCGGTCGGCGACGGCTCGCAGTTCTTCTGCGACTACGCCGTGCAGGTCGTCAAGGAGATGTCGCAGCTCGGCGCCACCCAGAAGGAGCGCGACGCCGCCTGGCGCAACGGCGGCTACAAGATCCAGACGACGCTCGACATCGACGCCAACGCGCAGCAGAAGCAGGTGCTCAACACCTACGACAACAAGGCCGAGACGAACTTCAAGCTCGGCGCAGCGCTCGACTCGGTCGAGGTCGGCACGGGTCGCATCCTGACGATGGCGCAGAACAAGGACTACGACCAGTCACTACAGTCCCCGCCGACGTCGACGTCGATCAACTACAGCGTCGACAAGAAGTACGGCGGCGGCATCGGCTTCCAGGTCGGGTCGACCTACAAGCTCTTCACGCTGCTGCAGTGGCTCAAGGCCGGCCACGGCCTCAACGAGACCGTGAACGGGACGCCGCACAACACCGCCGTCTGGCAGCACTGTGGCGAACCGAGCTACACGAACTGGGCGCCGAAGAACGACTCCGCGGGTGAGAACGGCAACTACACCGTCGCCCGTGCGACCGCGCTGTCGGTGAACGCAGCGTTCGCCTCGATGGCCGCCAAGCTCGACCTCTGCGACATCAAGCAGACCGCGCAGGACCTCGGCGTGCACTCCGGTGACGACAAGACCGAGCTCAACTCGTACCCGTCCTCCATCCTCGGCACGAACAACATCGCGCCGCTGACGATGGCCGCCGCGTACGCCGGTGTCGCCAACAACGGCACCTTCTGCGAGCCCATCGCGATCGACAACGTCACCAACGCCGAGGGCAAGAGCCTCGGCGGCCAGCCGAAGGCCTGCAAGCAGGTCCTCGACCCCTCCGTCGCGCAGACCGCGGTGTACGCGATGAAGGGCACGATCTCCGGCGGTACCGCGGTCGGCGCACAGACGTACGACGGCACCCAGCTGTTCGGCAAGACGGGCACCACCGACGACGCCGACCAGATCTGGCTCGTCGGGTCGAGCACCCGCGTCGCCACGGCCTACTGGCAGGGCAACACCGACGGTGGCAAGAACAACCTCCGTCACTACGGCAACGGTGTCAGCGGCACCTACGCGAGCGCCCGTGCGGACGTCTGGCGGCAGGCGCAGACCCCGATGAACGCGCTGTACCCGGCCGGTGCCTTCACGGACCCGTCGTCCTCGGCCCTGCGCGGCAACGCGAAGGCCGTCCCGGACGTGACCGGCAAGACCGCTGCCGAGGCGAAGGCCGCGATCGGCGGCGCCGGGTTCACCTACGTGGACGGCGGCGCGCAGCCGGGCTCCGCGAAGGCCGGCACCGTCTCCTCGACCTCGCCGTCGGCCAACTCGCTGCTCTCGAGCGGTTCGAGCGTCACCGTCTACACCTCCGACGGCTCGCAGATCGTCATGCCCGCGATCGCCGGAGCAACGCTGGACACGGCGCGATCGAAGCTCAACGAGCTCGGGTTCTCGAACGTGAGCATCTCCGACTCGTACGTCAAGGGCGGCGCCGGCAAGACGTGCCGTGTGGCCTCGGTCGACCCGGGCGTGCACGCCGCGGCGAGCAAGGACTCCGCGGTGACGCTGACCCTCTACGGCGACAAGAACGGCAAGGCGCCCAAGGACTGCAAGTGAGTCGCGGTCGCGCTGCGCTGGGGGTCATCGCAGCGGGCGCGGCCGTCGGTGCCGCGTCGGCGGCCTGGGGCACGCTCGTCGAGCGACGTCGGTTCGGCATCCGGTGGGAGACCATCCCGGTGCTCCCGCCGGGGTCGCGCGACGTCACCGTGCTGCACCTGTCCGACATCCACATGGCGCCGTGGCAGGCCGACAAGCAGCAGTGGCTGCGTGACCTGAGCCTCGTCGAGCCCGACTTCATCGTCAACACCGGCGACAACCTCGGGCACCCCACGGCCAACGCCGCGGTGGAGTACGCGCTCGAGCCGTTCCGCGGCGTCCCCGGGGCGTTCGCGTACGGGTCGAACGACTTCTACGGGCCGACGCCGCGCAACCCGCTCAAGTACTTCGGCGGCCCGAGCACCCACAAGCACGGCACCCGCCCGGTCGAGCTCGACATCGACCGGCAGACGGCGTTCTTCGAGTCCCTCGGCTGGCTGGACGTGAACGACCAGGCACACGCCATCGAACTCCGCGGGTCGCGGTTCGAGCTGTTCGGGACGTCCGACGCCCACCGCGACTGGGACCGACTCGACCTGCTGCCGACCAACGTCGACGAGATGCGCGGCGACGTGCCCTGGTCGGAGGACGAGGACGGCCCCTCCCCCGTCGCCCTCGGCATCACCCACGCGCCGTACCGCCGGGTGCTCGACGCCTTCGTCACCCAGGGCGCCGACGTCATCTTCGCCGGGCACACCCACGGCGGACAGGTCCAGGTCCCCGGTGTCGGCGCGCTCGTCACGAACTGCGACCTGCCGCGTCGGTACGTCAGCGGGCTGCACAAGTGGCAGCACCGTGGGCACTGGTCGTGGCTCGAGGTCTCTGCGGGCCTCGGCACGTCGATCTACGCGCCGGTCCGCTTCGCCTGCCGACCCGAGGCCGTCGTGGTCACCCTGACCGCCCGCACGGACTGAACACGACGCGCCCGGGAGTTCGCCGGATGGTCACGACCACCCCCGATCATCGGATAGACTTCTGGGGTTGCTCCGGTACGGAGTGACCACACCGCGGGGTGTGGCGCAGCTTGGTAGCGCGCCTCGTTCGGGACGAGGAGGTCGCAGGTTCAAATCCTGTCACCCCGACACTGTGTTGAGACAGTACGAAGAAGGCCCTGGTTCTCCGGAACCAGGGCCTTCTGCTTTGCGTGGGGTGTCGGCCGGGGGCGCTCGCGCGTTCGTGAGCAGAAATGGTCGGGTGGCGTGCGGCGACCCGACCTTTTCTGCTCACGAAGTGGCCGCGGGCAAGCGCCCGCCCGGGCGCGTCAGACCGACGCGCCCTCCCCCGCAGCCACGAGCCGCCCCTCCGCGTGCAGCCCCGCCACCACGTCGAGCGCCTGGTGCCGGTACCGCGCCTGGGCAGCCCCCGGCGCGACGATCACGCCGTTCGCCCCGGTCGAGGCCACGAGGGCGTTGATCTTCGCCGCGACCTCGTCCGCGGTGCCGTACGCCTGACGCTCGGTCCGTGCCTGGATGAACCGCCGCTCGAGGTCGCTGAACTCGTACGCGCGGGCCTCCTCCATGGACACCGGCTCGGGCTTCGCGCCCTGCCGCATCCGGATGAACGAGATCATGCCCGGGGCACTCTGCTCGTCGATCACGGCGGGGTCCTCGTCGGTGACGACCTGCACCCCGATCAGCGCGTTCGGGGTCTGCCGGAAGCGCGACGGCCGGAAGGAGTCACGGTAGAGCGCGAGCGCGGCCTCGGTGTTGTCCGACGCGAAGTGGTGCGCGAAGGCGAACGAGACGCCGAGGGCACCGGCGACCTGCGCGCTGTACCCGGAGGACCCGAGCAGCCAGAACTCCGGCACGTCGCCGTAGCCCGGCACCGCTTGGATCCTGGCGAGGGGGTTCGAGGGGTCCATCCCGGTGAAGAAGCCGATCAGGTCGGCCAGCCGGTCGGGGAAGTCGTCGACGTCGAGCCGGTCCGTGCGGCGCAGCGCCATCGCGGTCGCGCCGTCGGTGCCCGGGGCACGCCCGAGGCCGAGGTCGACCCGGTCGCCGTAGAGTGCGCGGAGCGTGCCGAACTGCTCGGCGATGACGAGCGGCGCGTGGTTCGGGAGCATGACACCGCCGGAACCGATCCGGATGGTGGACGTCGCGGCACCCACGGCGCTGAGCAGCACCGCCGGTGCGGAGGAGGTGATCCCCGGCATGCCGTGGTGCTCGGCGACCCAGAAGCGCTCGTAGCCGAGCTTCTCGGCGTGCACCGCCATGTCGATGGAGCCCTGCAGGGCTTCGGTGTTGGACTGGCCGTACTCGCGGGTCGCCAGGTCGAGGACGGACAGGTGCACGGATGCGTCGCTCATGCAGTCGCCAACGCCACCCGGCCGACGTGCATTCCGTACCGCGTGCGGGCCTGGAGGCGCGGGTCGGCGCCGACCCACGCCTCCAGTCCGGCAGACGGTCGCGTCTGCACGAGGCGGGCCGGCGGACCCGTCAGTCGCCGTCGAGGCGTCCGCCGGACTCCGTGAGGTAGCAGTTGGCGCACAGCGACTCGTAGGTGACGTCCACGCCGTCGATCGCGACCTGCGATCCGTCGAAGACGAACCGTCCGTCGACCTTGCGGGCGTTGAAGACCGCCTTGCGGCCGCAGCGGCAGATCGTCTTGAGTTCCTCGAGCGAGTGCGCGACCTCGAGCAGGCGGGCGCTGCCGGGGAACGCCTCGGTGCGGAAGTCCGTCCGGATGCCGTACGTGATGACCGGGACCTCGTCGAGGACCGCGATGCGCAGCAGGTCGTCGACCTGGCGGGGCGTGAGGAACTGCGCCTCGTCGACGAGCACGCAGCTGACCGGCCGGACCATGCCGTCGAGCCGGTCGGACTCGGGGTCGGTGGCACCGGCCTCGGTGACCGCCGCGCGGACGTCGGCGTCGGGCGTGAACACGATGTCGACGGTGCGGGTCACCCCGAGCCGCGAGACGATCTCACGGTCGCCCTTGGTGTCGACCGACGGCTTCGCGAGGAGGACCCGGTGACCGCGTTCCTCGTAGTTGTAGGCCGCCTGCAGGAGCCCGGTGCTCTTGCCGCTGTTCATGGCGCCGTAGCGGAAGTAGAGCTTCGCCACTACGCGAGGAACCCGTCCTCGGCCGCACGACGGATGAGGTCGGACTTCTTGGACGCGGGCCGGCCGACCTTGCTGTACTTCTCGCGCACGCGGCGCAGGTAGGTCTTCGCGGTCTCGTACTGCACGTTCATCTGCGCGGCGACCTCGTTCGTCGAGTAGCCCGACACGTACAGGCGCAGCGCTTCCTCTTCGCCGTGGCTGAGCTTCGGCCGCTGGTGCGCGTTCGCCCCGGTCGGCAGCGGCCGCCAGTCGCGCTGCGGCGGGGTGTCCCGCGCGACGCCCATGATCTCGCGCGCGACGTCCATGACCTCGCGCATGGGGAGCGACTTCGACAGGAAGGCGGCGGCGCCGGCGGCGAGCGCACGGTCGCGGGACTCTCGGCTGTCGACGCTCGACAGGACGATGACCTTGGCCCCGGCGGCACGGCAGGTGCGCACGCGGGCCTCGATCGAGACCGGTTCCTTGAGCTGGAAGTCGAGGAACACCAGGTCGGTCGGGAAGTTCTCGCTGTGCACCATCTCGAGCCACGTGTGGGCCGTCAGCGCGAGGTCGAAGTCGAACGCGTTCACCGCGATCCAGCTCGACAGGCTGTCCAACAGCACCTCGTGGTCGTCGAGGATCGCCAGCCGCACGCGTCGTGTCCCCGGGTTCGGGACGGCGGGCGCACCATCCGTGATCCGGCTCGGGTCAGTGCTGGTCATACGAGAACCTTAGTGCGAGGGCGGAGGGTCGGACCGCGACGTCCAGATCGGGGAACGTCACGCGGAGGACCGCGAAGTAGGGGTCGAAGGTGCGGTGGATGCCGACGTCGGAATCGGCGACGGCGAGGTCGATCGCGACGGTCACGCCGCGGCCGGTCGCGGGCGGCTGCGCGGTGCCGGTGGTCCGCTCGTCGCCGCCTGCGCCTCCGTCCGAGTCGCCGATCGCCCCGTCGTCCGTCCCCGTCTGTCGGATCGTGGCGCGGAACCCGGCGGGGTCGACCGTGGAGGCACGCAGTGCGGCCCGCAGGAACGTCCGGACCACCGTGCGCTGGTCGGCGTCGAGGGTGGCGATGAGCCCGTCGGGGTCGTCGACGACGGCGTCGGTGCCACCGTCGGTGCGGACGGCCTGCTCGAACCAGGTCCGGTCGGCGTCGGCCACCATCGAGCGCCGGATGCCGTCGGCGATCGACCGGGCCCGGGCGCGGTCGGCGTCGGTGATGACCTCGCGCGTGCGGAGCTCGGCGAAGAAGGGTGCGACGTCGCGGGCGAGGATCGTCGAGCGGTCCTGCTGCACGCTGGCGTCGATGCCGTCGCGCTCCGCACGCTCGACCGAGTAGGACCCGGCACGGATCTGCACGCGCTCGGCGAGCCCGGCGAACGTCCACGCGAACACCGCCGAGGCCGCGGTGAGCACGAGCGTCGGCGCTGCCGCCAGGAACGCCGCGACCCCGATCGGGACGTGGTGCGGGAACGCCCACGCCACGATGCCCCACGAGACCCCGGTGATGACCGCGAGCAGCAGGCCGCCCAGGGCCAGGTCCGTCCAGGGTCGGTACGGCGCCGTCATGACGATGCCGGTCGCGGCGAGCAGGGACATGAAGTCGTTCAGTGCGCTGCGGTCCGGGCCCCACTGGGCGGCGACGCTCGTGATCGTCGCCGCGGCGAGGAGCAACACGTGCACCACGAAGGCCCAGCGCGGGAACGGTGCGCGGAACGGACTCGACGCGACGAACACGACCGCTCCGGAGGCCGCGACGAGCAGCACGGTGAGGGCGCTCAGGGTGGGGCTGCCGACGACGTCCCGGTCGAAGACGGACACGAACAGCGCCCACAGCACACCGCAGGCGCCGAGCACGATCGCCAGCGGGCGGGACCCCATCGCGCCGAGCGGGTCGTACTGCTGCGCGGTGCGGCCGGCGTCGCGGGCGGGACCGGGGCGCGTCACCGACCGACCTCGGACCCGGCGTTCGGCACCGGGGTCGTCCCGGTGACCGCACCGTACGGCACGGACATCATGACGCTCGTCCCCGAGCCCGGCGACGACCACACCTGGACGTCGCCGCCGACCCGGCCGATCCGCTCCCGCACGGACCCGCGCAGACCCATCCGGTCGGGGCTCGTCGTGGACTCGTCGAAACCGCGCCCGTCGTCGACCACCATGACCGTGCACGCCACCCCGTCGTCGAACACGCTCACCTCGGCCGCGTCGGTTCCCGCGTGCTTCCGGACGTTCGCCAGGCACTGGCCGACGGCACGGAGGATCGCCGTCATCGCCGCCTGGTCCAACCGGACGAGGGCCGCGGGGTCACCGGTGACGGTCACCGTGAGTCCGAGCGCCCGGTGGTCGTCGACCATCTGCTCGAACGCGCGCACTGCGGCACCGGGTTCGGCACGGGCCGGGCGGGCCCCCGGCGCCAGCCACTCCTTGCCCGTGAGCATCGCGACGTCCGCCTCGACCGTGCGGGCGAGCTGCGGGTCCATCGGGCCGTCGGGCGCGAGGGCGATCGCACCGAGGTGGTTGAGGACCGTGTCGTGCAGGATGGCCGCCGCCTCGGCCTCGACCCCGGCGCGGTACGCGGAGACGTGCTCCTCGCGCGCAGAACGGAGCAGCTCGGGCTGCACACGCTCGGAGCGGGCGGTGTTGCGGCTCGTGATGAGCACGAGGGCGATGACGAACGCGAGCGTCACCCACGCGAGCACGAGGGGGTGCGTGGGACCGCCCGCCTGCGCGATCGCGATCGACGTCGCGACCCGACCGACCAGGAACCCGGCGATCGACCACAGTGCCACCCGCCCCGCGACCGCGCCGGCACCGCCCACCAGCACGAGCGGGATGATCGACAGGGAGAGCAGGTACGAGGCGACCCACCCTGCGGGGACCTCGCGTTGCACGACCACGGCGAACCACCACGCGCACACCCCGCCGACGACGAGGAACGCGACGGCCGACCGCCACGTGCCGAACTGCACGTGGACGGCGATCATGCCGAGCATCGGGACCAGCGCCAGCACGGCACCGATCACCCGTACGTCCGGTTCGGCCAGGCGGTAGAGCACCAGGGCGATCGCGGCGGCGGCGAGCGAACCGATCGCCGCGGCGTGGAAGGCCCGCACGGTCGACCACGCGTTCACTCGCGGAGCGAGGTGCGTGGGGATGCCGAGCACGGGTGGGGGTCCTTCCGGACGTGGGGGAACGCCGCCCACGATCCAACCACGGTTGGTGCGACCGTGTACCCCGATTGTCGGAGTGATCGGCGACCCGCTCGATGATACCGGCACACGGGTGTTCCCGGTGTCCCCCGAACGCGGACCGACGCCCTCGTGCCCGAGGCCCGTCAGAAGAGCGTCGGCACGACCGGTGCAGCGCGTGGGACCAGGCGCTGGTCGAACCCCGGATCGGCGCGCTTGAGCGGCGAGGACGTCGGACGGGACTGCTCCTCGAACGGCGACGGCCCGGAGATCGCTCCCGCCGGCGTCGCGGGCGCTGCCCCGGGGTCGCTCAGCCGGTTCGAGAACCCCATCGAGCCCGTCGCCGGATCGACGTGGCCGAGCCCCATGCCGTGCGCGCGCAGGATCGGACGGACCCGCTCGGACAACCAGCGCCGGTAGTCCTTCGGCGCGAAGGTGTTGTCGAGGTACATCGACCGGTACCGCTCGACGAGGTCCGGCCGGGTGCGCTGGAGCCACGCGAACCACCAGGGCTTCACGCCGGGACGCAGGTGGAGTGCGGAGTACATGACGCTTGACGCCCCAGCGGCCGCGGCTCGCCCGACGGCGTCGTCGAGGTGGGCCCGGGTGTCGGTGATGTACGGCAGGACGGGCATGAGGAACACGGAGCACGTCAGGCCCGCGTCACGGATGGCCCGGACCGTCGCCAGGCGCGCCGCCGTCGTCGGGGTGCCTGGCTCGACCTGCTGCTGGAGTTCGTCGTCGTAGACCGCGATCGACATCGCCAGGTCGACCGGCACCGACCGCGCGGCCTCGACCAGCAACGGGATGTCGCGGCGCAGCAGGGTGCCCTTCGTCAGGATGCTGAACGGCGTGCCCGAGTCGGCCAGGGCACGGATCACACCGGGCATCAGCCGGTACTTGCCCTCGGCCCGCTGGTACGGGTCGGTGTTCGTGCCGAGCGCGACCGGGTGGCGGTCCCAGCTCGGCTTCGTGAGCTCGCGGTGCAGGACGTCGGCCACGTTGGTCTTCACGACGATCTGCTGGTCGAAGTCCGCTCCCCCGTCGAACTCGAGGTAGGTGTGCGTCGGGCGGGCGAAGCAGTACACGCACGCGTGGCTGCAGCCCCGGTACGGGTTGATCGTCCACCCGTACGTCCCGCTGCCGTCCGCGCTCGGGACGCGGTTCAGCGCGCTCTTGGCCAGGACCTCGTGGAAGGTGACACCCGCGAACTCCGGCGTCGTCACGCTCCGGACGAACCCGCTGTTCGACTCGAGCCCGGGGAGCGCATCGCTCCGCGAGGCATCGATCGCCTGCCCACTCCACCGCATGCAGTCATTCGAACACACGTTCGAACGACATGCAAGCGGGGTCGACTCAGTGGTGGAGTCCGAGCAGCTTCGCCGTGCGCTCGAGCGTCGCGTCGGCGAGCTCCGCGTCGGACCCGAGGTCCTGCCCGTAGGTGGGCACCATCACGCGGACCGCGGATTCCCAGCGGTCCCAGCGGTCCGGGAAGCACTTCCGGAGCAGGCCGAGCATGATCGGCACCGCGGTGGACGCCCCCGGGCTCGCACCGAGCAGGCCGGCGATCGAGCCGTCGGCCGACGTGATGACCTCGGTGCCGAACTGCAGGACGCCGCCCTTGTCCTTGTCGGGCTTGATGACCTGCACGCGCTGTCCGGCGGTGATCCGGTGCCAGTTGCCCGGCTCGGCGCTCGGCATGAAGTCGCGCAGGGCGTCGAACTTCGTCTGCTTCGAGGCGAGGAGCTGCCCGATCAGGTAGCGCACGAGGTCGAAGTTGGAGAACGCGACGCTCAGCATCGGCCGGAGGTTGTGCGGCCGGATCGACTTCACGAGGTCGAAGAGCGAGCCCTGCTTGAGGAACTTCGGGCTGAAGCCCGCGTACGGCCCGAACATGAGCGAGGCGTTGCCGTCGACGATCCGGGTGTCGAGGTGCGGGACGGACATCGGCGGTGCGCCGACGCTGGCCTTGCCGTAGACCTTCGCCGAGTGCTTCTGGACGACCTCGGGGTCGTCGGTGCGGAGGAACTCGCCGGAGACCGGGAACCCGCCGTACCCGCGGATCTCCGGGATGCCGGACTTCTGCAGCAGGTGGAGGGCCCCGCCCCCGGCGCCGACGAAGACGAACTTCGCCGCGATGCGCTGGGTCGACCGACCGATCTCGTTGCGGACGTCGAGCACCCAGCCCTCGCTGACGGTCGAACGCGTGAGCTTCGTGACCTGGTGCGACGGCTCGAACTCGACACCGTCGATCTCGAGCTGGTCGAAGAGCTGCCGGGTGAGCGACCCGAAGTCCACGTCGGACCCGGCGGCGGAGTACGTCGCCGCGATCGGCTGGTCCTTCTTCCGACCCGGGATGAGCGCGGGCGCCCACTTCCGGATCTGCTGCGGGT
Organism: Curtobacterium sp. MCBA15_013; assembly: GCF_001865095.1. Classification (NCBI taxonomy): domain Bacteria; kingdom Bacillati; phylum Actinomycetota; class Actinomycetes; order Micrococcales; family Microbacteriaceae; genus Curtobacterium; species Curtobacterium sp. MCBA15_013. Next base: position 110,440 of record NZ_MJGQ01000013.1, on the reverse strand, counting down.
CGTCGGAGAACTCGAGCCCGGCGAAGAGCGGGTGGTCCTGCATCGCCTCGTACCGCTTGCGCATGTACTCGACGTTGTCGGCACCCCACACGAACGAGATGTGCGGCGTGGGGTTGATGAAGTTCGACGGTTCCGGCAGGTCACCGGTCTCGACGAGGTGGGCCCAGAACTGGCGCGAGACCTGGAACTGTTCGTTGACGGTCACGGCCTTGCTGATGTCGACACGGCCGTCCGACAGTTCCGGCGTGTAGTTCAGCTCGCAGAGCGCGGAGTGGCCCGTCCCGGCGTTGTTCCACGGGTTCGAGCTCTCCTGCGCGACGGTGCCGAGGCGCTCGTAGACGCGGATCTTCCAGGTGGGTTCGAGCCGGTGGATGATGGCGCCGAGGGTGGCGCTCATGATCCCTCCCCCGACCAGGACGACGTCGATGGGGTCCACCTGCTTCACTGCCACCCGACAATGCTAGCGGCGTCGGCTGACAAGCCGGGCCGGGAACGCCAGGAGGCGCGGTGCCAGCTGGCACCGCGCCTCCTGGATCGCACAGGGTTACGCGGCGACCGTCCGGCGCGCGACGATCGCCTCGGCGATCTGCACCGCGTTCAGCGCGGCGCCCTTGCGGAGGTTGTCGTTGCTGACGAAGAGCGCGAGGCCGTGTCCCTCTGGCGCGGACTGGTCCGCGCGGATGCGGCCGACGAAGGACGGGTCCTGCCCGGCGGCCTGCAGCGGCGTCGGGACGTCGGCGAGCTCGACCCCGGGTGCGTCGGCGAGGATCTCGGTCGCACGCTCGGGCGACAGCGGGCGCTCGAACTCGGCGTTGACCGAGATGGAGTGGCCCGTGAAGACGGGCACGCGGACGCACGTCCCGGCGACGAGCAGATCGGGCAGCTCGAGGATCTTCCGGCTCTCGTTGCGGAGCTTCTTCTCCTCGTCGGTCTCGCCCAGCCCGTCGTCGACGATGCTGCCCGCGAGCGGGATGACGTCGAACGCGATCGGGCGGACGTACTTGACCGGGTCGGGGAAGGTCACGGCGGAGCCGTCGTGCGTGAGCGCCGCGGTGTCCTGCTCGAGCGCTGCCCGCGCCTGGCCGAGCAGCTCCTCGACGCCGGCGAGCCCGGAACCCGAGACCGCCTGGTAGGTGGTGGCGACGAGGCGACGGAGGCCGGCCTCGGTGTCGAGCACCTTGAGGACCGGCATGATCGCCATCGTCGTGCAGTTCGGGTTCGCGATGATGCCCTTCGGCGCATCGTCGATGGCGTGCGGGTTCACCTCGCTCACGACGAGGGGGACGTCCGGGTCCATGCGCCAGGCGCTGGAGTTGTCGACGACGAGGGCGCCCGCGGCGGCGAACTTCGGCGCGAGTGCCCGCGAGGCGGTGGCACCGGCCGAGAACAGCGCGATGTCGATGCCCGACGGGTCGGCGGTCTCGGAGTCCTCGACGACGATCTGCTCGCCGCGGAACGGCAGCGTGGTGCCGGCGGACCGGGCGCTCGCGAAGAACCGGACGTGCTCGGCCGGGAACGCGCGTTCCTCGAGCAGGCGGCGCATCACGGCGCCGACCTGGCCGGTGGCGCCGACGACGGCGACGGTGAGGGTGCTCATGCGGTGCTCCTGACGGGTCAGCGGCCGGTGCCGGCGTAGACGACGGCCTCGGAGTCGGCGTCGAGGCCGAACGCGTTGTGCACCACGCGCATGGCCTCGTTGAGGGTGTCGGCACGGGTGACGACCGAGATGCGGATCTCCGACGTGGAGATCATCTCGATGTTGATCGACGCCTCGTGCAGGGCGCGGAAGAGCGCCGCCGAGACGCCCGCGTTCGTGCGCATGCCGGCGCCGACCAGGGCGAGCTTGCCGATCTGGTCGTCGTACTGGATGCCCTCGTAGCCGATGTCGGCCTTCGCGACCTCGAGCGCGGTCAGGACGCCCTGGCCCTGGTCCTTCGGCAGCGTGAACGAGATGTCGGTCCGCCCGGTGACGGCCTCGGACACGTTCTGCACGATCATGTCGATGTTCGCACCGGCGCGGGCGACGATCGTGAAGATCTCCGCCGCCTTGCCCGGGGTGTCGGGCACGCCGACGACGGTGATCTTGCCCTCGGAGAGGTCTCCGGCGATGCCGGTGATGATCGGTTCTTCCACGGTTTCCCCCTCTGCAGGGTTGTAGACGATGGTTCCCTCGGCGTTGCTGAAGGAGGAGCGGACGTGCAGGGTGACGCCGTGCCGACGGGCGTACTCGACGGCACGGATGTAGAGGACCTTCGCACCGGAGGCTGCGAGTTCGAGCATCTCCTCGCTGGTGATGCGGTCGACCTTCTTGGCCTTCGGCACCACGCGCGGGTCGGCGGTGAAGATGCCGTCCACGTCGGTGTAGATCTCGCAGATGTCGGCGTCGAGCGCCGCGGCGAGGGCGACGGCCGTCGTGTCCGAACCGCCGCGGCCGAGCGTGGTGATCTCGCCGGTCGTGCGGTTGAAGCCCTGGAACCCGGCGACGATCGCGACGTGCCCGGCGTCGAGTGCCTCGCGCACGCGCTTCGGGGTGACGTCGACGATGCGGGCCTTGCCGTGCTGGGCGTCGGTGAGCATGCCGGCCTGACTGCCCGTGTACGACGACGCCTCGACCCCGAGGCTCTTGATCGCCATCGCCAGGAGCGCCATCGAGATGCGCTCCCCCGCGGTGAGGAGCATGTCGAGTTCACGTCCGGCGGGGATCGGCGTCACGGAGTGCGCGAGGTCGACGAGCTCGTCGGTGGTGTCGCCCATCGCCGAGACGGCCACGACGACGTCGTTGCCGGCCTTCTTCGTCTGGACGATCCGCTTCGCCACGCGCTTGATGCTCTCGGCGTCCGCGACGGACGATCCACCGAACTTCTGCACGATCAAGGCCACTGGTTGGTACTCCCGGGGACGACGGTTCCGCGACTGTCACGCGGTCTCATGATGGTAGTCGGTGTTTCGAGGATGTTGCGTCAGAGCCGGTGCAGACGCAAGGATCCTGCGCGCTGCTCGGCTCCGGCAGGTCAGCCGCCGACGACCCGACGGCCCTCGAACGCGCGGCCGAGCGTGACCTCGTCGGCGTACTCGAGGTCGCCGCCGACGGGCAGCCCGGACGCCAGGCGGGTCGTGCGGATGCCCATCGGGACGAGCAGTCGGCTGAGGTACGTCGCCGTGGCCTCGCCCTCGAGGTTGGGGTCGGTGGCGATGATGACCTCGTCCACCGTGCCGTCCGCCAGTCGCGTCATGAGCTGCTGGATGCGCAGGTCGTCCGGGCCGATGCCGTCGATCGGGCTGATCGCGCCGCCGAGCACGTGGTACAGCCCGCGGAACTCGCGCGTCCGTTCGATCGCGGCGACGTCCTTCGCCTCTTCGACGACGCAGATGACCGCCGGCGACCGACGCGGGTCACGGCAGATGCTGCACTGCACGTTCTCGGTGACGTTGCCGCAGATCTCGCAGAAGCGGACCCGCTCCTTGACGTCCGCCAGGAGCTCGGACAGCCGGGTGGGGTCGAACGACTCGGTCTGGAGGATGTGGAACGCGATGCGCTGCGCCGACTTCGGTCCGATGCCGGGGAGGCGACCGAACTCGTCGATGAGGTCCTGCACGATGCCGTCGTACATCAGGCGCCTTCCTCGTGGAGGGAGGTCTCCTCGATGAACTGGGCGTTCAGGATCTCACGGACGACGGCCTCGCCGTAGCGGCCCGCGACGGGGGTCCGGCGGACCTGCGGGGCGGGTGCGGCGGGGCGCTGGGCCGGCGCCGGGCGCTGCTGGCTCGGCGCGGGGGCGGCGGGCTGCTGCGGTGCGGCGGAGTGCTGCGAGTCCGGGTAGGGGTCGCCGTCGCCGTACGGGTCGTCGTCGAGCGGGTAGTCGTCGACGGGGACGTCCGGGCTGCCGCCCGGTGCGGCGGCCGGACCGGTGGACGGTGCGGCGCCCGGGCCACGGTCGACGTCGGTGTCCGGACTGCCGGGAGGCGCGGCCTGCGTCGACGGGGTCGCCTGCGGTGCGGGGGTGCCCAGCGAGGACGCGGGGCGCAGCTGTGCCGCGAGGGCCGCGTCCACCGTCGGGTCGGACGTGGTCGGGACGGGAGCGACGGGCTCACCGGTGTCGGTGGTGCCGAACGGTGCCGACCACGAGCGCTCGGCCCCGGCGGTGGGATCCGCGGCGGGGATCGTGGCGACGGCCCATTCGGTGACCGGGGCGCCGGTGGGCTCCGAGGCGGGGGCGGGCTCCGGGGCGCCGGTGGGCTCCGAGGCGGGGGCGGGTGCAGGGCGGGACTGCGTCGGGCGCTGGTCTCCCTGCGCGGGCGCCGCGTCCGGCCGTGCCGGAGCCGGTGCCGGTGCCGGTGCCGCGTGCTCCGACGCTGCCGTCTCGCGCGCGGCGGACTCGGCCGCCGAGGATGCTCCGGTGGCGGATGCTCCCCCGCCGGACTCCGGGGCAGCGGACCGGTCGGCGGAGTTCCCCGCCGCCGGCTGCTCGGCGGACCCGTGCGGCTCGGACGTCGTCGGCTCCGGACGCGCGGGAGCGGCCGGAGCCGTCTCGGCGGACCGGTCGGCACCGGGCCGTGCAGCCCCCGCAGCACCGGCAGCACCCGCAGCGTCAGGGGCAGGCGCGGCACTCGGCGTCGGCTGCGCGGCCCCCTGCGGCGGCTGGGCCCCGGGCTGCTGCGGCGGTCGCTGCTGCCCCGGCCCACCGGGACCACGGGCGACGAACTTCACACGGAGCCCGAGCACGTCGACGATCGCTGCCCGCAGGAGCTCGCTGACGCTGGCGTTCGGGTCGGACATCTCCTTGAACGAGGCGACGTCCTGCTGGCTCGGGAACGTGAGGGTGAGGACGTCGTCGCGCAGCGCCGTGACCTGCGCCGTGACGACCACGGACCACGCCGAACGCTTCTGCCGCTGGACGTGCTCGACGATCTGCGGCCAGGAGTCGCGGAGCTGCTGGAACCCGACCGCGCCGATGGGACGCACGGCCGGCTCGTCGCCCGCAGCCGCGCCCTGGCCGGTCGAGGACGCGTTCGCAGCGCCCGCGGCGGGCGTCGGCGTGGACCCGGGTCCGTTCGACGGCGCCTCGGGTGCACTCGGCACCGCGGCGGCCCACGAGGCAGCGGCATCCCGAGCGGTGGCACCGGGGTCGGTCGACGTCGGGGCCGGGGTGGCGGCCGGTTCGGCGGTGGCCGGAGCAGGAGCCGGCGTCTGGGCCTGGGTCTGGGTCTGGGCGGGAGCCGCGGGGGCCTGGGCCGCCCGAGGAGCGGGTGCGGCCGGCTGCGTGCTCGGCGCGGGGGCGGTGGTCGACCCCGCGGCCGGGAGCGACTCCGGCCCGGCCTGGTGCCCGCCGGCGTCCCCGACACCGATGCGTCGCTCGAGTCGCTCGACCCGGGCGAGGGCACCGCGCTGGGTGTCGTCGGCCTCGGGCACGAGCATCCGCGCGGTCATGAGTTCGAGGTGCAGCCGCGGCGAGGTCGCCCCGGTCATGTCCGTCAGCGCACGGTTCGCGATGTCCGCCGCACGCGAGAGCCCGGTCGCACCGAAGACGCCGGCCTGCCGGGTCATCGTGTCGAGCTCTTCCGGTGAGACGCCCCGGAGGACGGCCGCGGCGCTCTCGTTGGTCGCGGCCACGACGATGAGGTCACGGAGGCGCTCGAGGAGGTCCTCGACGAAGCGACGAGGATCCTGCCCGGTCTGCACGACCCGGTCGATGGCGGCGAACGCCGATGCCGGGTCGGCCACGGCGAGCGCGTCGACCACGTCGTCGAGCAGTGCGGCGTCGGTGTAGCCGAGGAGCGCGACGGCCCGCTCGTACGCGATCGCCCCGTACTCGCTGCCGGCCATGAGCTGGTCGAGCAGGGACAGGGTGTCACGGACGGAACCGCCGCCGGCGCGGACGACCAGGGGCAGCACGCCGGGCGCGACCGAGACCGATTCCTGCTGGCAGAGCTGCTCGACGTACTCGAGCATCGCGGCCGGCGGGACGAGGCGGAACGGGTAGTGGTGGGTGCGCGAGCGGATCGTGCCGATGACCTTCTCGGGCTCGGTCGTCGCGAAGATGAACTTGACGTGCTCCGGCGGCTCCTCGACCAGCTTGAGCAGCGCGTTGAAGCCCTGCGGCGTCACCATGTGCGCCTCGTCGAGGATGAAGATCTTGTAGCGGTCGCGTGCCGGGGCGAACACGGCGCGGTCGCGCAGGTCACGGGCGTCGTCGACGCCGTTGTGGCTGGCGGCGTCGATCTCGATCACGTCGAGCGATCCCCCGCCGCCGCGTGCCAGTTCGACGCAGCTCGGGCAGACGCCGCACGGGGTGTCGGTGGGGCCCTCGGCGCAGTTCAGGCAGCGCGCGAGGATGCGCGCGGACGTCGTCTTGCCGCAGCCGCGCGGGCCGCTGAACAGGTAGGCGTGGTTGACCCGGTTCGTGCGCAGGGCCGTCCGGAGGGGATCGGTGACCTGCGACTGTCCGATCAGCTCGGCGAAGTTCTCGGGCCGGTAACGGCGATACAGGGCGGTGACCACGCCCCAAGGGTAGCCGGGACGACCGACACCCGATGGTCGGACCGGACCACCTGTGAGAAGTGGGCGGCGGGCACGTGACGAACCGCGCCTCCCGTCCGTGCAGACGACGGGACGGGAGGCGCGGTTCGTGCGTGCGACGGACTCAGACGCGTCCGCGGCGGCGGAGGCCGCGGGCGAGCCGCGACAGGCCCAGCAGGAGGAAGCCGAGCACCACCAGGCCACCCGCTGCCCCGGCGAGCGGGGCCACGTCGGCGCCGGTGAAGGCGAGCCCACCGGACCCGGAACCGGTCCCGCTCCCGTTCCCGGACGCGTTGCCGCCGGCCCCGGGCGCGCCCGGCGTCCCGGGCGTCCCGGGCGTCCCGGGCGTCCCGGGCGTCCCGGGCGTCCCGGGCGTCCCGGGTGTCCCAGGCGTTCCGGGGCCACCCGGCACCGCGGCGTCGACCACGACCGCGACCGACTGCACGGCCGACGTCGCACCCGCCACCGTCTGCGTCACGTGGATGGTGTGCTGCCCCACCGCGAGTCGCAGGACGACCGACCAGGTGCCGTCCTCGGCCGCCGTCGTCGTGACGGGCGTGCCGTCGTCGGCGACGACCGTGACGGTCGCTCCCGGCTCGGCGGTCCCGGTGACCCGCCAGTCGACGGTCCCGGCGGCCGAAGCCGTCTGGTGCGCGCCCGGCGTGGGCGAGGTGACCGCGAGCGGCTCCACCGCGTCGACCACGATCGGGACCGGCTGCGAGACCGTCGTCGTGCCGTTCACGGACTGCGACGCCTCGATGGTCCACTCCCCCTCGGGGACGCGGTCGAACGTGACGCTCCAGTCGCCGTCGGCGTCCGCGGTCGTGGTGCGGACCTGCCCGTTCGACAGGCGCACCGTGACGAGCGCTCCCGGTGTGGCGTGCCCGGTCACTGTGAAGCTGCCGGTGTCACCGGTGCCCGTCGCGGGGATGAGCTGGCCGGGGACCGGGCTCGTGATGGTCACGTCGGTCGGCTGGGCGACCACGACCCGCACGGTGCTCGTCACCGGGTCGGAGGTCACGCCGCCGACGGTCTCGGTGACCGACACGGTGTGGGTGCCCGGTGGGACCCGGGTGACGGTGACGGTCCACGAACCGTCTCCACCCGCGGTCGTCGTCGCGGTCCGGCCGTCGATGTCGACGGAGACCGTGGCGCCCGGCTCGGCGGTGCCGCTGACCGGGATCGACGTCGTGGCACCGGTGGTCGGGACGACCTGGCCGTCGGTCGGGCTGGTGACCCGGACCGGTGCGGCCGCGGCGACGGAGAACCCGACCTGCGGGGCGTTCGTCGTCGTCCCACCGACCGTCTGCGCGGCGGCGATCGTGTGCGGGCCGGTGCCGACGTCCGGCACGGTGACGGCCCACTCGCCGTCGCCGTCCGCCGTCGTCGTGACCGGGGTCCCGCCGTCGACGCGGACCGAGACGGCCGCGTTCGGGGCGGAGACACCGGTGACCCGGACGTCCGTGGTGCCGCCGAGCACGCGGTAGGCGGTGCCGTTCTCCGGGGAGGTGACGACGATCGCGTCCACCGCGGCGACCTCCACCGTCAGGTCGCGCTCGATCGGCGACGACGTCGTGCCGTTCACGACCTGCGTGACGACGATCGTGTGGTCGCCGGCGTCGAGACCGGTGAGCTCGGTCGACCAGCGGCCGTCCGGGCCGACCGGGACCTGGACGGGGTCGCCGTCGTCGGTCACGATCCGCACGGTGCCGCCGGGCTGCCCCTGGCCGCTGACCGGGACGCTCGCGGTCGTGGTGCCGGCCGGCACGGTCACGGTGTCGCCGTCCGCCGGCGTGTCGACGGTCAGCGCTGCACCCGCGGCGACCGTGAAGGTCGTCGAGACCGGCGCCGAGGTCGATCCCGCGACCGTCTGGGTGGCACGGACGGTGTGCTCGCCGGTGCCGAGGCCCTCGAGGTCGACCGACCAGGTGCCGGCGGCGGTCGCCGTCACGGTCCGGGGGTCGCCCCCGTCGACCGCCACCCGGACGGTGGCCAGCGGCTCTGCGGCGCCGTTCGCGGTCACGGTCGCGATCGAGTCCTGCTGCGCGACGCGCACGGTCGACCCGTTCGCCGGGGTGGCGATCGTGATCGGGTCCGCGACGAGCACCCGGACGCCGACGGTGACCGGGGCGGAGACGGTGTCACCGATCCGCTGCGTGACGCTGACCGTCGGGGTGCCCGCGGGCACGTCGGGCACCGAGACGCTCCAGTCGCCGTCGGTGTCCGCGGTGGTGGACTCGCTGCGTCCGCCGCCGAGGTCGACCACGACGGTCGCACCGGGCTCCGCCGTCCCGCTGACGTCGACCGTGGTGGTCGCGCCCTCGCCGGCGACGGTGTACTCCTGGCCTGCCGTCGGTTCGGCGATCTCGACCGGGGCTCCGGCCTCGATCTCGAAGGCCGACTCGACCGGGGTGGTGGACGTGGACCCGTCGACCGTCTGCGTGACGCTGACGTCGTGCGTGCCGACGCCGAGGTCCGGCACGTCGACGCTCCACGCGCCGTCGTCACCGGCGGTGACCTCGACGGGGTCGCGGTCGTCGACGGTGACCGTGACGGTGGCGCCCGGCTGGGCGTCACCGGCGATCGTCACCGTGGTGGTGGCGTCGCCGTCCGCGACGGTGATCGGGTCCTCGCCGGGCTGGCGGACGGTCAGGTCGGCCGCGGCGACGACGGACACCGGTCGTGCGACCGCCGCGCTCGTCGTCCCGTTCACGGCCTGGGTGACCTCCGCCGTCCACGAACCGGTGGGCACGTCCTCGACCGTCGTGGCCCAGTCCCCGTCGTCGTCGACCCGTGCCGTCGCGGTCCCGCCGTCACCGAGGTCGACCGTGACGGTCGCCCCGGGCTGGCCGGTGCCGGCGAACCGCACGTCGGTCGTGGCGTCGTCGTCGGCCACCGTCACGGAGGTGGCCCCGGCCGGGGTCGTCACCGTGAGCGGCGCACCGGCGCGGACCGACACCGCCGCGGTGACGGGTGCCGACGTCTGCCCGCCGACGACCTGCGTCGCGCGGACCGTGTAGTCGCCGACCGGGACGTCCGCGAACGTCGTCTCCCAGGCGCCGTCGGCAGCGGCGGTCACCTCGTCGGAGTCGCCGTTCGACAGCGTCACCGTGACGGTGGCCCCGCCCTGTGCCCGTCCCGCGGCCCGCACGTCGGCCGTGCCGGCCGCGTCGGCGACCGTCAGGACGGCGCCGTTCGTCGGAGCGGTCAGGGAGAGCGCGGTCCCGGCACGGACGGTGACGGTCTGTGCCGGACTGGAGGCGCTGGTCCCGCCGACCGTCTGGGTCGCGGTGAGCGTCGGGTCACCGACACCGACCCCGCCGAACGTGACGGTCCAGTCGCCGTCGCCGTCCGCGGTGGTGGTCGCCTCGTCGTCGCCGAGTCGCACCGTGACCGGAGCGTTCGGCTCGGCCGTCCCGGTGACCGTGACGTCACGCGTCGCGTCGGCGTCCGGGACGAGCAGCACGGCGTCGGCGGCCGGGGTCGTCACCGTGACCGCGTCCGCGGCCTCGATCGTGACGGTGCGCGTCGCCGGGTCGGAGACCGCCGGGGACGAGACCGTGCCGGGCAGCGTCTGCGTCACCGACACCGGGTGCTCGCCGACGGCGAGGTCCGGGAAGGTCACCGACCAGGTGCCGTCCGGGGCGACCGTCGTCCGCTGGTCGTCCTCGCCGGTCGTGCTCGCGGTCACCGCGGCGCCGGGCTGGCCGGTGCCGGAGACCGTCACGTCACGTCGGACGTCGTCGCCCGCGACCGTGATCGGCGCCGTGCCGGGGGTGGTGATCGCGAGCTGCGCGGCCGTGACGACCTGGAACGTGGTCGGGATCGCGGTGGTGACCACGCCCTCGACGCTCTGGCTCGCGTTCACCGTGTACGTGCCGGTGGGTGCGAGACCGGTGGCGTCGACGCTCCACACGCCGTCGCCGTCGGCCGTGGTGGTGAACTGCGTGTCCGGGCCGAGCGAGACCGTGATGTCCGCGTCCGGCTCCGAGGTGCCGGAGATCGGGACGGTCGCGGTCGAGTCGCCGTCGACGACGACGACGCGCGAACCGACGGCCGGCGAGTCGATCGCGACGGCAGTCCCCGGCACGACGGTGAAGTCGCGGGTCACCGTGGGTCCGGTCGTGCCGTTCACGGTCTGCACGGCGGTGACGGTGTGGTCGCCGATGCCGAGCTGCGTCGGGTCGGTCGCCCAGTTGCCGGAGCCGTCGGCGACCACGTCGACCGGGTCGCCGTCGTCGACCGTGACCCGCACGCTCGCACCCGGCTCGGCGGTGCCGCGCACGACGACGCCGATCTGGCCGCCCGCTCCCGCGGGGACCTCCTGCGCGTCCGTCGGTGACTCGATCACCAGGTCGTCGCCGACCGCGATCGCGAAGTCCCGGTCGACGGCTGCGGACGTCTGCCCGCCGACCGTCTGCGTGACGCTCGCGGTGTGGTCGCCCGTGCCGACGTCCGGCAGCGTCACCGACCACGCACCGTCGTCGCCGGCGGTCGTGGTGACCGGGTCGCCCGTCCCGTCGAGGACGACGCTGATGCCGGCGCCCGGCTGCGCGGTGCCCGAGACGAGGACGTCGATCGTCGAGTCGTCGGTCGCGACGTCGGTCGTGCTGTCCTGGGTCGGCGAGGTCACGGCGAGCGCCGCGCCGGCGACGACCGTCACGACCTGGCGGACCGCCGGCGAGGTGGTCCCGCCCACGGTCTGCGTCGCCTGGATCGTGTACCGGCCGACCGGGACGTCCTGGACCGTGGCGGTCCAGTCCCCGTCGCCGTTCGCGGTCGCGGTGGCGGTCAGCCCGCCGCCGAGCGAGATCGCGACGTCGGCGCCGGGCTCGGCGGTGCCGGTCACGTCGAGGTCGGTCGTCGTGTCCGCGTCGAGCACGGTGACGGTGGCACCGGGTGCCGGGGCGGTGATCGCGATCGGGTCACCGGCGGCGACGGTGAAGTCGCTCGTCACGGGGCCGGAGGTCGTCCCGCCCACGGTCTGCCGCGCGGTCGCGGTTCGGTCGCCGACCGGGACGCCCTGGAAGGTCGCCTCCCAGTCGCCGCCGCCGGTCGCGGTCACCGTCGCGGTGAAGGACCCGCCGATGCCGACCGTGACCTGCGCGTTCGGTGCGGCGGTGCCGGACACCGTGACGGGCGTGGTCGAGGTCGGGTCCGCGACGGTGATCGTGCTGCCGTCCTCGGGTGCGTCGATCGTCAGCGCCGGGGCGGCCGTGACCGTGAAGGCACGTGTCACGGGGGCACTCGTCGAGGACCCGACGGTCTGCGTCACCTGGGCGGAGTACGACCCCGCGGGGACACCCGCCACCGTCGTCGACCAGGTACCGCCGGCGTTCGCTGTGGTCGTGGCCGTGCGGCCGCCACCGAGGTCGACGTCGACCCGGGCGCCGGGCTGCGCCGAACCGGAGAACGGCACGTCGCGGGTGGTTCCGGCGAGCGGGAAGTCCTGGCCGGCCGTCGGGCTGTCGACCGTGAGGCCGGCTGCGGCGACGACCCGGAAGGCCCGCGTCACGGGCGCCGAGGTGGTGTCCCCGACGGTCTGCGTCACGCTCGCGGTCGGTTCGCCGATCGGGACGTTCGGCACCGTGATGCTCCACGCGCCGCTCGCGTTCGCCGTGCCGGTCGCGGTGAGGCCGCCGCCGAGGTCGACGTCGATGCGGGCGTTCGCGGTCGCGGTGCCGGTCAGGGTCACCGGCGCGGTGGTGCCGGTGGTCGTGAAGGTCTGCCCCGCGGTCGGCGTCGAGATGGTCAGGGCCTGCTGCGCGACGACGGAGAACTGCTGCGTGGCCGAGCCCGCCGCTTCTCCCCCGACGGTCTGGGTCGCGGTCGCCGTGTACGAGCCGGTGGGCACGTTCGCCACCGAGGTGCTCCACGTCCCGTTGGCCGCCACGGTCGCGGTGCCCGTCCGGCCGCCGCCGAGGGTCACGGCGATCGTGGCTCCGGGTTCGCCGGCGCCGCTGACGGTGACGCTGCGGGTGGAGGACGCCGTCGGCACGCTGAACACCTGGTTCGCGGTCGGGGCCGTGATCGTCGGCGCGACGAAGGCCGAGGCCCGCACGGTCGACGTGGCGAGGTCGACGGTGGCGACGTTCGCCCCCGGCAGGATCGACAGCCGCAGGGCGTGCACGCTCCGCGAGCCGGGGTCGTACCCGCGGCCGTCGCGGAACCCGGTCGTGGTGTCCTGCGCGTTGACGGTGAGGTCGACGACCTGGCGGAGGAGCAGGACGACCGGCGACAGCAGCGTCGCCACGGCTGTGGTCGTGGTGGTCAGGGTGGTGCCGAGCTGCGTGAGGGCGGTCCCGCCGATGATCGGCCGGAGCGCGGTCTGCAGGGTCGGGACGACGATGCCGGAGACGACCGGCGCGAGCACGGTGCCGAGGGGCAGCGGCAGGCCGACGAGACTCCCCGATGCGGTGACGGTCGGGTTCGCCGTCGCGGTGCCGGCCAGCGCGCCGAGGGTCGTGTCGACCTGCAGACCGATCGCGGCCGCCGACTGCCCGAGGACGGTGGCGTTGGTGGCGATGTTCACGCGCACCGCGGTGGAGTTGATCGTGTTGACGACCGCCGTCTGCAGCGTGGTGGGCAGCTGCGTGCCGAGGATCGTGGCGATGCTCTGGTTGATCGAGTTCACGGCGACCGTCGTCAGCACCGGGGTGTTCGCGGGCTGGCCGTTGAGGGCCGTGAGCTTGTCGAGGTCCACCGTGATCGTGCCGGTCGCCGGGACGATCGTCACGGCGCCGTCCGTCAGCGGCTGCTGGAGGACCTGGGTGAGGGTGCCGTCGAGGTTGAGGTTCACGTTCGCGGTGATGGTGGTGCCGCTCACGTTCACCGTGCCGAGCAGCGCCTGGCGGAGGAGCGTCTGGATCTGGCCGGACACCGCTGCGGTGGTGCCCTGCAGCGCTCCCCCGGTGCCGAAGACGCCGTTCACCGAACCCGACACCGTGCGGAGCTCGTCGCGGAGCGAGGTCGTCAGCCCCTGGACGGCGGGGCTCGTCAGCGTGAGGTCGGCTCCGGCGATCCGGTAGTCGCTCGTGGTGCTGACCGTCGCGCCGCGCGTCGCGGACAGGGTCGAGGCGAGCGCCCCGACACGCAGCTGCGCGTTCGAGAGCACCGTCGTGTCGGCACCGACCCGGCTGAAGAGCGGGTTGAGGTCGAGCGTCGACGCCCCGGTGCCGATCCCGGTCCCGACGCCGATGCCGCCGTCGTTCGTCAGGAGGCCGGAGGACGCCGTCGCACCGTTCGCCGAGGTCGTCGCGTACTGGCCGGCCACCCCGAGGGTGAGGATGCCGTTCGCCCCGAGCAGGTCGATGTCGTTGCCGAGGTCCACCCCCACGGTGTTCAGGGCCTCGACGTTGAGCGGCTGGTTCGTCGTCCCGCCGCCGGTCGTCGCACCGCGTGCGGAGTAGGCGCCGCCGAGCTGGGCGATGCCGTCGACGTCCACGATGCCCGAGCCGCTGAGCAGGAGCCCCTCGGCCTCGGAGACGTCGGTCTGTGCAGCCGCAGCGGGTTGGATCGCCACGGTGGCGGCGAGGAGCGCCGTCACCGTGGCGATGACGCCGCCGCGCAGGAGGAGACGCCGATCGTCCGATGCTCGTCGTCGAGCTCGGCCGCCAGCACCGAAGATCCGTCGTGTCCAGTCGCCCGCCGTCGTGGGTACACGGGTACCCCGCAGCGACACGTGCCTGCGCATGCGTGTCTCTTTTCCTGGCGAGCGCGCTCGCCACCTGATCCGGAACTCCCCCGCTGGTGAGGCGGTGGAGGGTCAGGAGCCCTGGTTGGGGGTTCCTGAGGGCGATCTTTGCACACGATCAGGTTGCTGTCCGCAACCCGTTACGAAAGAGACACCGGGCGCACGAAAAGACTCCTCACGCACCCGCCAGAGCCCGGTTACCCTTGCTGCGTTTCCGCCCTGGGGGAGTTGGCCTGGATGGCGTCACGTGAGGAGCCGCCGAGAAGTCTACCGGACGCGACGGGCAAGATCGGACACATGAAGATCGCCATCGCCGGAGGCCACGGCCAGATCGCCCTCCTCCTCGCCCGCCAGATCACCGACGCCGGCCACGACGCCGTCGCCATCGTCCGCAACCCCGCGCACGTCACCGACGTGGAGCAGCAGGGCGGACGGGCGATCGTCGCGGACCTCGAGCAGCTCGACGACGACGAACTCGGGCTCCGGCTCCGCGGGGTCGACGCGGTGGTGTTCGCCGCCGGGGCCGGTCCGGGGAGCGGCGCCGAGCGGAAGCTCTCGGTCGACCGGGACGGGGCGATCCTCCTGGCGGACGCGGCCGAGCGCGCCGGCATCCGCCGCTACGTGATGATCTCGGCGATGGCGGCGGACTCGTACGACCCGGAGCGTGCGGTCGTGCCCGCCCGGTCCGAGGCCGACGTCTTCCAGGTGTACCTCCGCGCGAAGGCCGAGGCGGACGCGAACCTGCGGGCCCGGAGCCTCCGCTGGACGATCGTCCGACCCGGGGGTCTGCTCGACACGCCGCCCCAGGGCACGGTCGACGTCGGCGCCACGGTCCCCCGCGGCACGATCCCGCGCTCGGACGTCGCGGCGGTGGTGCTCCACGCGCTCCTCGACGACACCGCGGTCGGCGTGCAGTTCGAGGTCACGAGCGGCGACACCCCGATCCCCGCCGCGGTCGCGTCGCTCGGCTGACGACAACCCCGGCAGCGGCGTCGAACCACGGATCCGACATCGAACCGGGCGACGATGCTGGTTCGACGTCGGATTCGTGGTTCGATCGCGGCGCCGCGCGTCAGAGCGCGACCGCAGCCGACTGCCGGGCGATCTCCAGTTCCTCGTTCGTGGGGATCACGAGCACCGCGACGCGCGACGTGTCCGTGGAGATGAGCCGCGCCTCCCGAGATGCCAACTCGTTGCGGTCCGCATCGATCTCGATGCCCAGGTGCTCGAGCCCGGCGAGCACGCGCCGGCGCAGCAGCGCGTTGTTCTCGCCGACCCCCGCGGTGAAGACCACCGCGTCCAGCCCGCCGAGCTGCGCCGTGTAGGCGCCGACGTACCGACGGATCCGGTGCCGGTACACGGCGAGCGCTGCCTCGGCCACCTCGTCGCCGTGCAGCGCCGCGTCCTGCACGTCGCGCATGTCCCCGTTGCCGGTCAGGCCGAGCAGCCCGGACTCCTTGTTGAGCATGGTGTCGAGCTCGTCGAAGGAGAGCCCGGCCTCGCGGTGGAGGTGGATGAGGACCGCGGGGTCGAGGTCTCCGGAGCGGGTGCCCATCACGAGGCCCTCGAGCGGGGTGAGCCCCATCGAGGTCTCGATCGAGCGTCCCCCGTCGATCGCCGCGGCGGACGCCCCGTTGCCGAGGTGCAGCACGATCGTCTTGAGCTCGGCGAGCGGACGGCCGAGGAAGTCTGCCGCCTGCTCGGACACGTACTTGTGGCTCGTCCCGTGCATGCCGTAGCGGCGGATCGCGTACTTCGCGGCGAGGTCCGCCGGGATCGCGTACGTGTAGGCGTGCGGCGGCATCGTCTGGTGGAACGCGGTGTCGAACACGGCGACCTGCGGCACGTCCGAGAAGACCTGCTTCGCGGCGCGGATCCCCTCGAGGTTCGCCGGGTTGTGCAGCGGCGCGAGGCTGTTCAGCTCCTCGATCTGCCGCTCGACCTCGTCCGTCACCACGGTGGCCCGGTCGAAGGTGGTGCCGCCGTGCACGACGCGGTGGCCGACCACGGCGGGCGGGTGCTCGTCGAAAGACGGCCCGACCTTCGCGAAGGCGTCGATCATGGCCTGGAAGCCGGCCGCGTGGTCGGCCACCGGGGTCGAGTCGTTCGACGAGGACTCCCCCGTGAGCGCGTTGGTGTGCTTCCACGCCCCCGTCGACTCGCCGATGCGTTCGACGAGCCCGGAGGCGAGCGTGCGCTCCCCCTCGAGCTCGATGAGCTGGTACTTGAACGAACTCGATCCGGAGTTCACGACGAGGGCTGCGGTCACGGGATGGGTCACTTTCTCGGTCGGACGGGAGGCGCGGTGCGGGTCGCGCGGGTCAGCCCGCGTCGGTCGCGGTGCCGGCCTGGATCGCGGTGATCGCGACGGTGTTGACGATGTCGCCGACGAGCGCGCCGCGGGAGAGGTCGTTGATCGGCTTGCGCAGGCCCTGCAGGACCGGGCCGATCGCCACGGCACCGGCCGAGCGCTGCACGGCCTTGTACGTGTTGTTGCCCGTGTTGAGGTCAGGGAAGATGAACACCGTGGCGCGACCCGCGACGGGCGAGTCCGGCATCTTCGTCGACGCGACCGTCGGGTCGGCGGCGGCGTCGTACTGGATCGGCCCCTCGACGAGCAGGTCCGGGCGGCGCTCGCGCACGAAGGCGGTGCCGGCGCGGACCTTGTCGACGTCCGCTCCCGAGCCGCTGTCGCCCGTCGAGTAGCTGAGCATCGCCACGCGCGGGTCGATGCCGAACTGCGTCGCGGTCTCGGCGGACGAGATCGCGATGTCCGCGAGCTGCTCGCTCGTGGGGTCGGGGATGACCGCGCAGTCGCCGTAGACGAGGACCCGGTCGGCGAGGGCCATCAGGAAGACGCTCGACACGATCGAGGTGTCCGGCCGGGTCTTGATGATCTCGAACGACGGCCGGATCGTGTGCGCCGTCGTGTGCTTCGCGCCGGAGACCATGCCGTCGGCGAGCCCGAGCTGCACCATCATCGTGCCGAAGTAGGACACGTCGGTCACGGTGTCGCGGGCGAGCTCGATCGACATGCCCTTGTGCGCCCGGAGGCGGGTGTACTCCTCGGCGAAGCGCTCACGGAGCTCGGGGTCGAACGGGGAGACGAGCTGTGCGGCGTCGAGGTCGAGGCCGAGCTCGGTCGCCCGGGTCCGGATCGCGGCGGGGTCGCCGAGGATCGTGAGCTCGCACACCTGGCGCTGCAGGAGCGTGGACGCGGCGCGGAGGATGCGGTCGTCCTCGCCCTCGGGCAGGACGATGCGCTTGCCGTACCCGCGGGCCCGGTCGAGCAGTCCGTGCTCGAACATGAGCGGCGTCACGACCCCGGAGGGCGTGAGCTGCAGGCGGTCGCGCAGGGCGTCGGCGTCGACGTGCTGCTCGAACAGCGCGAGCGCGAGGTCGGCCTTGCGGGGCGAGTCCGCCGCGAGCCGTCCGCGGGTCTGGGTGATGCGGAGCGCGGTGTCGTAGGTGCCGAGGTCGTTCTGCGCGATCGGCAGCGAGCTCGACAGCCCCTCGAGCAGGCGGGAGATCTGCGGTGCCGTCTCGAACCCGCCGTTGAGGATCACCCCGGCGAGGCTCGGGAAGGTCTCGGACTGGTTCGCGAGGAGCGTCGCGATGAGGACGTCGCTGCGGTCCCCCGGGACGACGACGATCCCGCCCTCGATCAGGCGCGGCAGGACGTTCTCCATGCTCATGCCGGCGACGACGGTGCCGAGGGCCTCGCGGTCGAGCAGCGCTTCGTCGCCGCGCACCAGGGTCGCCCCGGTGGCCTCGAGCAGGGCTCGGACGGTCGGGGCGACGAGGACGCGGTCCTCGGGGATGGCCCACACGGGCAGGTCGGGGTGGTCGTCGCTGACGGCCTGCCGGACGCTCGACACGACCGACGGCAGGGCATCGGGGTCGGCACGGTTCACGACGATGCCGAACAGCTGGGCGTGCGCGGCGCGGAGCTCGCTCGTCGTGACGTCGGCGACCTGGGCCATGTCCTCGGGGGTGCGGGCACCGCGTTCGGCGGCGTCGCGGCCGCCGAGCACGAGCAGCACCGGAGCGCCCAGGTTGACCGCGACCTTGGCGTTGAACGACAGCTCCGTCGGGCTGCCGACGTCGGTGTAGTCCGACCCGAGCACCACGACCGCGTCGCACTGCCGCTCGACCTGGGCGAAGCGGGTGACGATCGTCGCGAGCGCGGCGTCCGGGTCGGCGTGCACGTCGTCGTAGGTGACGCCGACCGCGTCGTCGTAGGAGATGCCGACCGCGGTGTGCTGCAGCAGGAGCTCGAGCACGTAGTCCGGCTCGTCGACGGAGCGGGCGACCGGTCGGAACACCCCGACCCGTCCGACCGAGCGTGCGAGGGTCTCGAGGACACCGAGGGCGACGGTGCTCTTGCCCGTGTGTCCTTCTGCTGACGTGATGTAGATGCGGGTCGACACGCGTCCAGGGTAGTCGGCGCACACGGCACGACATCTGGGAGCCCCGGCACTTCCGACACGCGGTCGTGAGCACTCCGGAGAACCTGTACCATTGGGTGTCGTCGTCGGAAGACGGCGCCAGGAGAATTCGCCTAGTGGCCTATGGCGCACGCTTGGAAAGCGTGTTGGGTGCAAGCCCTCGGGGGTTCGAATCCCCCATTCTCCGCCAGAGCACGAACGCCCCGGGCACCGATCGGTTCCCGGGGCGTTCGTCGTACGGAGCACTCCGGAGCACTCCGGCGCACTCCGGACAGGACGGTCCCCCACCCGGCGGACCCCGCCGAACCCCGTTCGCCATGGACTGGCCGGGAAACGATGCCGAGGGGTGGAACGGGCTGTCCCCGATACCCGTCGGTCGCCTAGACTGACCCAAAGGACGGCCCCGGGACGGGTCGGACACGGTGCACGGAGCGGCAGGGGCGCGCTCCCCGGGCGAGCGTCGAACGCTGCCCGGGCACCCGAGGGACGAGGAGTCCACGTGGGGGACCTGACGGCGCCGGCAGCAGCTCGGCCGAGCGCGACCGTGTACGACGTGGTCCTCCGGCCGCGTCGCTCGCTCGTGCGCTCGACGATCCTGAGCGTCGTCTTCTCGGCCGTCCCCCTCGCCGTCGCCCTCGTCTGGGTCTCGCTCCCGATGCGCCTCTGGCCGGTCGTCACGGGTGCGGTCATCCTGCTCGCGGCCGCCGTCGCCGTCGTCTTCGTGCGCCTCGGCACCGCGTTCATCGGCATCGACCCGGTGGCGATCACGGTGCGCGGCGTCCTCACGCAGAACCGTCGGGTGGGCCGCGACCGCGTCCACAGCCTGGTCCTCGCCACCACGTACGGCAGCGCGGTCGAGCGCACGACGCGCGAGCTCATCGCGCTCGACGCCGCCGGCGCCCACCTGTTCCGCCTCCGCGCCGACACCTGGAGCGACGCCGGCATCGACAGCATCGTGGACGCCCTCGGCGTGCAGGTCACCGACGAGACCCGGCCGATGTCGATCCGCGAGTTCGTGCGGCGCTACCCGGCGAGCCGGTCCTGGTACGAGCAGCGCGGGGCGTACGTCGCCGTCGGTGCGGTGGCGGTCCTCGCGGTCGCCGGGCTGCTCGTGGTCGAGACCACCGGCCTCCTCGGCTGACCCTCAGCGACGGCGGCGCAGGGTCGAGAAGATCCCCTGCACGACCTCCTTGGCGATCGTCCTGCCCAGCCCGGACCCGAGCAGGTCCGACAGCGGGTCGTCCGCCTTCCGTGACGTCGTCGTCCGGGACGACGTCCGCCCCGACCGCCGCGCATCGGCCGCCCGTTCGGCTCGCTCGAACTCCCGCTGCGCCCGCTCGTACTCCTTCTGCGCCGCGGCCCGTTCGCGCGCCTCGGTCTTCTCCTTCGCCGCGGCCTCCTTCGCTGCGGCGGCAGCGGCGCGGGCCGCCTCCTTCTCCGCCTCGGCGGCAGCGGTCGCCGCGGCCTTCTCGGCGTCCGCGGCAGCCGCGTCCGCAGCGGCGGCCTCCATCCGGCGGGCGAGCATCTCGTACGCCGAGTCGGGATCGAGCCGCGTGCCGTAGGTGGGCAGGAGCGGCGATGCCTGCACCCGCGCCGTCATCTCGGCCGCGGGCATCGGGTCCATCGAGCCCTCGGGGGCTCGCAGGCGCGTCCAGGCCACCGGCGTCGGCGCGCCCTTCTCGTTCATCACGGTGACGATCGCCTCACCGGTGGCGAGCGAGGTCAGCACCTCCCCGAGGTCGTAGTCGCTCGTCGGGTAGGTCGACACCGTCGCGCGGAGTGCCTTCGCGTCGTCGGGGGTGTGCGCCCGCAGCTGGTGCTGGATCCGCGAGCCGAGCTGGGCGAGCACGTCGTTCGGGACGTCCTTCGGGGTCTGCGTGACGAAGAAGATCCCGACACCCTTCGAACGGATGAGCCGGACCGTGCGGACGATCTGCTCGAGGAAGTCCGCCGACGCCCCGCTGAAGAGCAGGTGCGCCTCGTCGAAGAAGAACACGAGCTTCGGCTTGTCCTGGTCGCCCACCTCGGGGAGCTCGTTGAAGAGGTCGGCGAGGAGCCACATCAGGAACGTCGAGAAGACCTCGGGCTGGTCCTGCACGCCGGGCACCTCGAGCAGGCTGACGATCCCCCGGCCGTCGGCGGCGGTGCGGAGGAACACGGTCGTGTCGATCTCCGTCTCGCCGAAGAACTGGTCGGCGCCCTTGTCGGCGAAGGTGATCAGCTCGCGGAGGATCACCCCGGCGGTCTGCTTCGACAGCCCGCCGAGCTCGGCGAGCTCCGCCTTGCCCTGGTCGCTCACGAGGAAGGTCAGCACGCTCCGCAGGTCGGACAGGTCGACGAGCGGCAGCCCCGCCCGCTCCGCGTAGTGGAACACGAGCCCGAGGGAGGACTCCTGCGTGTCGTTCAGCCCGAGCACCTTCGACAGCAGGAGCGGTCCGAACCCGGACACGGTCGCACGGATCGGCACGCCGGTCCCCTGCCCGCCGAGCGAGTAGAGCTCCGCCTCGCTCGCCACCGCGCGCCACTCCTGGCCGATCCCGGCGGTGCGCGCGAGGAGCTTGTCGTTCGGCGTGCCCGCGACCGCCAGCCCGGACAGGTCGCCCTTGATGTCGGCGGCGAAGACGGGCACCCCGTTCGCGGCGATCTGCTCGGCGAGGACCTGCAGCGTGCGCGTCTTGCCCGTGCCGGTCGCGCCCGCGACGAGACCGTGTCGGTTGAGCATGCCGAGCGGGATCCGGACCTGCACGTCGGGCACCGCGGCGCCGTTCACGAGGGCACCGAGCTGCAGCGCGCTGCCCTCGACCTCGTAGCCGGCGCGGATCGCCGCGACGGCGTCCGCGCCGAGCGGCCCCTCGCCCGTGGTCGGCTCGGGAGGCACGGTGCCGGTCGTCGACGTCGGCTCGCCCGCCGGGGCGGTCGCGTCCACCGCCGGGGCCGGGGCGTCGACGACCGCCGGCTCCGCGTCGGGCTCGAGCCGCGCCTCCTGGCCCTGCGCCACCGCGGCGGCGAGTTCCTCCGCCCGCTGCACCGCCTCGTCCGCGAGGCGCCGGGCCTCGTCGGCCGCCTGCTTCGCTGCCTCGGCCGCTGCCCGTGCCTGCGCCACCACGTCGCTCATGTCCACAGCATACGAACGGCCGGACGCTCCTGTCCGGCGCGTGCCGTGGCACCGTGCGACGGTCAGTGCGTGAGCGCCGGGACCGTCCTCGGTCGGACGACCGCCCAGAGCAGCACGATCGCGACGGCCGACGTGCACGCCATCACCACTGCCATCGGGGTCGCCGTGGTGATGCCGATCCACCCGACCACGGGCGAGATGATCCCCGCCACGCCGAAGTTCAGCGCGCCGAGGAGCGAGGCGGCGGTGCCGGCCTCCTTGCCGTGGGCGGCGAGTCCGATCACCTGGACGAGCGGGAACGAGAAGCCGCACGCGGCGATGAAGAACCAGAGCGGCACGAGCACCCCGACGAGTCCGGCGCCGAGCTGGTCGAGCACCATGATCGCGACGGCGGCGAGGAACAGGGTCGCGGTCGAGCACGCGAGGATCCACTGCGGACCGACGCGCTGCGCCAGTCGCGCGGAGACCTGCACGCCGACGACGACGCCGACCGAGTTCACCGCGAAGAGCAGACCGTACTGCTGCGCGTCGAGCCCGTACAGGCCCTGGAACAGGAACGGTGACGCGCTGAGGTACGAGAAGAGCCCGCTGAAGACCATCGCCCCGATGAGCGCGACCCCGACGAAGACGCGGTCGGAGAAGAGCGCCCGGTACCGCTGCCCGATGGTGGAGTGTCCGGCCTCGTGCCGACGTGCCGGCGGGAGCGTCTCGACGATGAGCAGGACCGCGGCGAGCACGACAGCGGCGCCGTAGCAGGCGAGGAAGACGAAGATCCCGTGCCAGCTCACGAACCGGAGCATCTGCGAGCCGATGAGCGGGGCGAGGATGGGCGCCAGGCCGTTCACCATCGCGAGGCGGGACAGCATCCGCACGAGCGGCTTGCCGCCGAACAGGTCGCGCACGGTCGCCATCGCCACGACGCCACCGGCCGCTGCACCCATGCCCTGCAGGACGCGGAAGATCGCCAGCACCTCGACGTTCGGTGCCAGTGCGGCTCCGAGCGATGCTGCGACGTGCAGGCTCGTCGCGATGATGAGCGGGAGCCGGCGACCGACCTTGTCGCTCCACGGGCCGACCAGCAGCTGTCCGGCCGCGAAGCCGAGCGTCGTCGCGGTGAGGGTGAGCTGCACCGCCCCGTCGGTGATGCCGAACTCGTCCTTGAGCGACGGGAACGCCGGCAGGTAGAGGTCGATCGTGAACGGTCCGAGCGCGGTGAGGGCGCCCAGGACGAAGACGTAGACGAGTCGCTGCCGGCGGGAGAGCGCGTCTCCCGGGTGCAGGACGACACGGAGCGAACCGGTGGTGGCGGGCGCGGTCACGAGCAGGAGTCCTTCGACGGTGAGGGGTGGGGAGGTGATCGCGGCGTCGATCGAATCGATTCGTCCGCGGAACCATCCTACGGGTCCCCCGAGCACCACCGCAGCAGTCCGGGGCGTTCTCCCGCGTGTTGCCACGGCTCCCGCCCCGATCGGACGCGGCACATGCGGTACCGTCGGACTGCTCGCCGCCGGTCGACCGCCGGCGGACGTCGTCCCGCCCGTTCCGCCGGAACACCGGCGGGACGGAACCGGATCAGAAGGGGGTGGCGTCATGGTGGATGCCCGCATCCTGCACACGACCGCTGCCCTGCGCGAGGCAATCCTGCGACTGGCCGCCGACCGGCCGGTGTCCGAGATCACGGTCGCCGACGTCACCCGGGCGGCCGGCATCAACCGCGCCACGTTCTACTCGCACGCGGTCTCCCCCGGGTCGTTGCTCGCCGACGTCCTCACGCCGGAGCTCGACCGCATCCGCGAGGACGACGCCGAGGTCCGACGCGCGGCGTTCGCCCGGGGTGCCGGCGTCGACGAGTTCGCGACGATCACCCGACGCGGCATCAACGCCGTCGTCGAGCACGTCGTCGCGCACCGCGAGATCTACGGCAAGGCGCTGCCGGACCCGAACGACGCGTCGCTGCACCGACTCCTCGTGGAGCACTTCACGGTGTCGAGCGAGCAGCACATCCGGACGCTCGAGCGCGAGCACCGGCCGGAACTCCTCGACGACGTCGCCGCGGGCTTCGTGGCGCAGGGCTTCGTCGGCGCGATCGAGGCCTGGCTCGCCGGACCGCGACGGTCGCGGAAGGCACTGGTCGACACGATCGTGCTGTCGTTCCCGTCGTGGTGGCGCTGACCGCCCTCGGACGTCAGTCGGTCGTGGGCTTCTCGCCGCGCTGGAGCGACTCGACCACGTCGACGGCCCCGCTGACGAGGTCGGCCTGGTCGTCGCCGGCCGGCACCCGGTAGTCCGCGGAGACGCCGTCGCCGCCCGTGCCGCTCGTCGGCAGCGGGTCCCCCAGCGACACCACGACGACACCGGCGTCGTGCGCCGTCTGGATGACCCCGGTCAGCGCCGAGGCGTCGACCGCCCGCACGAGCAACGCCTTCGCGCCCGTACGGACGAGCTGG
Source organism: Curtobacterium sp. MCBA15_013 (assembly GCF_001865095.1). Lineage (NCBI taxonomy): Bacteria > Bacillati > Actinomycetota > Actinomycetes > Micrococcales > Microbacteriaceae > Curtobacterium > Curtobacterium sp. MCBA15_013. The sequence goes on along the minus strand of NZ_MJGQ01000013.1, from coordinate 86,220 downwards.
TCCACCGCGGTGCGCTGCGCGGCGGCGGAGCCGTCGGCCGGTGCGACGCGGACGTCCGGGTCGAAGCCGGCGTCGGCCAGTCCGGACCGCAGGTCTGCGCCGAGCGTGTCCTGCCCGGGTTCGAGGACCACGCCGATGACCGCGTGCCGGTCGAACCCGCCGTCGGAGCTGGTCAGGTCCGTGCTCTGCACCGGCGTGGGCGCGGCCGACGTCGTGCCCTGACAGCCGGCCAGGGCGAGGGCCGCACCGATGACGACGGTGGCGGTGACGACGCGGAGGAGCACGACCGCCACGCTACCCGCCCACCGCGACGACGGACGGTGCCGGGACGGGGCCGAGGCGACGGACCGCGGCGACGGCGAGCACCGCGATCAGGGTCATGCCGCCGAACACGAGCGGGAACGACACCGCGGCGTCGGCACCGCCCGTCCCGATGAACAGCAGCCCGGTGACGGCGAGCCCGATCACGCTGCCCGAGGCGTCGGCGATGGTCAGGGCCGAGCTCGCGAACCCGTCGTCGCCCTCGCCGGAGAAGCGCAGCGTCAGCATCGAGGTGCGCGGGTAGATCGCCCCCATGCCCGCGCCGCCGACGAACCACCCGACCACGAGCAGCCACCACGGCAGGCCGAACGTGGCGACCGTCAGCGCCGTGAGCAGGCTGACGAGCACGAGCGCGAGCCCGATCGCGAAGGTCCGGGTCGCGGTGAGCCGTTCCTCGCCCAGCCGTCCGTGCAGCCAGCTCGACCCGGCCCAGCTGAGCGCCGCGACCGTCAGCGCGAGCCCCGCTGCCGAGGCGGACAGGCCGTCCTTCGCCTGCAGCAGGAACGGCACGTACGCCTCGCTGCCGAAGAACGAGGCGGCGACGAGCCCCCGCAGCAGGATCACCGACGGCAGCCCGGGGGCGGCGCGGAAGGTGCCGGCGGGCAGCAGCGGGCGGAGTGCGAACCACGTCCCGACGAGGCCGATGAGCACGGCGGCGACCCGCGCCCACGCGCCGAGGTCCGGGGCGACGTTGAGCAGCAGGATCGCCACCGCGGCGGCGACCGACCAGCCGATCCGGGACCGCTGCCACGCCGGACGGAGCTCGGGTGCGGGTGGGTGCAGCCGGCCGAGGGTGGGGACGAGCAGCGAGAACGCGCCGACCGCGATGACGAGTGCACCGGCGAACACCCAGTGCCAGTTCCAGACGTCGGTGACGATGCCCGCGAGCGCCGGACCGACGAGCGCCGGCACCACCCACGCGGCGGCGAACCCGGCGAACACCGGGCCGTGCAGGTCGGCGGGGAAGATCCGGGCGACGAGGACGTAGAGCACGACGTCGATCGCGCCGGCACCGAAGCCCTCGACGAGCCGGCCGACGAGGAAGACCTCCATGGTCGGGGCCAGCATGACGACGGCGGTGCCGACGGCGAAGAGGCCGGCCGACACCCACGCCACGATGCGTCCACCCGCGCGGTCGGTCCAGTTGCCCGCGAGGACCATGCCCGGCACGCCGGCGGCCAGGGGTGCGGCGAACGCCAGCGCGTAGAGGGTCTCGCCGTCGAGGTCGCGGCTGATCTCCGGCATGACGGTCGTCATCGCCAGGTTCTGGAACGCCGCGACCGCGACGATCGCGACCATCCCGACGGTGGCGAGGGCGTACGGTCCGCTGAACAGACTGGTCCTCGTCGCCGCGGTGCTCACCCGATCATCGTAGGGCCGCCCACCGACGCCGGGCGGGCCGCCGAGGTCGGGCCCGCCACCGCCGTCGAGCGGGTCAGCGCGCGAGCGCCTGCTGCAGGTCCGCCACGAGGTCGCCGGCGTCCTCGATGCCGACGGACAGGCGCACGACGTTCTCCGGCACCGCCAGCTCCGTGCCCTTCACCGACGCGTGCGTCATCTCGGACGGGTACCCGATGAGCGACTCGACCCCGCCGAGCGACTCGGCGAGCGCGAACACCTCGGTCGACTCCGCGAAACGACGCGCCGCCTCGGGCCCACCGCGCAACGCGACCGAGAGCATGCCCCCGAAGCCGCGCATCTGGCGTGCCGCGACCTCGTGGCCGGGGTGCTCGGCGAGCCCCGGGTAGTACACGCGCTCGACACCCGGAGCACCGACCAGTGCCTCGGCCACCGCCTGGGCGTTCCGCGAGTGCCGCTCCATCCGGACGGCGAGGGTCTTGATGCCGCGCGTGGTGAGGAACGCGTCGAACGGCGACGAGATCGCCCCGGCGCCGAACTGCAGGAACTGCACCTTCGCGGCGAGCTCCTCGTCGGCGAGCACCACGGCGCCGCCGACGACGTCGGAGTGGCCGCCGAGGTACTTCGTCGTCGAGTACACGACGACGTCGGCGCCCAGCGACAGCGGCTGCTGCAGGTACGGCGACGCGAAGGTGTTGTCGACGACGACCACGGCACCGGCCGCGTGGCCGATCTCGGCGAGCGCGGCGATGTCGGCGATCTTCATGAGCGGGTTCGTCGGGGTCTCGACCCAGAGGACGGTCTGCGCCGGAGCACCCTCGAGCGCGGCGCGGACACGGTCGGTGTCGCTCATGTCGACGACCACGAGCTCGACGCCCCACGGCACGTGCAGCCGGCTGACCAGGCGGTGGGTCCCGCCGTACACGTCGTTGCCCATCACCACGCGGGCACCGGGGACGAGCGTGGCGCGCAGCAGGGCGTCCTCGGCGGCGAGCCCGGACGCGAACGAGTACGCCGCGACGCCGCCGTCGAGGTCCGCCAGGAGGGTCTGCAGCGAGTCGCGCGTCGGGTTGCCGGCGCGCGAGTACTCGTAGCCGTTCCGCATGCCGCCGACACCGTCCTGCACGTACGTCGACGTGAGGTGGATCGGGGGGATGACGGCGCCGGTGGGGCCGTCGGGCTCCTGGCCGGCGTGGACGGCGCGGGTGCTGAACTCGGTCATGCGGGCTTCGTTCCTCGTTGGGTCGGGGGCGTCACGCGGGACGCGGGTCACTCGGACAGGTAGGCGAGCAGGTCGTGGCGGGTCAGCACGGTGACGGGCTTGCCGTCCTCGACGACGAGCAGGGCGTCCGCCGACTCGAGCGCACGTCGCGCCGACGAGACCGACTCGCCGACACCGATGAGCGGGAGCGGGTCGCCCACGAACCCGGACAGCGCGTCCGTCATCTTCGCGGCGCCGGTGAAGACCTGCTCGAGCAGGTCCTTCTCCGCCACCGCGCCGACGACCTCGCCGATGACGACGGGCGGTTCGGCGCTGAGCACGGGCATCTGCGAGACGCCGTACTTCGTCATGATGTCGACGACCTCGCGCACGGTGTCCGCCGGGTGGGCGTGGACGAGGTCGGGCAGCCGGCCGTCCTTGCCCGCGATGAGCGACCCCACCGTGCGCTCGTCGTCGGTCTCGGCGAAGCCGTAGGAGCGCATCCACCGGTCGTTGAAGATCTTGCCGAGGTAGCCGCGGCCGCCGTCCGGCAGGAGCACCACGACCACGTCGTCCTCGGTGAGGTCGCGGGCGGCGCGGAGCGCGGCGACGACCGCCATGCCGCTCGAGCCACCGACGAGCAGGCCCTCTTCGCGGGCGAGCCGACGGGTCATCGCGAACGAGTCGGCGTCCGACACGGCGATGATCTCGTCGGGGACCCCGGGGTCGTACGCGGTCGGCCAGAAGTCCTCGCCGACGCCCTCGACCAGGTAGGGGCGACCGGTGCCGCCCGAGTAGACGGAGCCCTCGGGGTCGGCACCGACGATGCGGACACGGCCGTCCGAGGCCTCCTTCAGGAAGCGTCCGGTGCCGGAGATCGTGCCGCCGGTGCCCACGCCCGCGACGAAGTGCGTGATGCGCTGATCGGTGTCGCGCCAGATCTCCGGACCGGTGGTCTCGTAGTGGCTGCGCGGGCCGTTCGGGTTGGCGTACTGGTTCGGCTTGTAGGCGCCCGGGATCTCGCGCACCAGCCGGTCGGACACCGAGTAGTACGACTCCGGGTGCTCGGGCGGGACGGCCGTCGGCGTGACGACGATCTCGGCGCCGTACGCGGTGAGCACGTTCCGCTTGTCCTCGCCGACCTTGTCGGGCAGGACGAACACGCAGCGGTAGCCGCGCTGCTGGGCGACGAGCGCGAGGCCCACGCCGGTGTTGCCGGAGGTCGGCTCGACGATGGTGCCGCCCGGGCCCAGGTCGCCGGAGGCCTCGGCCGCGTCGATGATCCGGGTGGCGATCCGGTCCTTCGACGACCCACCGGGGTTGAGGTACTCGACCTTCACGAGGACGGTCGCGCGCACCCCCTCGGTCACCCGGTTGAGCTTGACGAGCGGGGTGTCGCCGACGAGGTCGACCACGGAGTTCGCGTAACGCACGCGGTCGAGTCTAGGCGGCGGACACCGTCTTCCGCTGGGATGCGACGTGGGCGGACACCGCCGCGGAGACCTCCTGCCGGCGGCGGTCGATCACCTCCCCCATGTCCCGGGCGAGCGCCGGCGTGCCGCGCACGATCTGGTCGAGCGCGGTGGCGGGCACGACCAGCACCGCGACCTCGGTGAGCGCGACGGCGGTGGTGAGCAGCGCCTCCCGGGTCAACGCCGTCTGCCCGAGGTAGTCGCCGGTCTCGACGCGTGTCGCCGGCAACTCGGCGTCCTCGAACGGGACGCGCAGGTCGACGCTGCCGGACAGGACGAACCGGACCGCGTCCGGCACCGTGCCGGCCGTGACGATCGTCTCGCCCGCGGCGTACCGCTCGAGCCGGACGAGCGGTGCCAGCGCGGCCCCGTCGTCGCCCGTCAGGTACAGCGTGGGCGCGATCGACGCCAGGGCGGCGTCCCGACGCTCGTCGGTGACGAAGTCGTCGGTCGTGTCGCCGTCGAGGCCGAGCCCTGCGCGCCGGGCGGCGTACCAGAGCCACATCCGGAACTGGGCGAGCGCGTCGCCCTCCTGCGACGGTCCGCGGACCTCGAAGGACACGGTGTACGACGATCCGCCGGTCGGCACCGCCACCGGCTGCGTGCCGGGGTACCGCTGGGGCAGGCCGGACGCGACCCGCTGCAGCAGGGCGACCACCGCTGCCGGAGGGTCGTCCGTCGTGAACGTGACGTCCGTGGCGACCGGGAACGTGCCTCCTGTCCGGCTGAGGTTCGTGAACGACGCCCCCGCCAACGAGGAGTTCGGCATGATGAGGATCCCGGCGCCCGTGTCGATGTGCACCGACCGCCAGTTCACCTCGACCACCCGGCCGCGCACGCCACCGGCGTCGAGCCAGTCCCCCAGCCGGAACGGCTGCTCGAACAGCAGGAACAGCCCGGCGATCACCGGGCCGACGGCGGACTGCAGCGCGAGGCCGATGACGAGCGAGCCGACACCGAGCGCGGTGAAGATCCCGCCGACGTCCGCACCCCAGACGATCTTGAACACCAGCGCCAGCCCGAGCGCGATGAGCACGATGCGGGCGATGTCCACGAAGATCGACGGGATCTTCTCGCGCCAGGTGCCCTTGCGGGCGTTCGTGAACAGGACGATGTTCAGCCCGTTCAGGACGAACACGATCACGAGGAACCCGAGCACGGTGCCGATGATCTGGTTCACCACGGGCTTGCCCGGGTCGACCGCGTCGGTGACCTGGACGGACAGGACGAGGATCGCGATGATCGGCACCACGGCGTTCCGCAGCAGTCCGACCACCTTGTGCAGCGAGTTGCCGCGTCGCTCGAGGTTCGACTGCAGCTCGGTGAGGACGAGCAGCAGCAGCGGCAGGCCGACGATGACGCTGATCGCCGGCCAGAACCACGGCTGCTCCCAGAACGCGGTCACGACGCCGCTCCGGTGCGCTCGAGCTTCCAGACCCGCTGCGGGCCGGCCTGCGTCTGCACCTCGCCGGCGTCCTGCACGCCCCCGCGGTCGCCGAGCTTGTCGACCACGCGCTGCGTCGCGTACACGCCCGGCGCGGGGGCGATCCCCTGCACCCGGTACGCCAGGCTGACGGCGTCGCCCCACATGTCGTAGACGATGCTCGAGCGGCCGACGAGCCCGCTCGTGACCTGGCCGGTGTCGATGCCGGCGCGCAAGCCGATCTTCGATCCGTGCTGCGCGTTGAAGCGCTCGAGCACGCCCTGCGCCTCCTCGGCCCAGTCGACGACACGGCGGACGTTGTCCACGCGCGGCACGCTCAGGCCGCAGCTGGCGAGGTACCCGCTCCGGGTCGTGCGCACCCGCTCGACGCCGTGGCGGGTGGCCGCCTCGTCGAGGGAGCGCCAGACGTCGTTGACGAGGGACAGGGACTCCTCGGCGGTGAGGCCGGCGGCGAACTCGTCGAACCCGATGATGTCCGCGTAGACGACGGCGACGTCCTGGTGGTCGGCCGCGATCGTCTCGTCGCCCTGCTTGTAGCGACGGGCGACCTCCTCCGGCATGAGTGTCAGCAGCAGGGTGTCGTTCTGCCGCCGCTGCTCGTCGAGCAGGTCCTGCTTCACCTGCAGGCTGCGGCTCATGTCGTTGAACGCGAGTCCGAGGTCGCCGATCTCGTCGCCGGCCTTCGTCTGCACCTCGACGCCGAGGTCGCCGGACGACACCCGGTTCACCGCGGTCTGCAACCGCCGGATCGGCCGGACGAACACCTGGGCCAGCAGCAGGGACAGCAGGCTGACGAGGACGATGATGCCGACGAGCGCGAGGCCGATGTTGCGGGCGAAGTCGTTCACCGGGGCGAACGCCTCGGCGGTGTCCATCTGCGCCACGACGACCCAGCGGAGCCCGTCGACCTCGAGCGGCGCGTACGCCGCGAGCACTTCCTTCCCGCGGTAGTCCGTCGAGATCACCGTCCCGGATTTCCCCTGCAGCGCCCGTGTCACCGGGGTGGTGTTCACCTCCTGCAGGAGCACGGAGCCCTTCACCGCGACCTGGCGGGCCGCGGTCGACGGCGCCGTCCCGGCAGCGACGACGTCGCGCTGGTACTGCTTCGGGTGCTCGATGAGCTGGCGCGGGTACGACCGCATGAGGTGGTCGGCACCGACGAGGTACGACTCCCCGGTGTCCCCGAGGCCGTCGTCCTTCCACTGCTCGTTGCCCGTCATGACCTGCGTGATGAGGTCGACCGGCACCTGGACGGCCATCACCCCGATGATCTTGCCGTCCTCCCCCACCGGCGACATCACCCAGAGCGTCGGGACGTTGAGGCTCGGCACGTACCGCGCGAAGTCCGTCACCACGAAGTCGTCCGAGCTCGTCAGCTGCAGTGCCTGCTGGTACCCGGTCGCGAGGTTCGAGTCGCGGTAGGGCCCGCTCTCGAGGTCCGTGCCGAGGTCCGCGCCGGAGTACGCCGAGTACACGACGTCCCCGTCGGTGTTCATGAGCAGGAGGTCCTCGTACCCGGCGGCCTCGACCGCCTGCTTGAAGTACGGCTGGTACTCGGCGTGCGCCGCCGACCACGCACTGCCGTCACCGGCGTCGTCCTGGTCGATGGCCTTGTCGTAGTCGGTGAACGGCGCCGTGTACCGCGCCTGCAGGTAGGCCTGCGGGTCCTCGGTCGGCGCGAACTGGTCCGGGTTGGCGGTGCCGCCGTTGCGGTCGTCGAGCTGCGGGACGAAGGAGTCCCGGTACCAGTCCTCGACCTTCGTGTGGTCGTCGTCGGACACCGGCCGCGACTGCAGGTCGTCCCACCCCGACTCGAACGCCTTCGTCGCGCCGATGACGCTCTCGTTGCGGGTCTGCGCGACGACCGTCTGGGTGAACTGGCCGAAGGAGCGCTGCAGTTCGGTGATCCTCGCCTCGCGCAGCGAGGTCACCTGGTTGAACGCCGCGGCCTCGAGCGAGCTCCGGCCGTTCAGGTAGCCGACGACACCCACGACCAGCGCCGCCACGATGCTCACCGCGAGGAGCATCACGAGGAGCTTGGACTGGATGTCGAGGGAGCCGCTCGTGAGGAACGCGCGGAACTTCCCCTTCTTGCGGGGCGCGTCCTCGACGACGCGTGGTGCATCGGGGGCGATCGGGCCCGTGGGCGGGATGGGGTCGGACGTCGGTGGGACAGCTGTCACTTCAGACTCCGCTCAGGGGCACGGTGCGCTTGCGTGTGGTTCCTTCACAGCTACCACACGAGCATCGTTCGTGTCCGTCGGGTCGACCGGAAAACGCCGTGGTCGCGACCCGGCGACGGACGGGAGGCGCG
>NZ_MJGQ01000013.1:71497-77427 GCF_001865095.1 Curtobacterium sp. MCBA15_013 | reverse complement strand
GGTGCGCGCTCGCCTGGTGCGTCAGCTGCCGACGGCGTCGGCGGGGGCGTTCTGCTGGTGGTGCAGCATCGCGTAGGTGCCGTCCCGCTCGAGGAGCTCCTCGTGCGTACCCTGCTCGACGATCCGCCCGTGGTCGAGCACGAAGATGACGTCGGCATCGCGGATCGTCGAGAGCCGGTGCGCGATCGAGATCGTTGTCCGGCCCGCCGCGGCGTTGTCGAGCGCCGTCTGCACGACACGCTCGGAGATCGAGTCGAGGGCGCTCGTCGCCTCGTCGAGCACGAGCACCGGTGGGTCCTTGAGCAGCACCCGCGCGATCGCGATCCGCTGCTTCTCGCCGCCGGACAGCCGGTAGCCGCGCTCCCCGACGACCGTCTCGTAGCCGTCCGGGAACGAGGCGATCGTCTCGTGGATGTTCGCCGCGCGCGCGGCCTGCTCGATCTCGTCGTCGGTCGCGTCCGGCTTGGCGTACCGCAGGTTGTCGCCGATGGTGGCGTGGAACAGGTAGGTCTCCTGGCTGACGATGCCGACGTGGCGCATGAGGTCCTCGTGCGCCAGCTCGCGGACGTCCTGCCCGGCGAACCGGACCGAGCCCGCGGTCGCCTCGTACAGCCGGGGCACGAGGTACGACACGGTCGTCTTCCCCGCACCCGACGGCCCCACGAACGCGGCGAACTGACCGGGCTGGAGCTCGAACGACACCCCGCGGAGGGTCGGCTTGTCCGCCTCGCCGTCCGGGTAGGTGAACGTCACGTCGTCGAAGGCGACGTGCCCCACCCGGGACTCGTCGACGGGCTTCGCCGTGGGCGGGTCCGTGATGGCGGGCTTGAGGTCGAGGTACTCGAAGATGCGGGCGAACAGCGCCCCGGAGGTCTGCAGGTCGAGGACGACCCGGAGCAGACCGACGGTCGGGAACAGCAGCCGGGACTGCACGGTGGTGAAGGCCACGATCGTGCCGGCCGTGATCGGCACGTCGCCGATGATGAGGTACGCGGCGACGACGTAGATGATCGCCGGGATGATCGACAGGAAGATCGACACGATCGCGAAGAACCACTGACCGGACATCTGCTGACGGACCTGCAGGCGGATCTGGTTGCGGTTCTCGTTGCCGTACCGCTGCGTCTCCGCACGCTGCTGGTTGAAGCTCTTCGCGAGCAGGATGCCGGAGACGCTCAGTGCCTCCTGCGTGATCGCGGTCATGTCCGACAGCGACTCCTGCGTCTGCGCGGCGATCTTGGCGCGGACCTGGCCGACCCGTCGCTGCGCGATCACGAGGAGGGGCAGCAGGACGACCGCGACGAGGGTCATCTGCCAGCTGAGGAGCAGCATCGCGACGACGGCGGCGATCACCGTCACCGTGTTGCCGAGGATCGACGAGATCGTGTTGTTGAGCACGCTCGCGACGCCACCGACGTCGTTCTGCAGGCGGGACTGGATGACCCCGGTCTTCGTGCGGGTGAAGAACGCGAGCTCCATGCGCTGGAGGTGTCCGAACAGCCGCATGCGCATCGCGCCCATGACCTTGTTGCCGACCGTCGCGGTGAGGTAGGTCTGCCAGACGCCGATCCCTGCGCTCGCGATCCAGAGCACCACCATGGCGCCGACGAGCACGTACAGCACGGGTAGGTCCGGCCCGCCGCCGCCCTTCGGGAAGAGCCCCTCGTCGAACGCCCGCTGGGTGAGGAGCGGTGGGACGACCGAGATCGCGGCGCCGATCAGCACCAGCACGACGGTCAGGATGATCGCGTTCCGGTGCGGCACGAACAGCCCGGCGATGCGCTTGAGGAGGTTCGGGATCTTGGGCGCCTCGGCGTTGGCGGCCTTCTGCGCTTCGAAGTCGCCGCTGGAGATCCGGCCGCCACCGCGACCACCACCACCGCCGCCGCCGCCGCGCATCCCGCCGTGCATGCTCACGACGCGTCACCCCGATCCATGCTGCAAACCTAGCCCCGGGGTGGGACATCGGGCCGCCGTGGCTCATTTGACCCCGTTCAGGGGGCATGCGACCATTTCCCGTCCCCTTCCCCGCACCACTCGAGGTCCCATTGACGTCCGCGCCCACCCGCCCCACGTCCCTCCGCGCACAGCTCGCCCGACGGAAGCCGATCGAGCAGCTGCAGGCCGAGGCCTCGGCGGGGGTGGACGGCGAGCCGCTCCGGCGGTCGCTCGGGGTCTGGCACCTCACGATGATCAGTGTCGGCGCCACGCTCGGCACCGGCATCCTCGTCGTCCTCGGGACCGCCGTGCCGCTCGCCGGTCCCGCGGTCTGGATCTCCTTCGTCGTCGCCGGTGTCGCCGCCCTCCTCTCGGCGCTGTCGTACGCCGAGATGGCGGGTGCCGTGCCGACGTCCGGGTCGAGCTACTCGTACACCTACGCCACCATGGGCGAGGGCATCGCCTGGGTGTGCGGCTGGTGCCTCGTGCTCGAGTACGCCGTCTCCGTGGCCGCCGTCGCGGTCGGCGCGAGCGAGTACGTCGACGAGACCCTGCGGGTGTTCGGGCTGCACCTGCCGACCGCACTGTCGGCGCCTCCGGGCGAGGGCGGCGTGGTCAACCTGCCGGCCGCCGTCCTGGTGCTGCTCGCCACGGCGGTCCTGCTCCCGGGTGCGCGCGAGAGCGCCTGGGTGAACACGGTCATGGTCATCGTGAAGATCGCCCTGCTCGTGTTCTTCGTGATCGTGGCGTTCTCGGCGTTCCAGGCGCAGAACTTCGAGCCGCTCGCACCGATGGGTGCCGCCGGGGTCACCGCGGCCGCGTCCCGGCTGTTCTTCTCGTACATCGGGTTCGACGCCGCGTCGACCGCCGGAGAAGAGGCGAAGAACCCGCGGCGGGACCTCCCCCGCGCGATCATCGGGTCGATCGCGCTCATCACGGCGCTGTACATCCTCGTCGCGATCGCGGCCGTCGGCGCCCGCTCGTGGACGTCGTTCTCGTCGACCGAGGCCTCGCTCGTGCGCATCGTCGTCGACGTCACCGGACAGCCGTGGGTCGCCCTGGTGTTCTCGATCGGCGCCGTCATCGCGATCGCGAGCGTCGTGCTCACCGTGCTCTACGGGCAGACCCGCATCCTGCTCACGATGGCCCGCGACGGACTCGTGCCGAAGGTGTTCGGCCGGGTCTCGCACCGCACCGGCACCCCCGTCTGGAACACCCTCATCATCGGGGTCGTCGTGACGATCGTCGCCGCACTGGTGCCGCTCGGGGAGCTCGCGGACGCGACGAGCATCGGCACGCTCGTGGCGTTCGCCCTCGTGAACGTGTCGGTCATCGTGCTCCGTCGGACCCAGCCGTCGCTCGAGCGGTCGTACCGCGTGCCGCTGTTCCCCGTCGTGCCGATCGTCGGCGCGCTCTGCTGCGTGCTGCTCGCGGTGTTCCTCGGCATCGGCACCTGGATCGCCTTCGGCATCTGGATGGTCGCCGGCGCAGCGCTCTACCTGGCCTACGGCCGCCGCCACAGCACGCTGCGCTGACGCGCCCGCCGCCACCCGCCCGCCCGTCTCTTCCGGCGGACTTCACGCGCTCCCCGACACTTCACGCGCGCCGCAGCCCGTGAGGTGTCGCTCAGCGCGTGAACTCCTCCGTCCACAGGCGTCGCGGCGGTGGCCGCTCATCCACAGATTGCGGCCGGTCGAGTCCGGGCCGCCGGCGAACGGTCAGCCTGAGCGCATGAACTCGCCAGCACAGCGCCCCCTCCTGCTCCGAGCGACCGCGGCGGACCCGTCGCACGCCCGGCTGCTCCAGCGGCGACATGCGGCCGGGTCACTGGTGCGACTCCTCGCGGGTGTGTACATCTGCACTGCCGACTGGGATCGACTGGACCCGGTCGGCCGCCACCTCGCCAGGGCTCGGGCGGTGGCACCGCGACTGCGTCCGGGATCGGTCTTCTCCCACCTCAGCGCCGCCCTCATCCACGGCTGGCCGCTGATCGGCGATGCACCGGACCGTGTCCACGTCACCGATCGGGCGGCCCCGGTCATCCAGCACCGTGCCGGGCTCATCCGTCACCCGAGCAGCCGAACCCCCTGCACCCGAGCGCGCCCGTTCGACGGCGTCCCGGTCACGTGCACCTTGGACACCGCGTGCGCCGTCATCGCGACGGAGCCGGCGCACGTCGCCGCGGTCGCCGTCGACGCAGCCATCCGAGGCGGCACCCTGGCCCTCGCGGACCTCCGGCAGGCGGTGCCGGAGCGCCCGGCCCGGGGTTCAGTGCGCGCCGAGACGGTACTCGCAGCGTTCCACGTCCGCCACGAGTCGGTCGGCGAGTCCTTCACCGCAATCCGCTTCGTCCAGCTCGGACTCCCACCCTGCGAACCACAGGTGGAGTTCCGCCACGCGGACGGCTCGGTGGATCGAGTCGACTTCTGGTTCCCGTCGCTCGGCGTGGTCGTCGAGTTCGACGGTCGCCAGAAGTACGTGGACCCGAGCATGCTCGACGGGCGCGACCCCGCCGACGTGCTCTGGGCGGAGAAGCGGCGGGAGGACCGGCTCCGATCGCTCCCGGCTGTCCGCACGGTCATCCGCGTCACGTGGTGGCACCTCGTCGAACTCGATCGCCTCCGAGCGCTGTTCCGCGCACACGGCGTCCGGGTGTGACGGAGACGACCTCACGCGCTCAGCGACACCTCACGGGCGTCGGGCGGCGTGAAGTGTCGCTCAGCGCGAAAAGTCCCCGCCGCAGCCCCCGCACGCGACGAAGGCCGCCGCCCCGAGGGGCAGCGGCCTTCGTGACCGAACGGTCGAGACTACGCGAGCTCGATCGTGGCGCCGGCGGCCTCGAGGGCCTCCTTCGCCTTGTCGGCCGTCTCCTTGTTGACACCCTCGAGGATCTTGGCGTCGGCGGTCTCGACGAGCGCCTTGGCCTCACCGAGGCCGAGCGACGTCAGGCCACGGACCTCCTTGATGACCTGGATCTTCTTGTCACCAGCGGACTTGAGGACGACGTCGAACTCCGACTTCTCCTCAGCGGCCTCGGCCGGGGCGCCGGCGGCGGCCGGAGCGGCAGCGGCGACCGGGGCGGCCGCGGTGACCTCGAAGACCTCTTCGAACTTCTTCACGAAGTCCGAGAGCTCGATGAGCGTGAGCTCCTTGAAGGCCTCGATGAGCTCGTCCTGCGAAAGCTTCGCCATGATTTTCTCCTACTACTAGCTAGATCGTGTGGTTGTGGAACGCGAGCCTGATCAGGCCGCGGACTCCTGCTTCTCGCGAAGGGCGTCCACGGTGCGGACGGCCTGCGAGAGGGGGGCCTGGAACAGGTACGCAGCACCGAACAGCGAGGCCTTGAAGGCGCCGGCGAGCTTGCCGAGCAGGACTTCACGGGACTCGAGGTCGGCGAGCTTGTCCACCTCGGTCGCGGAGAGCGGGTTACCGTCGAAGTAACCACCCTTCACCACGAGCTCGGGGTTCGCCTTGGCGAATGCACGCAGCGACTTCGCGACGGCGACGGTGTCACCGTGGACGAAGGCGAGAGCGGACGGACCGGCGAGCTCGTCGTCGAACGACGAGATGCCGGCGTTGTTCGCCGCGATCTTGGTCAGCGTGTTCTTCACCACGGCGTACGTGGCGTGCTCACGGATCGAGTTGCGGAGCTCCTTGAGCTGCGCGACCGTGAGACCGCGGTACTCGGTGAGCAGAACGGCGTTCGAGCTACGGAAGGACTCCGTGAGCTCGGCGACCGCAGCTTCCTTGTTCGCCATGGTTCTCCTTGGGGTTCTTGCCGGCAGCCCCAGGACTCCACCACATGAAAAAAGCTCCGGCGCAGAGGCTCGGAGCTGCTCCCCCGCGAACGGAAGGAGTGGTTCGGAACACCTGCGCGGGCTGCCTCATGAGTGAGGACCTTCGTTCGCGCTGCGAGCAGCACGACAACCGGCGGTCTTTGGCTTCGAGAACTGTAGCACGGCACGACGGTCGCGACCAACCGTCGGACGGGA
>NZ_MJGQ01000013.1:0-70859 GCF_001865095.1 Curtobacterium sp. MCBA15_013 | reverse complement strand
CGGACGGGACCGGGGTCGCCGACCAGTCGTCCGTCGCGTCCCCGGACGAGGAAGCGGACGCGGACGCGGCAGAGGAAGCGGACGCGGACGACGCAGCAGGCGCAGCGGCCGCTGCCGACGCACCGCCAGCCGCGGCCGACGCCGCGTCGGCCGCCGGCCGCTCCGACGGCAGGTGCACCGTGAACACGGTGTCCCCCGGCTCGCTCGTCACGTCCACGGACCCGCCGTGCGCCTGCACGACCGCGTCCACGATGGCGAGCCCGAGCCCCGTCGACCCCGCGGTGCGCGAGCGGGAGCTGTCGGCGCGGGCGAACCGCTCGAACAGCTTCGGCAGGAACTCCGGGTCGATGCCCTGCCCGGTGTCCCGCACGGTCAGGTCCACGCCGGTACCCGAGGCCGACGGCGCGAGCCCCACGGTGATGCGGGTGCCGTCCGGGGTGTGGGTGCGGGCGTTGGTGACGAGGTTGACGATCACCTGGTGCAGGCGCGCGGCGTCGCCCACCACCGTCACCGGGGTCGACGGGACGTCCACCTCGATCGGGTGGTCCGGCGATGCCGCGTGCGCGTCGTTCACCGCGTCGAGCACGAGCCCGGTGAGGTCCACGTCGTCGAACTGGATCTCGCGGCCCTCGTCGAGTCGGGCGAGCAGCAGCAGGTCCTCGACCATGCTCGTCATCCGCTTCGACTCGGACTCGATCCGGCTCATCGCGTACACGACGTCCTTCGGCAGGTCCGCACCCATCCGGCGGGTGAGCTCGGCGTACCCGCGCACCGATGCCAGGGGCGTCCGCAGTTCGTGCGACGCGTCGGCGACGAACTGGCGGACCTTCTGCTCGGAGCGCTCGCGGGCCTGCATGGCGCCGGCGATGTGGCCGAGCATCCGGTTGAAGGCGCTGCCGACGCGGCCGACCTCGGTGCGGGGGTCGGTGTCGGGCACGCGGACGTCCTGCAGGGCGTCGCTGCGCTCGAGTGGCATGCGGGCGACGGTCGAGGCGGTCTCGGCGACCCGTTCGAGCGGCCGCAGGGACCGGCGGACGACGACCGCGGCGACGACGGACGCGGCGACGAGCGCTGCCGCGACGACGATGATCACGACGAGCAGCAGCGACCGGACGCTCTCGTACACGGGCGACATCGGGAGTCCGACCACGAGGACGGCGTTGCCGAGCACCGGGTTGTCGACCTGCACGGCGGCCACGCGGTAGCGGCCGAGCGATCCGCCGAGGTCCATCGTGGCCGGGTCGACGCCGACCTTGACGTTGCCGAGGCGGTCGAGCTGCGTCGTCGTGAGCTGGAGCCGCGAGCTGTTGTCGGTCAGGACGATCCCGCCCGCGCCGCCACCGGAGAAGTAGTACGCGGTGAGGGTGCCGGCCGCCTGGCCGAGGGGTTGCAGGGCGTCGTCGTTCGGGCGCTGCCCGTTCGGGTTCTGCTGTCCCTCGCCGAACTTCGTGCTCGCACGGTCGGTCGCCTTCGAGAGCTGGCTGTCGATCGTGCCCGTCTGGATGGACGCGAGCGCGATGATGCTCCCGGCACCGATGACCGCACTGACGGCGACGACGAGCGCGACGATGCTCAGGACGAGCCGACGACGGAGGGTCACTGCACCGACCTCAGGACGTGGGCTTGATGACGTACCCGACGCCGCGCACGGTGTGGATCATCGGGGTCTCGCCCGCGTCGATCTTCTTGCGCAGGTAGGAGATGTAGATCTCGACGACGGAGGACTTGCCCCCGAAGTCGTAGGACCAGACGCGGTCGAGGATCTGCGCCTTCGACAGCACGCGGCGCGGGTTGCGCATCAGGAAGCGGAGGAGCTCGAACTCGGTCGCGGTCAACTCGATCGGCCGACCGGCGCGGGACACCTCGTACGACTCCTCGTCGAGCACCAGGTCGCCCACGACGATGCGCGAGTCGCCGGCCTCGGAGATCGAGATCTGCGAGCGACGGATGAGCCCGCGGAGCCTCGCCACGACCTCTTCGAGGGAGAAGGGCTTCGTGACGTAGTCGTCGCCGCCCGCGGTGAGACCGGTGACGCGGTCCTCAACGGAGTCCTTGGCGGTGAGGAACAGCACCGGGGTGTCGTCGTTGTTCTGCCGCAGCCGGCTGAGCACCTGCAGACCGTCGAGGTCCGGCATCATCACGTCGAGCACCATCGCGTCGGGCTTCCACTCGCGCGCCGTGCTCAGTGCGTCCTGGCCGCCGTTCGCGCTCTTGACGTCCCAGCCCTCGTAGCGGAGCGCCATGGACAGGAGGTCGGTGAGGCTGGCCTCGTCGTCGACGACGAGGATGCGCAACGGGGTTCCGTCGGCACGCGTGAGGCGCGGGGCTGCTGCAGGCTGGGAGATGGTCACGTCTTCGAGTATCGAGAGTTTCCTATGAGCAGTCTGTGGAGCGCCCCTCGGCGCTCTGTGGATTCCCGAGCAGGCACTCGGCGTCCGCTCCGTACCGTGAGCGCCATGCTCCGATCCTCGGCCTGGCCGGCCTCCGCCCGATCCGTCGACACCGCGCGCATCGAGGAGTCCGCCCGGATCGCAGGCGGTCCCGGGAGGCGCGGCGCGACCCCGGCGGACCGGCTCGCGTTCGCGCGGTCGGTCGCCTCCACCGCCCCGCTGCTGTCCGCGGGGACGGCCGGCGGGTCCTTCGCCGCTCTGGCTGCCGTCGCAGCCGCGGACGTCGCCCTCGCGCGCACGGTCGAGCCGCACCTCGACGCGCTCGGCATCCTCGCCCAGGCCGGGGTGGACGCCCCGGAGGGGTCGACGTGGGGCGTGTTCGCCGCCGAGGGCCCGGGGCTGCGGCTCACGGCGACGTCGGGCGGCTCGGGCGGCTCGTTCGCGCTCGACGGCACGAAGCCGTGGTGCTCCCTCGCGTCGAGCCTCTCGAACGCGCTCGTCACCGCCCACGTCGGGGACGACCGGCAGCTGTTCGCGGTGGACCTCCGGCAGGACGGTGTGACGGTGCACGACGAGGCCTGGGTCGCCCGTGGCATGCCGGACGTGCCGAGCGGCCCGGTCGACTTCGCCGGGGTGCACGCGACGCCCGTCGGCGCTCCCGGGTGGTACCTCACGCGTCCGGGGTTCGCCTGGGGCGGGATCGGTGTCGCGGCGTGCTGGTGGGGTGGCGCGGTCGGACTCGCCCGGGTGCTCCGCTCCCTGGTGGTGTCCCGGCCCGGGTCCGAGCTGCTGCAGGCCGCCCTCGGCGCGACGGTGGCCGACCTCGCCGACGCCGAGGACGCCCTCGCCGACGCCGCGGCCCGGATCGACGGCCCGGGCACCGACTCCGGCGCCGCGTCCGCCCCGACCTCCGACGACGACTGGTCGCTGCTCGCCCAGGTCGTGCGCTCCCGGGTCCGCCGGGCCGTCGACGCCGTCCGGGAGCGGGTCGTGCGGACGATCGGCCCCGCTCCCCTGACCTCGGACCCGGCGGTCGCCGCGCGCGTCGCCGACCTCGAGCTCTACGTGCTGCAGGACCACGGCGAGCGGGACCTCGCCCGTACCGGCCGCATCGTCGTCGAGCGCGGCGGTGTCGCGTGGTGAGCTTCGACCACCGCGAGCCGGGCACCGACCCCGCGGACTGGACGCCCTTCCTGCGGTCGGTGCCCTCGCTGCCGGTGCGGCTCGACGGGGTCGCCGCGGTCGTGGTCGTCGCGCCGCACCCCGACGACGAGACCCTCGGCGCCGGCGGGCTGATCGCGTCCGCCGCGGACGCCGGTGTCCCCGTGCACGTGCTGCTCGTGACCCGCGGCGAGGGCTCGCACCCGGACTCGCCGACCACCTCCCCCGAGCGGCTCCGGGTGATCCGGGACGCCGAGTTCCGGGCGGCGCTGGCGGCACTCGCCCCCGCGGCGAGCGCGACGGTCCTGGACGTCCCGGACGGTGGGCTCCGTGAGCACCCGGACGGGCTCCGGGCGGCGCTCACCGAGCGGGTCGGGCCGGTCGACGGTCCCGTGCTCGTCGTCGCGCCCTGGCGTGGGGACGGGCACCGGGACCACCGCATCGCGGGCGAGGTCGCTGCGGACGTCGTCGCGGGCACTCCGGGAGCGGAGCTGCTCGAGTACCCGATCTGGGCGTGGCACTGGGACGACCCGTCGGACCCCGCGGCGCCCTGGGACCGGGCCCGGTCGCTGGCGCTGTCGTCGGCGGTCTTGGACCGGAAGCGCGCCGCACTCGACGCCTACCCCTCGCAGACCCGGCCGCTCTCGCCGGCCCCGGGCGACGAGGCGATCGTCGACGCCCGGCACGCCGCGCACCACCTGCGGCCGACCGAGTGGTTCTTCGCCGTGTCCGCGGTGCAGTCCTCCCGCTCCCGGGAGTCCTTCGACGCCCACTACGAGCGGAAGCCGGAGGGCTGGGACTTCGAGGGCTCCTGGTACGAACGGCGGAAGCGTGCCGTGACCCTGGCGGCGCTCCCCCGCGAGCGGTACCGGTCCGCGCTCGAGCTCGGCTGCGCGACGGGGGTGCTGACGGCCGCGTTGACCGAGCGCGCCGACGCCGTGCTCGGGAACGACATCGCCGCGGCACCACTGGAACGTGCCCGGCTGCGTGCGCCGGCCGCCCGGTTCGTCCAGGCCGAGCTGCCGTCGGAGTGGCCGGACGGTCGATGGGACCTCGTCGTGGTGTCCGAGGTCGGGTACTACCTGTCGCCGGCGGACCTCGACGCCACGATCGACCGGGTGCTCGGTTCCCTCGACGACGACGGTGTCCTCGTCGCCTGTCACTGGCGGCACCCCGACGACGACGCCGTGACCTCGGGTGACGCCGTGGACGCCCGCATCGCCGAGCGGTGGCCGCGGCCCGCGCTCGTCCGGCACGTCGAGGAGGACTTCGTCCTGAGCGTCTTCCCCGGTCCGTCGGTGGTCTCCGTCGCGACGACGGAAGGGCTGACCCCGTGACGCTCCCCGCACGCGTCGACGTCGTCGTGCCGGCACACGACGAGGAGGACGGCATCGGCGGCTGCGTCGACGCTCTCGCCGACGCGGTCCGGGTCCTGCGGCGAGCGCACCCCACCGTCGAGGTGTCGGTCGTGGTCGTCCTGGACGGGTGCACGGACCGGACGGCGTTCGTCCTCCGGTCGGCGGCGCCCGCGGACCCGCTCTGGACCGAGGTCCCCCTCGAGGTCGTCGAGACCGCGCACCTCGGCGTCGGACGAGCACGGGCCGTCGGGACCACCCGTGCCCTCGCGACGGGACCGGAGCCGTCCGCGCGGTGGACGGCCCACACGGACGCCGACTCCCGCGTCGACCCGGGCTGGCTCGTGCAGCAGGTCGAGGCCCACGCCGACGGCGCGCACGTCCTGGTGGGGGCCGTGGTCCCGGACCCGGACGACCTCGACCCCGTGGTCCTCGCCCGGTGGACGCACGCGCACCCGCCGGGGTCGACGCTCGGCCACGTGCACGGTGCGAACCTCGGGCTGCGGGGGGACGTGTGCCTGGCGATCGGCGGCTTCGACCCGGTGCCCGAGCACGAGGACGTCCGGCTCGTCGAGCGTGCACGAGCCCTCGGGTTCGACGTGCGCGCGACGACGGACCTCCCCGTGGTGACGAGCGGCCGGTTCGACGGTCGGACACCGGGCGGCTACGCCGAGCACCTCCGCCGGACGTACGGCGACGCCAGCTGAGGCTTCATCGGAAGTTCTTGGGATCCCGCAGCGCCGCTCATCGACTGCCTCCCTACGGTCTCCTCGATCCCAACACCGAGGAGAACCATGTTCCTGACCTACCTCAGGCGCGAACTCACGAACCGCAAGAAGCAGACCGTCATCATCGCGATCGGCATGGCGCTCGCCATCGCCCTCGTGGTCATCGTGTCCTCGATCGCGGGCGGCGTGAAGGCCGCGCAGGCGAGCGTGCTGCAGTCCGTCTACGGCGTCGGTACCGACATCACCGTGACGAAGACCGAGACCCCGACCGGCTCCGCCACCGGGCGTCCGAGCTTCGACTTCGGCAGCCAGGGCAGCTCCGGCAGCGGCAGTGGTTCGACCGACCTCTCGCAGTCCCGGCTCGCCGTCTCCCGCGGGTCCAGCACGCTCAGCGCGTCGGACGTGCAGACCGTCACGAGCACGAGCGGAGTGAAGGCCGCGACCGGTGTCCTGACCCTCGAGAACAGCACGTTCTCGGGCCAGGTGCAGCAGCAGTCCGACAGCAGCAGCAGCTCGAGCGACAGCAGCGGCACCGGGACCCAGCAGGGTCCGCCGAGCGGCGGCGAGGGCGGCGGCGAGGGCGGCGGCGGCTTCGGCGGCGGGTCGTTCAGCGTCGACTCGTTCACCGTCACGGGCATCCCGGTGTCCGGTGACACCGTCGGGCCACTGACGAGCACCGAGCTCACGAAGGGTCGCGCGTTCACGTCGGCGGACGCGGGCAAGGACGTCGTCGTGCTCGACGCCGCCTACGCGAAGAGCGAGTCGAAGGCCGTCGGCGACACCGTGTCCATCGGCGGGAAGGACTTCTCGGTCATCGGCATCGTGTCGTCCACCGGTTCGTCGTCGACCACCGGTTCGAACACGTACATCCCGCTGGACACCGCGCAGGCACTGGCGGACCTGGACGGCAAGGTCACCTCGATCTACGTCTCGGCGTCGTCCTCGTCGGACGTCGGCACGATCAAGTCCGCGCTGCAGAAGCAGCTCACCAGCGCCACCGTCTCGACCGAGGCCGACCTCGCGTCGAGCGTCTCGGGCTCGCTGAGCACCGCCTCGAGCCTCGTCTCGAACCTCGGCACCTGGCTGTCGATCGTCGTCCTCGCGGCGGCGTTCCTCATCGCCATCCTCTTCACGATCTCCGGCGTCACCCGACGCACGCGGGAGTTCGGCACCCTCAAGGCGATCGGCTGGTCGAACGGCCGCATCACGCGCCAGGTCGCCGGCGAGTCCCTCGTGCAGGGCATCATCGGCGGCGTGATCGGTGCGGCCGCTGGTCTCATCGGCATCCTCGTCGTGAACGTCATCTCCCCGACGATCTCGGCGAGCGCCTCGTCCACGACGAACCGCGGCGGCATGGGCGGCGGCGGGATGCCCGGCGGCGCGGCGACGGCGGCGGCCGGCAGCGGCACGACCGGTGGCGCCCCCGCCGGTGGGTTCGGCGGTGGCGGTGCGAGCACGGCCTCGACGACCGACGTCGTCCTGCACGCCCCCGTCACCGTCGAGGTGATCCTGCTCGCGATCGGCCTCGCCGTGCTCGGCGGCCTCATCGCCGGCGCACTCGGCGGCTGGCGGGCGAGCCGGCTCCGTCCGGCCGAGGCCCTGCGGAGCGTGGCCTGATGCCCGGGCCGACCACCGGCGCGACCCCCGTCGTCGCCGGCCCCGACAGCACCGCATCGACACCGGAACCGACAGGAGCCCCCGTGACCAGCATCGACACCGCGCCCTCCGCTTCGGAGGCGAGCCGCGCCTCCAGGCCGATCTACGCCCTGAAGAACGTGAGCAAGACGTACAAGCAGAAGAACCGGACCGTCACCGCGCTGACGAACGTCGACCTGACCATCCCGCAGGGACAGCTCGTCGCGATCCAGGGGCCGACCGGCGGCGGCAAGTCGACCCTGCTGCAGATGCTCGGCGCGCTCGACCGTCCGAGTGCCGGCAGCGTGCTCCTCGGTGACCAGGACGTGGCGAAGCTCGGGGACGGGGCGCTGACGAACCTGCGGGCGACCGAGATCGGGTTCGTGTTCCAGAGCTTCAACCTCATCCCGACGTTGACGGCGCTGGAGAACGTCGAGACCGCGTTCGCCGGGTCCCTCGCGAACCGGTCGCGGTCGGAGATCCGCGACCGCGCGACCGCGGCGCTCCGGGAGGTCGGCCTCGGCGAACGGCTCGACCACCTGCCCGCGGAGCTGTCCGGCGGGCAGCAGCAGCGCGTGGCCATCGCGCGGGCGCTGGTCAAGAACCCGAGCGTGCTGCTGGCGGACGAGCCGACCGGTGCGCTCGACGAGGCGACCCGTGACGAGATCATGGGGCTCATCGAGAAGCAGTGGAAGGAGCGCGGGCTCACCGTGGTCATCGTCACGCACGACTCGTGGGTGGCGAAGCGGGCCGAGCGCCGCCTGCACATCAAGCAGGGCCAGGTGCGCGAGGTGTAGGCGGGGCCGGCCGCCGGGGCCGCCGGGGCCGCTGCTCCGCCGGTGTTTCGCGCTGAGCGACAGTTCACGGGCCACCGAGCGCGTGAACTGTCGCTCAGCGCGTGAACTCGCGGCGCCCCTACGCCACCGGGTAGTCGCAGTACGCGAACCAGCGCGAGTCCGGCGACCACGGCGGCACGTTCACGGTCCCCTGCCCGCCCTCGAGCGTGACGAGGGTCTCCGGCTGGACGGCGATCCGGGCACCGCGCACGAGCGAGCCGGGCAGGAGCCGGAGCTCCACGCGGTGGTCAGCGGGGTGGCCCTGCACGCCGGGCTCGTACGACAGGTAGAGCAGGTGGGCACCGTCCGGCGAGACGTGCGGGAACCAGTTCACCCGGTCGTCGTTCGTGATCCGGACCGGGTCGGTCGCCCCGGGCCAGAGGGCGACGAGCTGCGCGGTGCCCGGCGTGAACCGCTCCGAGTTCCACACGAGCATGTCGCCCGCGAACGAGACGCCGTCGTCGGGGTGCTCGTCGCGGGTCAGGAACGTCGGGTCCCCGGTGGCCGGGTCGACGAGGGCGACGTCGGTGGTCCAGACGCCCTCCTCGGTGCGCTCCCCGACGATCGCCGCGAGGGTCTCGCCGTCGGGCGCGATGCCGTGCAGGTAGAACTTCCGGGCGACCGGCAGCGCGGTGGTGACGTCGGTGAGGGTCGCCGCCGCTCCCCCGGCCGGCACGGGCACCCGGTACAGGTCCCCGTCGCGGGCGCTCACCACGACGGAGTTGCCCGAGGGGTCGAGCACGTGGTCGTTGTTGATCTCGGGGACGCCGGGCATCGGGACGCGCACGAGGTCGGTCTCGTCGAGCACGGCGTCGCCGTCGGCAGGGGGCCGCAGCAGCCAGAGGTCGCCGTCCCCGTTCAGCACGAGGGTGCCGTCTGGCAACACGTTCGGCGCCTCGACGAGCACCGAGCTCGACTCGAACACGAGCCGGCTCGTCCGGCTCTCGACGTCGTACACGTGCACTCGGCTGGTCTGTCCCGGCAGCAGTTGCCGCCCGCGTGGCTCGCTCATGGTCCCATCCTGTCCGGATTCCGTCCGCCGAGTCTCGCCCCGGCGGACACCTTCGTGGCCTCGCGGACGCGAAAGCGTCCGCCTGGCCGAGTCTCGCTGCCAGCGCACGCACCCGCGCACCGGCGCGCACACCCGCGCACCAGCGCACGCACGGACGGGAGGCGCGGTGCGGGTCGGACCCGCACCGCGCCTCCCGTCAGGCGGTCCTGCCTACTTCACCGCACCGGCCGTCAGGCCGGCCACGAACTGCCGCTGCACGATGAGGAACGCGATCACGACCGGGATCGAGACGACGAGGGACGCCGCCATGATCTGGTTCCAGTACACGTTCGTCTGCGTGGAGTACTGCTGCAGACCGACGGCCAGCGTCTGCCCGTCGCCGTTCGTCATGACCGAGGCGAAGAGCACCTCGCCCCACGCCGTCATGAACGAGTAGATGCCGACCGCGACCAGACCCGGACGCGCCGAGGGCAGGATGACCCGGAACAGGGCACCCATCGGGCCGGAGCCGTCGACCATCGCGGCCTCGTCGAGTTCACGCGGGATGGTCTCGAAGTAGCCCGCGAGCATCCAGATCGAGAAAGGGAGCGTGAACGTCAGGTACGTGATGATCAGGCCGGTCCAGCTGCCGACGAGCTGGATGCCGAGCGCGTTCCCGAGGTTCGTGAAGATGAGGAACAGCGGGAGCAGGAACAGCACACCGGGGAACATCTGGGTGGAGAGCACCGCGGTGGTGAAGGTGCTCTTGCCCTTGAAGTTCCAGCGCGAGACACCGTAGGCGGCGAAGGTCGCGATGATCAGCGAGAACACCGTCGCGACCGTGCAGACCACGAGCGAGTTGATGAAGTACTTGCCGAGCGGGACCGTCGACCACATGTCGATGAACGGCTGGATGGTGATGTTCGTCGGGATCCACGTGAAGTCGTTCTGCACGTCACCGAGCGGCTTGATGGCCGTGGTGATCATCACGTAGAGCGGGACGACCGTGAACAGGGTCAGGACGACCAGGGTCACGACCTTGAAGGACTTGGCGCCGAATGTCTCACGCACGGACGGACCTCCGGTTGGTCACGGCGAGGTAGATGCCGGTGACGATGAGCAGGAAGATGAGGAGCAGGACGCTCATCGCGGCACCGGAGCCGAAGTTCCAGGTGATGAACGACGCGTTGTAGATGTGGAAGCTCAGCAGGTCCGCCGCCGGGGGCTGGGCGGTCGAACCGAACAGCACGAACGGCGTGTTGAAGTCGTTGAACGTCCAGAGGAACATCACGAGCACGAGCGTCACGTTGACCGGGCGCACCATCGGCAGCGTGATCGAGCGCCACTGCCGGAAGGGCTTCGCGCCGTCGACCGAGGCGGCCTCGTACACGTCGTTCGGCACGGACTGCAGGCCGGCCATGAGCATGAGGAACGCGAACGGCCAGGTCTTCCAGATCGCCACGACGACGACCGAGACGAAGGCGTTCGAGCCGATCAGCCAGAACGGCCCGGTGCCGTTGAACAGGTGCAACTGGTCCACGAGGATGTGGTTGATCGCACCCGAGTCACGCTGGAACATGAACTTCCAGGTGATGATGCCGGCGTACATCGGCAGCGCGTACGGCACGAGGAAGAGCGTGCGGAACAGACCGCGCCCCTTGAACGGCTTCTGCAGCGCGACCGCGGCGGCCATGCCGAAGGTCCACGAGAGCCCGACCACGAGGACCGTGAAGCCGCACGTGATGAGGAACGAGTTCAGGACGCCCTTGCCGATCGCCTGGTCGAAGTCGATGACGACCGAGTAGTTGCGCAGCCCCGCGAACGGTGCGGCACCCCAGTTGGCGATGAAGTACTTGGTGAGCTGGATGAACGAGATCCAGATGCCGGTGAGCATCGGCACGATGTGGATCAGCAGCTCGAAGAGGATGGCGGGCGCGACGAGCGCGTAGGGCAGCCAGTGTCCCTTGCGCTTCCGACCGGGCGGACGGCCCGACGTGGTCGGGCCCTTCGTGTGGGTCAGGTCGATGCGCTCGGAGTCGGGCAGGACCGAGGTGGACATGAGCGGGGGCCTTTCGGCAGGAGGGGGATCGGGTGCTTCGCGCGGACCGTGGCAGCGGTCGGGAGGCGCGGCATGCGTGAGCCGATCGGCTCACCCCCGGCGTGTGGCCGGGTGCGGAACCGCAGGTCGCGGGCTCGACGTGGGCGGGGCCGTGGACCTGAGGGGTGGAGGCCCGGGCGCGTCCTTGCGGACGCGACCCGGGCCTCCTGGGCGGATCAACCAGCGGCCTGGGACACCTGGTCCTGGGCGGTCTGGAGCGCCGACTTGATGTCGCTGTCCGAGACGGTGGAACCGGTCGCGATCTTGGCGAACATGTCGTTCATCGCCTTGCCGACCGTGGACTCGAACTGGTCCTCGGCGGGCACCAGCGGGAGCGGCTTCGCCTTGTTGTTGTAGATGTCGAGGAACGTCTTCGTCTGCTCGTCGGTGACCGAGTCAGCAGCCGCGGCGAGCACCGGCAGCGCCGAGTACGGCTTGTCGAGCGTCGTCTGCGTGTCCGCGCTCGTCATGTACTTGACGAACTTGAGCGCGCCGTCCTTGTTCTTCGTGTTCTTGAAGATCGACAGGTTGATGCCGGCCGGGAAGGACGCGATGTCCTGACCGTCAGCGGTGGTCGGGAACGGCACGACGCCGAACTCGTCCGTCTTCATGCCCTGCGACGTGATGGTCGCGTTCGCGTTGTTCTGCGTGAGCATCATCGCGGCCTTGCCGTTCGCGAAGTCCGAGACGGCCTGGGTGCCGTTGTCGTACTGCGCGTTCGACGGGTTGACGACCTTGTCGGACTGCATCAGGTCGAGGTAGCGCTTGATGCCGTCGACGTTCGCCTTCTGGGTGAAGGTCGGCTTGCCGTCCTTGTCGAACCACTCGCCGCCGTTCTGGGCGGAGGTGATGAACGCGAAGTGCGAGTTCTCGGTGTACGAGCCACCGGCGATGGTGAAGCCGTACTTGTCACCCGAGGTGAGCTTCTTCGCGTCGGCGGTGAGGTCCTCCCACGTGGTCGGCGCTTCGATGCCGGCGTCCGAGAACATCTTCTTGTTGTAGTACAGGCCGTAGGCGAGGCCGTAGAGCGGGACGCTCGTGACGGTCTTGCCGGGCGCGCCACCGGTCGAGAGCGCGACCTTGCCGAACTTGTCGGACCCGCCGATCGCCTTCATCTCCGAGTCACCGAACTCCTGGAAGGCGCCGGTGGCCTGGAGCGACGTCGCCCAGGTGTTGCCGATGTTGACGACGTCGGGGCCCTGGCCCGAGGTGACGGCGGTCTGGATCTTGTTCTGCAGGTCGTTCCAGCCGATGACCTGGAGGTCGACCTTGATCCCGGTCTCCTTGGTGAACTTCTTGAGGACGGGGGTCAGCACCTCCTTGTCGTTCTGGAGCGACGTGCCCTGGTTGGACGCCCAGTAGGTGAGCGTCTTGGAGTCGCCGGACGAACCGGAGCCTCCGGAGGAGCAGGCTGCGAGGCCGGTCACGGTGAGTGCCGCGGCCGCGGTGATGGCCAGTGCGCGGATGGCAGTGCGCATGACTCTCTACTTTCTCGTCGTTGAGATGGTGCAGGGGGTGGTACTGGTCGTGCTGTCGGGTGCTGCTGTGTGTGCGGTGCCGCTCCGGCCGGTCAGGCCAGGGTCGACGCCGCGGGGTCCCAGCCCTCGGGGAGGGTCGGGGAGGGTGCGACGGTGCTCTCCACGAGCACCGCCTCACCACGTTCGGCTGCCTCGGCGATGGAGACCATCACGTCGAGGACGTGGAAGGCGAGGGCACCGGGGACCCGGTTCTCCTCTCCTGCACGGAGCGAGCGGGCCAGGTCGACCACGCCGGTGCCGCGCGAGTAGGTGGACCCCACGGCGGGGATCGTCTCGGGTTCCTCGGAACCGAGTGCGTACAGCTCGGTGTCGCCGTCGAAGTTGTTCGGGTCGGGGAACACGACCGTGCCGGTCTCGCCCGCGATCTCGACGAAGCCGGTGCGGCCGCGGTCGGACTCGAACGAGAAGACGCTCTGCGCGCTGCCGCCGTTCTCGAACTCGATGAGGGCCGAGTGGTTCGTCGGGACCTCGACCGGGAACTCGGTGCCCGCCTTCGGGCCGGAGCCGATGGTGCGGGTCGCGCGGGACTTCGACGCGGTCGCGGTGACCTTCTTCACGGGGCCGAACGCCTGCACGAGGGTCGTGATGTAGTACGGGCCGATGTCGAACAGCGGGCCGGCGCCGTACGCGAAGAGGAACTCGGGGCTCGGGTGCCACGACTCCGGGCCGGGGCTCTGGAAGAGCGTCAGGCCGTTGAGCGGGGTGCCGATGCGACCGTCGCGGATGGTGCGCAGCGCGGTCTGGAGCCCGGCACCGAGGAACGTGTCCGGGGCGACGCTGACGGTCTTGCCGGCGGCACGGGCGGCGTCGCGCAGCTCGGCGGCGCTCGCACGGTCGAGGGCGTAGGGCTTCTCGCCCCAGACGTGCTTGCCGGCGGCGAGGGCCTGCAGGGCGACCTCGACGTGGGCGGCCGGGATCGTCAGGTTGACGACGATCTCGATGTCGTCGTTCGCGAGGAGCTCCTCCACCGTGCCGGAACCGGCGACGCCCCACTTCTCCGCCTGTGCCGCTGCGCGGGGCAGGTCGATGTCGGCGATGAAGTGGACCGTCACGTCGGGGAAGACCGTGAGGTTCGAGAGGTACTGGTCGGAGATGACCCCGGCGCCGATGACGCCGACGCCGACCGGGCCGGTGCGGGTGGTCTCGGTGGCGTCGACCTGCGTGTCGGTCGCGGTGGTGGTGTCGGTCATGCGCGGGCCCCCTCGAGGAACGTGTAGGAGTCGGTGACGGCCTGGAAGACGTCGCCCTCGTGGTCGTCGAGCTCGACGACGTGCAGCGCGTCCGGCGCCGCGGCGATGATCTCGCGGATCGGCATGACACCGTTGCCCACGGCGACCTGCTTCTTGTCGTCGTGCGAACCGTCGCCGTCCTTGACGTGCAGGAACTGGACCTTGTCGCCGTACTTGCCGATGATCGCCACCGGGTCGTCGCCGCCGACCTTCACCCAGTAGGTGTCGAGTTCGAGCACGACGTCGTCGGAGAGCGCGTCGGCGAAGACCTCGTAGGCGGAGACGCCGTCGATGCGGTTCGAGAACTCGAACGCGTGGTTGTGGTAGCCGAGAGTGAGACCGTGGTCCGCGGCACGGGGAGCGATGGCGCTCAGCTCGCGGGCGATGGCCTCGACGTCCTCGCGGGTGGTCCAGCGGGCCTCGTCGATGTGCGGGTCGATCAGGGTCGTGAGGCCGACGGTGACGCTCGCGTGGAAGATCTGCTCGAGGTCCTGCTCGCCGGCGTCGAGGAGCCGGGCGTGGCCGCTCGGGCTCTGCAGTCCGGCCGCGGCGAGGGCATCGCGCAGCGCCTCGGCGCGGTCGACGAAGCCGAAGGCCTCGACGTTCGTGTAGCCGATGTCAGCGATGCGCTGCAGCGTGCCGGGCAGATCGGCAGCGAGGGCGTCGCGGACTGTGTAGAGCTGGACCGAGAGCGGTTGGGTCACCAGGGGTTCTCCTCGTCGAGATGGTGTGGTCGTCGTCGACCGAGCGTCACACTATGACCACTTTTGTCGGCGGTCAAGCAGAAGTTCGTGGTTCTTCGACGAACTTCGTTGCGTGGCGCGTTCGATGTGTGCTTCACTCCCCCACATGGTCGACTTGAACCGGACGGCAGCGTCGCCTCCGGTCGGGACGAGCGAGCTCTTCCAGATCCTCCGCGACGGCGTGCCGCGGACCCGGGCCGAGCTCGCCAGCCTGACGGGACTCGCGCGCTCCACGATCGGCGTGCGCCTCGATGCCCTCATCGAGGTCGGGCTCGTCGGACCCGTGGACACCGCGGCGTCCACGGGCGGACGCCCGCCTGCGCAGGTGGCGCTGATGCCCCGCGCACGCCTGGTCATCGCCGCCGACCTCGGGGCCTCGCACGGCCGCGTCGCCGTCACCGACCTCGTCGCCGAGCCGCTCGCCACCCGCGAGGCACGCATCGACATCGCGGCCGGCCCGGTCCCCACCCTGACGTGGCTCGTCGAGACGATCGACGCGCTCCTCGACGAGGTCGGCCGCGCCCGGGACGACGTCATCGCGATCGGCATCGGCGTCCCGGGGCCGGTCGAGTTCTCCACCGGACGCCCCGCGAACCCGCCGATCATGCCGGGCTGGGACGGCTTCGACGTGCCCGGATGGCTGCGCGCGCACATCGCCGCCCACGTCCTGCTCGACAACGACGTGAACATCGCGGCCCTCGGGGAGCGCGAGCACGGCTGGCCGGGCGTCGACCACCTGCTCTTCGTCAAGGTCGCCACCGGCATCGGCTCCGGGATCGTCTCGGACGGCGAGCTCCAGCGCGGCGCGCAGGGCACCGCGGGTGACATCGGTCACGTCCGGGTCTCGAGCGCCGGCGACGTGCCGTGCCACTGCGGGAACACCGGGTGCCTCGAGGCCGTCGCCTCCGGTCCGGCCATCGCCCGACGACTCCGCGCGAAGGGGCACGACGTGCACTCCAGCGCGGACGTCCTCGAACTCGTCAACCGGTCGGACCTCGACGCCATCCAGGCGGTGCGCCAGGCCGGACGTGACATCGGCGAGGTCCTCGCCACGTGCGTCTCGCTCATGAACCCGTCGGTCATCGCGCTCGGCGGATCGATCACCCAGGCCGGGGAGCACCTCCTCGCCGGGGTCCGCGAGGTCGTCTACTCCCGCTCCATGCCCCTCGCCACGGAACACCTGGTGATCGCGCAGTCGCGGGCGGGGTCGCTCGCGGCGCTCCAGGGAGCGGCGGCGCTCGCCATCGGGTACGCGCTCTCCCCCGCGGGGGTCGACGAGCTGGTGACGTTCGCCGAGGGGCGCCAGCTGGTCTCCTGACCGGTGCGTCGCGTCCGTGCGTCCGCCGGTGCGTCTGCCGGTGCGTCGCGTCCGTGCGTCTGCCGGTGCGTCGCGTCCGTGGGTCCGCCGGTGCGTCGGTTTCGTCTCGTCGGTGCGTGGGGAGAGAATCGACGGGTGACGATCGTGCAGCCCACCCTGTGGGGCGACCTGGACCCCGGCCTGGAGGCGCAACCCGCCCCCGGCACGCCGGCGTCGGTCGCACCCGTGGCCGGCTCCACGGCATCGGGCCCCGTCGTCCACGACGCGTTCACCGCGCTCCGCGGGCACACCGAGCGCATCGTCGCGCACTCGTCCGACCGCGTCGCGTGGCTCCGCGCCCGCGCCATGGGCATCACCGCCACCGACGTCGCCCGGCTCGCCTCCCTGCGCGCCGTCGACGCGGTCGTCACCGACAAGCGGTACGGCTCGCGGTTCTCCGGCAACTCGTACACGGAGCACGGCAAGGAACGCGAACCGGTCATCGCCGCCTGGGTCGCCGCGACGCACGGCATCCAGCCGTCCGCACACCTGTTCCACGCCGCCACCAACCGCGCCCACCTCGCGACCCCGGACGGCGTCGGCGTCGACGGTTCGTCGCGGGTCGTCCTCGCCGAGATCAAGACCACCGGCAAGGGCTGGCGGAGCATCCCCCGCCACTACCTCCGCCAGATCTGGTGGCAGCAGTACGTGCTCGGTGCCGACCGCACCCTGTTCGTCTGGGAACGCCACGACGGCTTCGTGCCGGTCGCCGACGAGCCCGAGTGCCGGTGGGTCGACCGCGACGACGACCAGATCCGCGGGCTGATCCAGCTCGCCGACCTCGTGCTCGACCGGCTGCGCGACTTCCGGAGCTAGACCTTCACGATCCGCAGGCGACTCATCCCGATGACGAGCACGCCGAGCAGGACGATCGACACCGCCACCCCGAGGCAGTACAGCGCCACGACGCCGTAGCCCAGGTCAGGGTTCAGGAACGGGTACGGCACCCATCCGTCCGTCGCACCGCGGACCAGCACCACGACCGTCCAGACGGCCGGGTAGACGAGGAACCACCACACGTGCCGGAGCAGGAGCTTCGACCGGTCGGAGAACAGCAGCCAGTCCAGCACCGCGTACGCGGGGAGGACCTTGTGCAGGATGTCGTTCGACCACTGCACGTTCGCCGACACGTCGACCCCGGTGAGCAGGGTGTTGTAGACGATCCCGGTCGTCGCGATGTACACCGTCGCCGCGCCGCGGAACAGACTCACGCGCAGGTCCCCGCGCTTCCGGCGGGCCGCCGCGACGAGGGTCACGGCGAATGCCAACGCGATGATGATGTTCGACTGGATCGTGAAGTAGCCGAAGAAGTTCCACGGGTTGTAGCTCGGGAGCTTCGAGCTGACCAGCCACTGCCCGACGATGGCGGCCACGACGGCGATGACCGCGAGCAGCCGGAGCGAGTTCACGAGGGTGCGCACCAGGCCACGCTACCGGCACACCGCGCCGGGTACGCGAAAGGACCCGCACCGGGAGCGGTGCGGGTCCTTCACTGGGTCAGATGACTCAGATGCTGTTGACGTCGAGCGGGATGCCCGGGCCGAAGGTCGTCGAGACGGCGCCCTTCATGATGTAGCGGCCCTTCGAGGCGCTCGGCTTGAGGCGGTTGATCTCCTCGAGCGCGGTCGAGATGTTCTCGTCGAGCTGCTCCGGCGTGAACGAGGCCTTGCCGACGACGAAGTGCACGTTGGCGTGCTTGTCGACGCGGAACTCGATCTTGCCGCCCTTGATGTCGTTGACGGCCTGCGCCACGTTCGGGGTCACGGTGCCGGTCTTCGGGTTCGGCATGAGGCCACGCGGGCCGAGCACCTTACCGAGACGACCGACCTTGCCCATGAGCTCCGGCGTCGCGACGGCGGAGTCGAAGGCGGTGTAGCCCTCGGCGACCTTCGCGATGAGCTCGTCGCCACCGACCTCGTCGGCGCCGGCGGCGATGGCGGCCTCAGCCGCTGCGCCGACCGCGAAGACGATGACGCGGGCGGTCTTGCCCGTGCCGTGCGGCAGGATGACCGTGCCACGGACCATCTGGTCCGCCTTGCGCGGGTCGACGCCGAGCTTCAGGGCGACCTCGACGGTGGAGTCGGTCTTGGTGGAACCGGTCTCCTTCGCGAGGGCGACTGCCTCGGTGGGGGTGTAAAACTTGTCGGCCTCGATCTTCGCGGCCGCGGCCTGGTAGGCCTTGGACTTCTTCGCCATGGTGTTCTCCTTGGGAGCTACGTGGTTGACGAGCCGGCGCGGCTCTCCCACGGAAGGGTGTTCGGTTGTGTGCCTGAGCAGGTGGGGCTTACGCCTCGACCGTGATGCCCATCGAGCGAGCGGTGCCGGCGATGATCTTCGCGGCCTGCTCGATGTCGTTGGCGTTCAGGTCGGCCTGCTTGGTCTCGGCGATCTGACGGACCTGGTCCATCGAGATCTTCGCGACCTTGACCGTGTGCGGGGTCGCGGAACCCTTCTGCACACCCGCGGCCTTCTTGATCAGCTCTGCCGCCGGCGGGGTCTTGAGGACGAACGTGAACGAACGGTCCTCGTAGACGGTGATCTCGACCGGCACGACGTTGCCACGCTGCGACTCGGTCGCCGCGTTGTACGCCTTGCAGAACTCCATGATGTTGACGCCGTGCTGACCGAGCGCCGGACCGATCGGCGGGGCCGGGTTGGCGGCGCCCGCGTTGATCTGCAGCTTGATCAGGCCCGTGACCTTCTTCTTCGGTGCCATGACTTGTCTTCCTCCTGGAATCGAACGCACGGGGATCCGTGCACTCTCCCGCTGGCCCGGCCGTTCCGGACCGCGGTGAAGCCCCGCACGCACGAAGCGTGCGGGGCCAAACTCGTTGAGTCTACCCGATGATCGGGTTGGACTACAGCTTGGTGACCTGGTCGAAGCTGAGCTCGACCGGGGTCTCGCGCTCGAACAGCGAGACGAGGACCGTGAGCTTGCCGCTCTCCGGCTTGATCTCGGAGATCGACCCCGGGAGACCCGCGAACGAGCCTTCCTTGATGGTGATCGTCTCGCCGATCTCGAAGTCGACCTCGGCCGCCGGCTGGGACTGTGCGCCGCCGGAGCCCTTCGCGCCGCCCTTGGTCGGAGCGGCCTCGGCCACCTGGACCAGGGACTTCAGCATGCCGAACGCCTCGTCGAAGCGGAGCGGCGTCGGGTTGTGGGCGTTGCCGACGAAGCCGGTGACACCCGGGGTGTGCCGGACGACGGACCACGAGTCCTCGTTGAGGTCCATGCGGACGAGCACGTACGAGGGGATCCGGACGCGGGTGACCAGCTTGCGCTGCCCGTTCTTGATCTCGACGACGTCCTCCATCGGGACCTCGACCTGGTAGATGTAGTCCTCCATCGACATCGAGACCATGCGGTTCTCGATGTTCGACTTCACGCGGCGCTCGAAGCCCGCGTAGGAGTGGATGACGTACCACTTGCCCGGCTTCATCCGCAGCTCGGCCTTGAAGGCCTCGTACGGGTCGACCTCGGCCTCTTCTTCGGCTTCTTCAGCGTCGAGGGCCTCGTCGGCGGCGAGGGTCGCGTTGGCCTCGGCCGCGGTCTCTGCTTCCAGCTCGACCTCTTCTTCGTCCTCGACTGCCTCGACGGCGGCCTCGGCCTCGTCGGCGGTGTCGATCTCGAGCGCGTCGTCCACGACGGCGTCGGCCTCGGGGTCGCGCGACTCGGCCAGCGCGGTGAGCGCCTCGTCGATGCCGGCGTCGACGGTGCCGTCGTCGGGCTCGTCGCTCAGGCCGAGGGACTCGTCGTTCTCGTCCTCGATCTCGATGGCTCGCTCTTCGGCGGACTCGGCCGAACGCTCCTCGCCGGTCTCGACGTCGCCTTCCTGGTTCTCCTCGACTTCGGAGGACTGCTCGGCAGCCGTGGCGAGGTCGATGTCGTCGCGGGAGTTGTCAGACACTGTCGAATCTTTCCGTTCGGTGATGCGGATCGGGTTGGCGGGCGGATCGGTTCACGACCGGCGCCGTCTCGGGCGACCGTACTCCTGTCCGCGAGCGGTCAGGACAGCCGGCGTCCGGCTCAGGCCGTCGGCCCGTTGCCGAACACGTACCCGACGCCGAGTCCGAACACGAAGTCGAGGACCGACACCAGGATCATCATCACGACGACGAAGACCAGGACGACGCCCGTGTAGCTGAAGAGCTCCTTGCGGGTCGGCGTGACCACCTTGCGGAGCTCGCCGAGGACCTGACGGATGAAGAGCACGATGGCAGCGAACGGACCACGGCGCTCGGCCCGGTCCTGCTTCGCCTTGGCGACGACGTCATCCGCCGTCGTCTCCATGTCTTTGCTCGCCAACTTCTACCCTTCCAGATGTGCAGGGCGGACAGGACTCGAACCTGCAACCTGCGGTTTTGGAGACCGCTGCTCTACCAATTGAGCCACCGCCCTTCGGACACGGTTCGTCACCGATCCGTGTTCCGGTGGTCGAGTGTACGGGAGTCCGTCACACGGTGTCCACTTGACGGATGCTCCGGCGTGCCGCGCCGGTAGGCTGGGCCCCGTGAGCACCGAAGCCCCAGGCCCCGAGTCCACCGCCCACCCCGCTGCCGCGACCACCGATCGGCCGCGCATCGCGTCCCGCATCGCCGCGATCGCCGAGTCCGCGACGCTCAAGGTCGATGCGAAGGCCAAGGCGCTCAAGGCCGCCGGTCGCCCGGTCATCTCGTTCGCCGCCGGCGAGCCGGACTTCGCCACGCCGCAGCACGTCGTCGACGCCGCCGTGCAGGCAGCGCAGGACCCGAAGAACCACCGGTACACGCCCGCGACCGGCCTGCCCGAGCTCAAGCAGGCGATCGCCGAGAAGACCGCCCGCGAGTCCGGCATCACCGTCGACCCCGCCCGGGTGATCGTCACGAACGGCGGCAAGCAGGCCGTCTACCAGGCGTTCCAGACGATCGTGGACGACGGCGACGAGGTCCTCCTGCCGGCGCCGTACTGGACCACCTACCCTGAGGCCATCCGGCTCGCCGGGGGCGTCCCCGTCGAGGTCTTCGCCGGCAGCGACCAGGACTACCTCGTCACGGTCGACCAGCTCGAGGCAGCCCGCACCCCGAAGACCAAGGCGCTGCTGTTCTGCTCGCCGTCGAACCCGACCGGCTCGGTGTACACCGCCGAGCAGACGAAGGCCATCGGCGAGTGGGCGCTCGAGCACGGCATCTGGGTCATCAGCGACGAGATCTACCAGGACCTCGTGTACGACGGTGTGCGGTTCACCGGCATCCTCGAAGCGGTCCCGGCCCTCGCCGACACGACGATCCTCGTCAACGGCGTCGCGAAGACGTACGCGATGACCGGGTGGCGTGTCGGGTGGTTCATCGGCCCGTCCGACGCGGTCAAGGCGGCGTCGAACCTGCAGTCGCACCTGTCGAGCAACGTGTCGAACGTGTCGCAGCGCGCCGCGATCGCCGCGCTGACCGGCCCGCAAGAGCCCGTCACGGCCATGCGCGAGGCCTTCGACCGCCGTCGTCAGGCGATCGTCGCGGGTCTGAACGCGATCCCGGGCTTCGTCACGCCGACCCCGCACGGCGCCTTCTACGTCTACCCCGACGTCACGGCGCTCCTCGGCCGCGAGTGGGCCGGCTCGACTCCGACCACGACGCTCGAACTCGCCGACCTCATCCTCGAGCACGCCGAGGTCGCGGTCGTCCCCGGTGAGGCGTTCGGCCCCTCCGGCTACCTCCGCCTGTCGTACGCGCTCGGTGACGACGACATCGCCGAGGGCGTCGCGCGGCTCGCGAAGTTCTTCGCGTAGTCACCCGTCGATGCAGAACGGCCCACCTCGTCGAGGTGGGCCGTTCCGCGTCGCGGGCCAGGAGGCGCGGCTCGGCTCAGGCGAGCAGGTCGCCCACCACGACGGGTTCCGGCACGAGCGAGACACCGAAGCGGTTCAGGACGGTCACCTGGACGTAGCGGGCGAGTTCGCCCACCTGGGCGGCGGTCGCTCCCCCGCGGTTCGTCAGCGCGAGCGTGTGCTTCGACGAGATCGCGGCGCGGGACCCGGGGACGGCGTACCCGCGGTGGACGCCGGCGTGCTCGATGAGCCATGCGGCGCTGAGCTTGACGTCGTCGCCCGCCGGCCAGCGCGGTGCCTCGGCCGGCAGGGTCTCGGCGAAGGCGGCGGACACGATCGGGTTCGTGAAGAACGACCCCGCGCTCCACGTGTCGTGGTCGTCCGCGTCGAGGACCATGCCCTTGGACCCCCGGAGCCGCAGGACCTCGGACCGCACCGTCGCCGGCTCGACGAACGCCCCGAGCTCGACACCGAGCGACCCGGCGAGCTGGGCGTAGCGGACCGGGACCCCGGCGGCACTGACGGTACCGAGCCGAAACTCGACCGTCAGCACGGCACCGCGCCGTCCGTGCTTGAGGGTCGAGGTGCGGTAGCCGAGCGCCAGCTCGGCCGCTGGGACCCACGCGCGCTCCCCCGTCGACGCGTCGAGGAACTCGATCCGGGTGAGCACGTCGGACAGCTCGACCCCGTAGGCGCCGATGTTCTGCACGGGGGCGGCGCCGACGGTGCCCGGGATGCCGCTCAGCGCCTCCAGGCCCGTCCACCCGTTCTCGACCGTCGTGGCGACGAACGCGTCCCACGGCTCACCGGCCGCGACGCGGACGGTGACGCCGTCGTCGTCCGCGTCGTGCTCGATGCCCGTCGTGCGCACGAGCACGACGGTGCCGTCGAAGCCGTCGTCGGCGACGAGCAGGTTGCTGCCGCCGCCGAGGACCAGCCACTCGTCGTCGTCCCACGCCGCCGTGACGTGCGCGACGAGCTCGTCGGTGGTCGACGCCGTGAGCAGCCGCGCCGCGGGACCACCGACGCGCAGCGTCGTGAGGTCGGCGAGCACCGACTCCGTCACGGTCAGCGGAACGCCACCGTGACCTGCGCCTTGCCGAGCACGGTTTGCCCGGCGGCGGTCACGGTGAGGTCGATGCGCTGCGGACGGCCGTCGTCGTCGACGGTGCCGACCTTGGCGACGACGCCGACGGTGGCGCCCTGCTCCGGGTCGACGACCACGGGGCGGGTGAACCGGACGCCGTAGCGGACCACCCAGCCGCGGTCGCCGAGCCACTCGGAGACCGGCTGCACGGCCAGTCCCATCGTGAGCATGCCGTGCGCCAGGACACCGGGCAGGCCGACGGAGGCGGCGACGTCGTCGCGATAGTGGATCGGGTTGAAGTCGCCGGACGCGCCGGCGTAGCGGACGAGCGAGTCGCGGGTGATGTGGACCTCGCGCTCGGCGACGACGGTGCCGACCTCGAGCGCGGTCACGGGTGCGGTGGTCATGCGTCGTCTCCTCGGACCACGAGGGTGGAGGTCGCCGTGACGACGTGCTCCCCCGCGGCGTCGTTCATCGTGCTCTCGGCGGTGACCATGGCGTTGCCGCCGAGGGTCTTCACGCTCGTCACGGTCAGGGTCGCGGTGAGCTCGTCCCCGGCGACGATCGGGCGCTCGTAGGCGAAGGCCTGCTCGCCGTGGACCACGCGGGAGAAGTCGATGCCGGCGTCGGGCTCGGCGAGGAGCTGGGCGAGCGTGGCCTCTTGCACGACGACCGCGAAGG
Organism: Curtobacterium sp. MCBA15_013; assembly: GCF_001865095.1. Taxonomy (NCBI): domain Bacteria; kingdom Bacillati; phylum Actinomycetota; class Actinomycetes; order Micrococcales; family Microbacteriaceae; genus Curtobacterium; species Curtobacterium sp. MCBA15_013. The sequence continues at coordinate 47,229 of NZ_MJGQ01000013.1, read as the reverse complement.
TCGGCGGGGCGACGACGTCGTCGTAACCGGCGGCGCGGGCGGCCTCGGGCTCGTGGTGGATCGGGTTCGTCGCGAACACGGCGCGGGAGAACTCGCGCACCTTCTCGCGACCGACCAGGTAGGGCTGGGCCGGCGGGAACGTCCTGCCGACGAGCTCGGGGTTCACAGACACGTCCGGCAGTCTAGCGACGCCCGCTCGGTGGCCTGTGTTCATGAGTATGCATCGGCTATGCTGACCCGACGCGGTTCGGGGGAACCGACACCGATCTCCGGGGATGGGGAGGAACGATGGACCACACGACCGAGTTCGCCGTGCACACGGGCGACCGCTGCACCGCGATGGAGGCCGCCGGCGCCGCACTGCAGCAGGCGGGGCACCACGTCGAGTCGACGGGCGGGACGCTCACCGCGACGACCGGCAACCGGGTGCTCACGATCCTGCTCGGAGCGCTCGTGCACCCGTCGCGGGAGTTCCGGCGGTACGAGCTCTCGACGACCGTCACGGGGACGTCGACCACGATCACGCTGCGGCACTCCGGGCACGGCACCGCGGTGTCGGGCGGGGAGATCGGTGCGAAGCGGCGGCACGATGCCTGGCGCAGCACGGCCGCGGTGATCGAGCGGGCGCTCCGGCAGGCGGGCGTGCTCAGCGCGCGGTAGCGCGGCGCGGGCCGCGGGCCGCGGGGCGCGCGGGCCGCGCCGCGGGCCGGGCGGGCCGGGCCGCCGGGCACCTGCGGCCGGGCGCGGGCGCGCCGCCGGGCGCCGCACATCGCAAGTCGCTGCGAAACGCGTCTTCGCACGGTTCGGTGTGACTTGCGTTGTGCGCAGGCGCCCGGCGCGGCCGGCGCCCGGCCACGCCGCGGCCGGAGGCACGAACGAACCACCGGAACGACACGGAACCAGGTCGTGGGGCCGGTTCGACGTCGGGAACGTGGTTCGACGCCGCCCGCGGACCGCGACGGCGAGCGGTCGCCCCCGCCGGCACGCGTGCCGCACAACGCAAAGCGCGCCGAACCGCGCACTCCCGCGGTTCGGGGCGACTTGCGTTGTGCGCAGGCACCCGAGGCCACGCGGCGGGCACGGCAGCGCCGCGGCGCTGCCCCGCCAAGAGCGGGCGCCGGGACGAACCACGGGAACGACACGGAACCAGGTCGCGGGCCCGGTTCGATGTCGGGAACGTGGTTCGACGCTGCGCCGCCGCGACGCGCACCGACGCCGACGCACCGAGACGCGCACGCGCGCGACACCGCCCCGAGAACGACGAAAGCCCGGCGAACGGATCGCCGGGCTTGCGGTAGCGAGGGCGGGACTTGAACCCGCGACCCCACGATTATGAGTCGTGTGCTCTAACCAACTGAGCTACCCCGCCAAGGATCCGGCACGACTACCGCACCGGGTCGGAGCCCCGAGTCAGGATTGAACTGACGACCCCTTCCTTACCATGGAAGTGCTCTACCACTGAGCTATCGGGGCATGTGCCGCTCGGCGGCACCACACGAGGATAGCAGACCCGCGACGGTGGTCAGGAACCGGCCGTGACGCCCGGGCGTGCCGCGTGGAACCGCTAGTTCGCGTTGGCCTCGAGCCACGCCAGCGGGTCCACCGGGACACCGTCGACGTGCACCTCGAGGTGCAGGTGCGGACCGGTCGAGTTGCCGGTGCTGCCGACCAGACCGAGCTCGTCGCCGACCTCGACCTGCTGGCCCTTGACGACCTTGAAGGAGTTGTCCTCCATGTGGCCGTAGACGCTGACGAACTGCTTGCCGTCGACGTCGTGCTCGACCCAGACGTCGTTGCCGAAGCCGCCGTCGTTCGCCTGCACCTTGAGGACGGTGCCGGCGGCGATGACCCGGATCGGCGTGCCCTCACCCGGAGCGAAGTCGACGCCCATGTGGTTCGTCGAGCAGAAGGAGCACCCCTCGACCTGGCGTCCGCCGAACCCGGAGGTGATCGGCACACCGGTCAGGAACGGCCACTGGATCGTGCCGTTCGGGTCGTTCGTGAAGCTCGAGGAGTCGACGTTCTTGTACTGCGTCGCCGAGGACACCGAGTACTGGTCGCGGTTCGTCTCGGCGTCGGTCGCACCGGCACCGACGCTGAGGGACTGCGTGTCACCCGAGGCCGTCGCCCGCGCCGACGTCGAGCCGGGCTCGGGGGTGTACAGCGCCTGTGCGGGCAGCGAGGTCGACACGACGAGCCCCGCGACGAACAGCAGCGCGCCGACGGCCGTCACCCGCGAGGCCGCTCGACGGAACGACGCACCCTGCGACCCCCGCGCGGCACGCGGCGCGACCCCGGCGACCGGAGTCGCTGCCGCGGGAGCCGTACGAGCGATGTGGCGCGTGGCCCGGTCGGCCTGCACCGGGGCGGTGGTGGCACGCCCGGTCCGACGGGACGCCGGCACCTGTCCGAGGACACGGCGCGTGGCCGGCGCGGACGGTGTGGGTGCCGCGACCGCAGGGGCAGCAGCCACGACCGGCGACGAGGGCGCCGGCGGCGTCACGGGCGATGCGGTCGCCGCGGGCATCGCGGGCGAGGCCGGCGCGAGGTCGACGGGCGACACGGGTGCGGCCGGGGTCGCGGGCGTCCCCGGGCTCACCAGGTCGTCGAAGGTCGCGTCACCGAGGGCGGCCCGGGAGGCGCGGCTCGTCTCCGCCACGGCCGTCGCGTGCTCGACGCGCTCCGGTGCTCCCCCGGAGGACGCCGTCGCCGCCGCGCGTTCCGCCTCGATGCGGGCCCGTCGGGTCAGGTGGACGACCGGTGCGGGAGCGTCCGCGGAGCCGTCGGTGTGCACGGGCGTGAGGGGAGCGTGGGGCATGTGTTCGGCGTGGATCCTGATCGGGGCGAGACGCGCTCGTTGGTAACGAGCAGATAACGGGACCCGAGCACGCTAGCAGGAGCGTCCGGGAGACGCCAGTCCTCGGGATGTCCTCACCCGGCCAGCACGGACTCCTCGAGACGCCGCAGCAGGTCCGCGAGCTCGTCCGCGACCGCGGGTGCGGCGAAGAGGAACGACCGCGTGCCGCCGGCCTCCCAGATCCGGGTCTCGGCGCCGGCCTCACGGGCGACGATCGACCCGGCGGCCATGTCCCACGGGTTGATCCCGCGCTCGTAGTAGGCGTCCACGGTGCCGACCCCCACCGCGCAGCAGTCCAGCGAGGCCGCTCCCCCACGGCGGATGTCGCGGACCTCGCCGATGAGTCCGGCGAGTACCGCGATCTGCTGCCGACGGCGCTCGGCGGTGTACCCGAAGCCGGTGGCGACGAGCGTCTCGGCGAGCGAGGCCGGCGTCCCGACGTGCAGCGGGACCCCGTCGCGCGTGGCACCCTCGCCGGCGGCCGCGCGGAACACGACGCCGGTCGCGGGCTGGACGACCACGCCGGCGATCGGCTCCCACGAGGTCGGGTCCGCCGGCCCGCGCACCACGCCGATGCTCACGCCGTACTCGGCGCTGCCGTAGAGGTAGTTGACCGTGCCGTCGATCGGGTCGACCACCCACGTGATGCCCGAGGTCCCCGCGCCGGTGCCGGACTCCTCACCGAAGAACGCGTCGTCCGGCCGGGCCTCGGCGATCCGGGCCCGGACGAGTGCCTCGACCTCGCGGTCGGCAGCCGTGACCACGTCGACGATGCTCGACTTCCGGTCGGCGACCTCGACCCCCTCGACCCGTCGGCGTGCGGCGAGCGCTGCTGCCTCTCGGGCGATGGACTCGGCGAGGTCGGCGAACTGGACGGGGGTGAGGTCGGAGGGCATGCGTCCATCCTCGCGGAAACGGAACGGCCCCGTCCGATGAGGACGGGGCCGTTCCGATGGTGGCAAGTGAGGGATTCGAACCCCCGAAGGCTACGCCGGCTGATTTACAGTCAGATCCCTTTGGCCGCTTGGGTAACTTGCCATGTGCGCACCCGGCCCGTGTAGTCACCAACCGAAGGCGCGCATGAAAGCATAGCCGATCCGAGACGGTGCTCGTGACCACCGTGGGCCGATCCACGGGTGCCGAACCGCGCCTCCCGTCCGCCGTTAGGCTGTCCCGCATGGCAGACAGTTCCTTCGACGTGGTCAGCAAGGTCGACAAGATGGAGGCGGAGAACGCCCTCAACCAGGCCGCCAAGGAGATCGAGCAGCGGTACGACTTCAAGGGCGCCGACGCATCGATCGCGTTCAGCGGTGAGGACGTCCTCATCAAGGCGAACTCGGAAGAGCGCGCGAAGGCCGTCCTCGACGTCCTGCAGAGCAAGGCGATCAAGCGGAACATCAGCCTCAAGAGCCTCGACGCGGGTGACCCGTACCCGTCGGGTAAGGAGTACCGCATCGAGGTGAAGTTCAAGAACGGCATCGAGCAGGACGTGGCGAAGAAGATCGGCGCGTTCCTCCGGGCCAACGCCCCGAAGACCGTGAAGAACCAGATCCAGGGCGACGAACTGCGCGTCTCCTCGAAGAGCCGCGACGACCTGCAGAACACGATCCAGCTCCTCAAGGGTGAAGAGTTCGACGTGCCGCTGCAGTTCATCAACTTCCGCTGACGCGCCGCCCGCCGCTGTGGAGCACTGGCTCACCGTCGCGATCACGGTCTTCCTGGTCCTGCTGGACCTGGCGATCCGCGTCTTCTCGATCATCTACGTCCCGATCAACCGGAAGCCGCAGACCGCGACGGCCTGGCTGCTGGCGATCTTCCTCATCCCCTACATCGGGTTCATCGTCTTCCTCGTCATCGGGTCGACGAAGCTCCCGCACGCCCGGCGTGAGAAGCAGACCGAGATCAACGCGTACATCCTCGAGCAGACCGAGGGGATCGAGCGCGTCCGGCGCGACCACCCGTGGCCGGCGTGGCTGGACAGCATCACCCGCCTGAACCGCGAACTCGGCGCCATGCCCCTGGTGGGCGGCAACTCCGCGGAGCTCTACCCCGACTACGACGAGTCGATCGCCGAGATGACCCGCGCGATCGACGGCTCGCGGCGGTTCGTGCACGTCGAGTTCTACATCGCGACCCTCGACGACACCACGCGCCCGTTCTTCGAGGCGCTCGCCCGCGCCCAGGCCCGCGGCGTCACCGTCCGGGTCCTGCTCGACCACTGGGCGAGCCGCGGCTACCCGGGCTACAAGGACACCCTCGCGTTCATGGACCGCGCGGGCATCGAGTGGCACCTCATGCTCCCGCTGCTGCCGTTGCAGGGGAAGTTCCAGCGCCCGGACCTCCGCAACCACCGGAAGATCGTGGTCATCGACGGGTCGATCGCGTTCACCGGGTCGCAGAACCTCATCGACAAGTCCTACGACCTGAAGTCCCACATCGACAAGGGCATGCAGTACAAGGACCTCTTCGCGCGGTTCGAGGGTCCCATCGTCGCCGGGCTCAACGCCCTGTTCGTGACCGACTGGTACAGCGAGACCGACGAGCTGCTGCTCCGCGAGAGCGACCCCGTCCAGCGGGCCGACCGCGGTGACGCACTCGACTGCCAGGTCGTCCCGTCCGGCCCCGGGTTCGACGGCGAGAACAACCTGCGCCTCTTCAACGCCCTGCTCTACTCGGCCCAGCAGAAGGTGTCGATCACCTCGCCGTACTTCGTCCCCGACGACTCCATGCTCTACGCCATCACCACGACGGCGCAGCGCGGGGTCGAGGTCGAGCTGTTCGTCGGCGAGATGGGCGACCACGCGATGACGTGGCACGCGCAGCGCTCCTACTACGAGGGGCTGCTCCGGGCCGGCGTGAAGATCTGGCTGTACCGGGCGCCGACGATCCTGCACGCGAAGCACTTCACGATCGACGACGACGTGGCGGTGATCGGGTCGAGCAACATGGACATGCGGTCGTTCAGCCTCAACCTCGAGGTCTCCGTGATGGTCCGCGGCAGCCGCTTCGTCGATGCGCTGCGCGAGGTCCAGGACGCCTACAAGGAGCACAGCTTCGAGTTGACGCTCGACGCGTGGGTGGAGCGGCCGCGTCGGTCGCAGGTGCTCGACAACGTCGCGCGGCTCACGGCGGCGCTGCAGTAGCGGCCGGCCCAGGAGGCGCGGGTCGCGACCGGCGGGCAGGTGCGGGCCGCGGGTGGTCGCCCGGGCGCGGGTGCGCGGTGGCGGTGCCGCGCGCGGGTGCGCGGGAGCGGGTGCGGGTGCGCGGCGGCGGGGGCGGTCAGCGCGGGTCCGGCACCAGGCGGGTGAGTCGGGCGGTCACGCGCTCGAGCGGCCCCCTCCCGAGGAACCGCCTCCAGAGCATCGCGAACACGATCGACCCCAGCGCGAACCAGCCCCACGCCGCCGCCGAGTCCGGGTACGTCGGCAGCGCCGCGAGCACGACGAGGTGCCCCGCGTAGACCGTGAGCGGCATCGACCCCACGGCAGCCAACGGGTACCCGATGCGTCGGACGACCTCGCCCCGCCCGTCGAACACCAGCGTGCAGAGCGCGATGACGGCGACGGCCACTCCCGCGGTCCCCACGACGTCGACGATCGACGAGGAGTGGTCCCGCGGCGACAGGAACAGCTGCGCCGTGGCCTCGGCGGCGGTGCTCCCCTCGCCCGCGTACGGCACACCGGGGAACGCGAACCCGGCGTCGGCGGGCACCGGCGCGACCGCGTTGCCGACGAGGTAGGCGAGGGCGGCGACCACCGCGCCGGACGCGAGGAGGACCACCTGGGTGCGCCGTCCCTCCAGTCCGACACGGGCGACCGCGAGACCGACCAGCACGTACGCCAGGAAGGTGACCACGGGGTAGACGAGGCCGAGCTGGACCTCCCACATGCCGGCGTCCGCGTAGAGCGGGACGATGCCGAGGGCGACGACGGGCGACAGCACGGCGCACGCCGCGGCGAGGACCAGCAGCCAGCGCGCACGGACCCGGAGCACCGGGATCGCCAGCAGGAACAGCACGCCGTACGTCGGGAGGATGACGTAGACCGGGGTCTGCAGCGCCATGAGCAGCAGGCCGACCGCGACGACGACGAGCGCGCGGATCGCGAGCCGGCCACGGACCCGACCGATCCGCGGCGGGCCGGGCGGCGACGTCCGACCGCTCGTCAGACCGATCGAGACGCCGGCGAGCACCGCGAAGAGCGACGACGACCGGCCGTGGGCGACGGCGGCCCAGGTGCCGGGGTCCGACCAGTCGACCTGGTCGGCGATGCCCCCGACGTGGGTCGCCATCATGCCGAGCAGCGCCAGCGCACGGGCGACGTCGACGCCCTCGAGCCGGACCCCGGAGACGGACACGCCCCGCAGCGCGGTGGGCGGTGCGGGGCGTGCGGTCGTCATGGCGTTCGCGGTCCGCCGGTCAGCTCGTCGCCGAGCCCGTGCGGGCGTCGACGCGGCCGAGGGACACGTCGACCATGTCCTCGCGCGGGACGACCTTGATGCGCTCGCGGCCCTCGGCCTCGCCGAGGGCGAGCTCGTGGGTGTCGAGGTTGTGCCAACCGTCGAGGTCGGTGTACTCGACACCACGCTCGGCGAGCAGGGCCGGGATCGCGCCCTCGGACGGGTCGGCCGGGGTCCACCAGCTCGCCTGGTCGTTCACGATGTGCTGGACGGTCTCCATCGCGTCGGACTTCGTGTGGCCGATGAGCCCGACGGGGCCGCGCTTGATCCAGCCGGTCGCGTAGACGCCCGGGATCTGCTGGTTGTCGTCGTCGAGGACCTGGCCCTCGTGGTTCGGGATGACGCCGTGGCGCTCGTCGAACGGGACGCCCGGCAACGGCGAGCCGAAGTACCCGACCGCGCGGTAGGCGGCCTGGATCGGGATCTCGCGGATCTCGCCCGTGCCCTCGACGCCGCCCTGGCCGTTCGGCCGCGTGCGCTCGTACCGGATGGCGGTGAGCTTGCCGTCCTCGCCGATGAACTCGAGGGGCTTCGCGTAGAAGTGCAGGTGCAGTCGGCGGCTCGCCTGGCCGGTCTCACGGGTGCGCCACTGCTCGAGGACCCGGTTCATCACCATGACCTGCTTGTTCGTGGCGATGGCGGTCTTCGAGGCCTCGTCGTGGTCGAAGTCCTCGTCGTAGACGATCATGTCGACGTCGCGGAGCTCGCCGAGCTCGCGGAGCTCGAGCGGGGTGAACTTCACCTGCGCCGGGCCGCGGCGGCCGAACACGTGCACGTCGGTGACCGGGGACGCCTTGAGTCCCTCGTACACGTTCGCGGGGATCTCGGTCGGCAGCAGGTCGTCGGCGTGCTTCGCGAGGATGCGCGAGACGTCGAGGGCGACGTTGCCGTTGCCGATCACCGCGACGCTCTCGGCCTCGAGCGGCCACGTGCGCGGGACGTCGGGGTGGCCGTCGAACCAGCTGACGAACTCGGCGGCGCCGTACGACCCCTCGAGCTCGACACCGGGGACGTCGAGGTCGGCGTCCTTGATCGCACCCGTCGAGAACACGACCGCGTGGTAGTGCTGCCGGAGGTCGTCGAGGGTGATGTCCTCGCCGAAGCGGACGTTGCCGAACAGCCGGACGACACCGCGGTCGAGCACGTCGCGCAGCGCGTTGACGATGCCCTTGATGCGCGGGTGGTCCGGGGCGACGCCGTAGCGGACCAGGCCGTAGGGGGCGGGCAGCTGCTCGAACAGGTCGATCGACACGTCGTGGCCGTGGGCCTCGCGCAGCAGGATGTCGGCGGCGTAGATGCCGGCGGGGCCTGCGCCGACGATGGCGACTCGGAGGGTGGGCACTGATCGTCTCCAGTTCGTTCGGGTGGGGTGCTCCCGAGGGGGTTCGAGGGGCGGGACCGTCGGTCACCGCGGCGGTCCGGCGCTAGCGGCTGCGTTCGACGACGGACTCGGCGAAGCGGACGAGTGCCCGCTTGACGGTGCCGTCCGGCAGGGGTGCGAGGGCGTCGACGGCGTCCGTCGCCCAGCGGACCGCGACGGCACGGGTCGCGGCGGTCGCCTCGTGCTCGCGCAGGGCGGCCACGGCGGACTGGTACGGCGCCGAGTCGACGACGTCGTCCGGTGCGGCGTTCACGTCGCGCTCGATGCGCCCGAGCAGGTCCACCGCGTCGGGGGCACCGGTCGCGGCGAGGCGCTTGAGCTGGAGCAGCGGCAGGGTGTCGACGCCGGCGCGCAGGTCGTTGCCGGCGATCTTGCCGGTCTTGGCCTTCGCGGGGGCGAGGTCGATCACGTCGTCCACGAGCTGGAAGGCAACGCCGACCTTCTCGCCGAAGGTGCCGACGGCGTCGAGGTACGTGCGGTCGGCGCCCGAGAACATCACACCGGCGCGGGCGGCCGTCGCGATGAGCGAGCCGGTCTTGTCGCTGAGCACCTGGATGTAGTGCTCGACCGGGTCGTCCTCGGGCTGGGGGCCCGTCGTCTCGTGGAGCTGGCCCATGCAGAGCCGCTGGAAGGTCTCCGCCTGCATCCGGATGCCCTCGGTGCCGAGGTCGGCCGTGATGAGGCTGGCACGCGCGAACAGCAGGTCGCCGGTGAGGATCGCCACGTTGTTGCCGTAGGTCACGTGGGCCGCGGGGACACCGCGTCGGACGGGCGCTTCGTCCATCACGTCGTCGTGGTAGAGCGACGCCAGGTGGGTCGTCTCGATGCTCACGGCGGCCTTCACGACCGCGTCGGTCACCCCGTCACCGAGCTGCGCGATGAGGAGCGTGAGCGTCGGCCGGATCCGCTTGCCCCCGGCCGACAGCAGGTACCGGCTCGTGGTGTCGGCGAGGGTGTCGGTGGAGCGCATGGCTTCCTCGAGCCCCTGCTCGACGAGCTCGAGGCCGTCGTCGACCGCGGCGATGAACCGGCGTTCCGCGGGCGTGGCGAACAGTCGCTCGCCGATGCCCAGCGATGCGCGGAGACTCGGTGCGCGACGTGCGACCGGGACGCTCGGATTCAAGTGCTGCTCCGTGTTCGGGGGTGGAGGGACCGGTCAGGCGTCGGTGGGGTCGACGCTCGGCTGCTCACCGGTGTGCTGGTGCTCGCGACGGGCCTTGGCACGCCGGGCGACGGACTCGCGGACCTCGCCCGCGACGGGCTTGCGACCGCGGTGCAGTGCGACGATACCCGCCGTGAGGTTCCGGTAGGCGACGACCGAGAACCCGACGCCGCGCAGCCACTGGCTGAGGACCTGCTGGTCGGGCCACGCCTCGATCGACTCGGCGAGGTAGCGGTAGGCCGCCGGGTTGCTGCTGGACAACCGTGCCACGCCCGGGAGCACGCGCTTGAGGTACGTGCCGTACCCGAAGCGGAGCAGGGCGAGCGGCGGCGTGGAGAACTCGCAGATGACGACACGACCGCCGGGCTTGAGGACCCGGAGCATCTCGCCGAGGGCCTGCATCGGGTCGTTCACGTTGCGCAGCCCGAACGAGATCGAGACGGCGTCGAAGGTGTCGTCGTCGAAGGGCAGCTGCTCGGCGTCGCCCTCGACGAAGGTGATCTCGGGGTGGCGTTCACGGCCGACGGCGATCATGCCCGCGGAGAGGTCGAGCGCCGTGACCTCGGCACCCTTCTTCGCGAAGGCCGCTGCGCTCGTGCCCGTCCCCGCGGCGATGTCCAACACCTTCTCGCCGGGCTGGGGGTCGACCGCGCGGACCGTCGCGACACGCCACAGCGGAGCGTTGCCCGCCGAGAGGATGTCGTTCGTGAGGTCGTACTTCGCGGCGACGTCGTCGAACATGGCCGCCACCTCGTCCGGCCGCTTGTTCAGGTCCGCTCTGCTCACCCACAACATCCTAGAGGTCGTGCCCGGACGTTCCCCGCGCGGCGCGTACGATCTGTGGGGTGACCCGAACCACCACGGCGGCCCCACCGCTGACGGTCTCGACCCGGATCCTCGACGACCCGGGCGCCGTCCTCCGCCACACCCTCCGGGACAGCCCGCTCGCGTTCGTCCGGAACGGCGACGGGATCGTCGGCATCGGCGAGGCCGTGCGGTGGACGTTCACCGGCCCGGACCGGATGCGCGAGGCCTCGGCGGCCTGGCGGTCCCTGGTCCGCGACGCCCTGGTCGACGACCCCGTGCAGCTGCGCGGCACCGGGCTCGTCGCGTTCGGCGCGTTCGCGTTCGCCGACGACTCGACCGAGACGAGCGTGCTGATCGTCCCGCGCGTCGTGATCGGCCGCCGCCGCGGGAAGGCCTGGCTCACCGCCGTCGACACCACGCTCGACCCCGAACCCCTCACCTTCACGCGCACGTCGGTGCCGGTGCCGCACGTCGGTCCGCACGTGTCCGTCGCGCTCCGTCCCGGTGCCATCGACGAGGACGCCTACGCCGCGACGGTCGCCGACGCCGTCCGGCGGATCACCGCCGGTGACGCCGAGAAGGTGGTGCTGGCGAGGGACCTCGTCGGGACCCTCCCCGACGGCGCCGACCAGCGAGCGATCCTGCTCGACCTCGCCGAGGCGTACCCGCAGTGCGTCACGTTCGCCGTCGACGGCATCGTGGGCGCGACGCCGGAGACCCTCGCCCGGACCGACGGCACCCGGCTCTCGGCACGCGTGCTCGCGGGCAGTGCGGCGCGTGGGACCGACCCGGTGTCCGACCGCGCCGCCGCCGAGGCCCTCGCCGCGAGCGCGAAGGACGTCGAGGAGCACGGCTTCGCGATCCAGAGCCTGCTGGCCGCGCTCGCGCCGATCGCGTCCGACCTCCGCGCCGACCCGGAGCCGTTCCGGTTGCAGCTGCCGAACCTGTGGCACCTCGCGACCGACGTCCAGGCGACGCTGCCCGTCGGCACGACCTCGCTGGACGTCGCCGATGCCCTGCACCCGACCGCCGCGGTCGCGGGGACCCCGACCGACGTCGCGGTCCGGCTCGTCTCCGAGCTCGAGGGCGTCGACCGCGGGCGCTACGCCGGGCCGGTCGGGTGGCTCGGGGCGAACGGGGACGGCGAGTGGATGCTCGCGTTGCGGAGCGCCCGGATCTCCGACGACGGCACCGTGCGGGCGTGGGCCGGCGCGGGCATCGTGGCCGGGTCCGACCCGGCGCGCGAGGTCGCCGAGACGGCCCTGAAGTTCCGGCCGGTCACCGACGCGCTCGCCTAGTCGACTGCCAGGAGGCGCGGTGCCGGCCGGGCGCCGGCCGCGGCCCGGTGCCGCTCAGTCGGCCAGCGGCACCTCGATGACGACGCGCTCGGCCGGGTCCGTCAGGACCCGCTCGAGGTCGCCCCAGGTCGCCGCGCGCCGGTACTCCCAGCCGAGCCCGGTCACCACCGGCTCGACGTGGACGTGCTGCGGCGTCGTCATCATGCGGCGCATGTCGGCCTCCGGTGTCGTCGCCGCGACCTCGAGCCCCCGGAAGATCGCTCCCCCGCCGTCGTTCCCGACGATGACCTGCACGCGGTGCGGGTGCTCCTCGGTGCCGGTCACGAGCGCCCCGAGGTCGTGCAGGAGCGTGAGGTCGCCGAGCAGGACGCGTGTCGTGCCGACCGAGGCCGTGGAACGCTCGAGCGCGGCGGCGATCCCGAGCGCGGTCGAGATCGTCCCGTCGATGCCCGCGAGTCCGCGGTTCGCGTGCACGCGGATCGCCTTGCCCGCGACGTGCCCGTCGGCCACGCGGATGATCTGCGAGGCGCCGAGCACGAGGCGGTCGTGCGGCCAGGTCGCACCCCAGACGGCGTCCGCGAGCATCGTGCGGTCGACGGCGCGGCGGCGGAGCGCCACCTCGTCGCGGAGGAACTTGTTGCGCTCGGCGCGGTCGCCGGAGCGCTTCGCATCGAGGTCGGGGCCGGCGTCGCCACCGCCGAGCAGCGCGCGGCTCGTGGCGACCCACCGGCCGACCCAGGCGCGGTGCTCCGGCCGGGTGCGGCCCGTCACGCGGACGTCCGACACGAAGGTGGTCGCGGCGTCGGGCCGGGAGGCGCGGGCCGGGTCGTACGGATCGGCCCCCGGTCCGCGGACCACGATCGTCTCGACGTCGGCGCGCTGCAGGAGCGCGGGGACCTCGCGGCTGAGGGTGGGGTGGCCGAGCACGACGGCACGGCGGACCGCACCGCCGAAGTCCGGGTCGCGCAGGAGCTCACGGTACGTGACGACCAGGTTCCGCCCGAACCGCGCACCGCTCGACACCTCGGCGAGCAACGGCGCACCGAGCTCCCAGGCGATCCGCTCGGCGTCCGCCCCCGCGTCGTGTCCCGCGATGACGACCGTCGCGGGCTCGTCGTCCGGCGCGAGGTCGACGGCCGGCAGACCGGAGTGCACCCGCCTGGTGGCGAACGCGAGGTCGACCTCGTCGTCGGGCACCGGCTGGACCGTCCCCTCGCCCAGTCCGGCCGACAGCGGTTCGCGGAAGGCGACGTTGAGCTGGACCGGCCCGGGCTGCCCCGTGTGGCCGGCGGCCGCGGCGACGACTTCGCGCACGAGTTCCCGGACGGTGGCGGCGGTGTCGGCGTCGACCCCGTGCGCGGTGGGTGCCTCGACGTCGCGGACGACGGCGACGGCCGGCCCGAAGAGCCCGGGCTGCACCGTGGTCTGGTTGCTGCCGATGCCCCGGAGCTCGTCCGGGCGGTCCGCGCTGACGACGATCATCGGCACACCGGAATGGTGCGCTTCGAGCACGGCGGGGTGCAGGTTGGCGACCGCGGTGCCCGAGGTGGTCACGACCGCGGCGGGCCGACCGGACTCGACGGCGAGCCCGAGCGCGAAGAAGCCGGCGGTGCGCTCGTCGAGCCGGACGTGCACGCTGATGCCGCCCGCCCGCTCGACGGCGACGGCAGCGAGGGCGAGCGCCTGCGACCGGGAGCCGGGGCTCACCACGACGTCGGTCACACCGGCCCGGGCGAGCTCGGTCAGGAGCGCGACGGCGAAGTCGGTCGCCGGGCTGCCGGAACCGGCCGGGCCGTCAGCGATCGGTGCGGCCGTCGTCGTCGCGGTGCTGGTCGCGGCGGTCTCGGTCGGCGCGTCGTTCTCGTTCGCGGAACTGCTGTTCGAGGTCTCGGAGGGTCTCGTCGTCCTGGTCCTTGTCCGTGCGGTGCTGCTCGGGGCCGCTGGGGCCGCCGAGGAAGTCCGGGTCGTCTTCGGGACCACGGTACCCGGAGCCACCGCCGGGACGGGTCGCCGGTGCCCGGCCGAGGACGAACCAGAGGACGCCGCCGAGGACGGGGAGCACGATCACGAGGAGGACCCACACGCCACGGCTGAGGGAACGGACACGCTCGCGGGGCATCGTGGCGCAGTCGATGGCCGCGTAGACCGTGAACGCCACGGCGGCCACGACGACGATCAGCCACAGTCGGATCATGGCCGGGAGTCTAGGTCGGCAGCCTGTGGGGTCCCTGCCGGTTGCGCATCCGTAGACTTGCGCAGGTGAAAGCGTGGCTCGTGTACACCCTGGCCCGCCTCGGCATCTTCGCCGCGGCGCTGGCACTGCTCCTGCTCCTGACGCCGATGCCCGGCTACTGGGCGACGATCGTCGCCGCGCTCGTGGCGCTGCTCATCTCGTACATCGCCCTGCCGAAGCTGCGCGGTCGCGTCACCGAGAGCCTGGCGAACCGTCGACCGGCGCCGGAGCACGACGTCGACACCGACTTCGAGGACGACTTCGTCGACGCGGCCGACAGCGACTCCCCGGTCGAGCAGCCGGTCTCCGACGCCGACCGCCACGCAGCGCGCCGCGAGCACCGCGACGACTGACCCGCCGGGCTACGGCTGGACGGCGAGCGTGATGCCGAGCACGACGCCGAACACGAGCGACGCGAACGACGACAGCTGGAGCGCCGTGATGAGTTCCCGCGGCTTCCGCGACGAGACGCCGATCGCGAGTGCCGGCAGCGCCAGCAGCAGCGAGAAGTACGTGAACCCGGTGCGGAAGTAGAGCAGCACGAACCAGAGCAGTACCACGTACGGCAGCATCAGGAACAGGCCGTAGAGCACCCGGGCGACCGGCCGTCCGACCACGACCGCGAGGGTGCGCTTGCCCGCGAGACGGTCCTCGTCGATGTCGCGGATGTTGTTCACCATCAGCACCGCACAGGCGAAGAACCCGGCGGCGATCGCAGCGGCCCACCCGCTCGGGGTGACCCGGTCGATGAGGACGAACTGCGTACCGAGGACGGCGACGAGTCCGAAGAACACGAACACGAAGACCTCGCCGAGGGCGTTGTACCCGTACGGCTTCTTGCCGCCGGTGTAGAACCACGCCGCGACGATGGCGGCAGCGCCCACGAGCAGGAGCCACCACAGCTGGGTGAGCACCACGATGACGATGCCGGCGACGGCTGCGAGCCCGAAGAACGTCAGCGCGACGGTCAGCACGGTGCGGGGCTTCGCGAGTCCGGCTCCGGTGAGGCGGGCCGGCCCGACGCGGAACTCGTCCGTGCCGCGCACCCCGTCGGAGTAGTCGTTGCTGTAGTTCACGCCGATCTGCAGGAACAGCGCGACGAGCAGCGCCAGGATCGCGATGGGCAGGTGGTGGCCCTTCGCGAGCCAGTCGCCGAAGTCACCGGCCTCACCGCTGTCCACGAACCCGACCGTCGTGCCCATCACGACGGGGACGACGCCGAGCGTCAGGGTGCGCAGGCGCGCCCCGCCGATCCAGTCGCCCGCGGTCGCGCGGCGCTTCGTGCGCTGCGGTGCCGCGGCCTTGGCCGGGTTGCCGGAGCGGTTCCTGGACCGGTTCGTGTTCTTCGTGCGTGCCACGACCGTCCATCGTATCCGCGTCCGCCGTGCGTCCGGGACGCCGGCCCAGGAGGAACGGATCGCGATCGGCGGTCGACCCACCCCCGTCAGGCGGTCGGGTCCGCGATCGCGCGGATCGCCCGGCGGTCCGGCTTGCCGGTCGCGAGCATCGGGAGCCGCTCGACGACGACCACGTCGGCCGGCCGTGCGGCCCGCCCGAGGGCGTCGCCGACCGCGGCGCGGACCACGTCGAGGTCGAGCGGACGGTCGGTCACGACGACCGGGACCTCGCCCCACTCCCCCGACGCCCGGCGCGTGACCACCGCGCCCTCCTGCCCGTCGAGCCCGCGGACGATCCGTTCGACGGCGCCGAGCGGAACCTTCTCGCCGCCCGAGATCACGACGTCGTCGAGCCGGCCGAGCACCCGCACGACACCGTCGACGACCTCGGCGGCGTCGCCCGTGCGGTACCAGCGGTGTCCGTCGCGCTCGGTGAAGGTCGCCGCCGTGCGGTCGGGGTCGTCCAGGTAGCCCTCGGCGAGCATCGGCCCGGACAGGAACAGCTCGCCGTCGACGAGCTCGGTGCGGACGGTGCCGAACGGGACACCGTCGTAGACGCACCCGCCGCTCGTCTCGCTCGCGCCGTAGGTCGTCACGATCCGGACGCCGGCGGCGCGGGCCCGGTCACGGAGCGGCGCCGGGGTCGCCTGCCCGCCGACGAGCACGGCGTCGAACCCGGCGAGGGCACGGGTGGCCCGCTCGTCGTCGAGCACCCGGGCGAGCTGCACCGGGACGAGCGAGGTGTATCGCCGCGGTGCCCCGGGACCGGTGACGAGCCGGTCGGCCGCGTCGGCGAACGCACCCGCGTCGAAGTGCCCGGGAGCGACGACGACGGGCGCCGTCCCCGCGGTGATCGACCGGGTCAGGACGTTGAGCCCCGCGATGTAGTGCGTCGGCAACGCGAGCACCCAGCCGCCGGGGCCCCCGAGTGCCGCGTCCGCCGCAGCGGCACCGGCGAGGAGCGCCTCCGACGAGAGCGCCACGCGCTTGCCGGTGCCGGTGGACCCGCTCGTCTCGACGACCAGGGCGACCCGCTGCGGGACGGTGGCCGGAGCAGGTGTCGGCAGCGCCGGAGCGCCGTCCGCGACCGGGAGCAGGGCGGGGCCGCCGGCGAGTGCCGCCTCCAGGCCCCGCAGCACGACCGACGCGTCCGACGTGCTGGTCGCGACCAGCGGACGGGCCATCAGTAGTGCCAGGGGAAGGACGTCCACTCGGGCGCGCGCTTCTCGAGGAAGGAGTCACGACCCTCGACCGCCTCGTCGGTGCCGTAGGCGAGCCGCGTGGCCTCACCGGCGAACACCTGCTGGCCGACCATGCCGTCGTCGACCGCGTTGAAGGCGTACTTGAGCATCCGGATCGCCGTCGGGGACTTGCCGAGCACGATCTCGCCCCAGCGGACCGCCTCGCGCTCGAGGTCCTCGTGCGGGACGACGGCGTTCACGGCGCCCATCTCGTACGCGCGCTGCGCCGAGTACTCCTGCGCGAGGAAGAAGACCTCACGCGCGAACTTCTGGCCGATCTGCTTGGCGTAGTAGGCGCTGCCGTACCCGCCGTCGAACGAGCCCACGTCGGCGTCGGTCTGCTTGAACCTGCCGTGCTCGGCGCTCGCGATGGTGAGGTCGCAGATCGCGTGCAACGAGTGGCCCCCACCCGCCGCCCACCCCGGGACGACGGCGATGACGACCTTGGGCATCATCCGGATCAGGCGCTGGACCTCGAGGATGTGCAGCCGCCCCATCGACGCCTGCGCCGCTGCCGGGTCGACCCCCTCGGGCGGGGCGCCCTCGTCACCGACGTACTGGTAGCCGCTCCGGCCGCGGATGCGCTGGTCGCCGCCGGAGCAGAACGCCCAACCGCCGTCCTTCGGGCTCGGGCCGTTGCCGGTGAGGAGCACGACGCCGACACGCGGGTCCTGCCGGGCGTCGTCGAGCGCGCGGTACAGCTCGTCGACGGTGCGCGGACGGAAGGCGTTCCGCACCTCGGGCCGGTCGAACGCGACCCGGACGATCCCGTGGGAGACGTGCTTGTGGTACGTGATGTCGGTGAACTGCTCCGCGATCGGAGCCGCGGTCCAGACGTCGGGGTCGAACAGGTCGGAGACGGGAGCAGCCATGCTCCAACGCTACCGCCGCGTGCTACAGCCCCGCGCCATCCGTCGCGGCCGAACCGCCCATGTCGGTCAGCAGCTCGGGGGCGACGATCACGAGCAGCACGATGAGGATCACCGGGTTCGCGAAGAACGCCACGACGACCCCGACGGCGCCGTACCAGCGGCCGAACGACCCCACCGCGGCGACGAACCCGAGCACCGCGGCGATGAGCGTGAGGAAGACCACCACGAAGCAGATGCCGAACGCGAAGTCGGTGTCGCCGCCCATGAAGACGGCGAAGGCGCTCGCGTCGACCGCGGCGGAGACGACCGCGAGCCCCAGGGCGATCTTGCCGACCACGGGGTTGCGCTTCTTGCGCCCCTTCTGGGCTTCCTGCCGGACGTCGACGGTGTTCCGCTGCATGAGCCGGGCGAACTCGCCCGTGTCGCGACCGGGGGCCTGCGCACGCGCGCCCGGGGCCTGCGCACGCGCCGAGGACGGTGCTGCGGAACGCTGCGACGCGCGCTGCTGCGGTTCCGGCGCCACAGGTCCTCCCTCGTCCTCGGTGCTGGTGCTGGGCTGCCGACCGTGGCCGACCGATGCAGACTAGTGCGCTGCCCTGGCGGTCCGCTCCGAGGAACCGTGGGGTGCCCTGGGTGCTCCTGGGATGATGGCCAGGTGCTCCCCGACCTCGACGACCTCCTCTCCGACGCGCACGTGGTGGCGCTGCCCATGCGGGTGCGGTTCCGCGGCATCACGGTGCGCGAGGCCCTCGTCCTGCGCGGCCCGGCCGGGTGGACCGAGTTCTCCCCGTTCGTCGAGTACGACGACGCCGAGGCCGCCGCGTGGCTCCGGGCCGCGGTCGACTTCGGCTGGACGACGCACGAGCCCGCCGCGGACAGCGTCCCCGTGAACGCCACCGTGCCGGCGATCGCTCCGGACGGCGTCGCGGACCTCCTCTCGCGATACCCGGGCTGCACGACCGCCAAGGTCAAGGTCGCCGAACCCGGCACCACGATCGACGACGACGTGGCCCGCGTCGCCGAGGTCCGACGGGTGATGGGCCCCTCCGCGGCGGTCCGCGTGGACGCGAACGGGCTCTGGAGCGTCGACTCCGCCGCAGAGGCCCTCGAGCGCCTCGCCCCGTTCGACCTGCAGTACGCCGAGCAGCCGTGCAGCACGGTGCCGGAACTCGCCGAGCTCCGGCAGCGGATCGCCGGGCTCGGCGTGCCGATCGCCGCGGACGAGAGCGTCCGCAAGGCCTCGGACCCGCTCGCCGTCGCCCGGGCCGGTGCCGCCGACGTCCTCGTCGTGAAGGCGCAGCCCCTCGGCGGCATCACCGCCGCGCGTGCGGTCGTCGCCGACGCCGGGCTCCCCTGCGTGGTGTCGAGTGCGCTCGACACGTCGGTCGGGCTGGGGATGGGTGCGTTCCTCGCGGCCGAGGCGATGTCGCCCGGGTACGCCGCGGGGCTCGGCACCGCGGCGATGTTCACGTCGGACGTGTCGGCGGCGCCGCTGCTGCCGGTGGACGGGCGGGTGCCGGTGCGGCGGGTCGAGGTCGACCGGGACCTGCTCGAGCGGAACGCGGCGTCGCCGGAGCGTGCCGCGTGGTGGCTCGCGCGGCTCAAGCGGGTGCACGCGCTCCTCGCCGGCTGACCGGCCGCCCGGGCGCACGGTCGGCCCGGTCGCACGACCTGCCGCTCGCGTTCGCCGAGGTCGCACGTTCGGTCGCTCCGACGCGCGCCGGGCGACGGATTGCGCGACCTCGCGCTCGCGCCTGGGCTCGCACCAGGGCTCGTGCCTCGGGCTCGGCCTCGGACTCGCGCCGACGACGGACGGGAGGCGCGGTGCCAGCTGGCACCGCGCCTCCCGTCCGGTGGTGGTCGCGACCAGGGCCGCATCAGCGACCCGTCCGGATCAGAGCCCGGAGTAGCTGTGCAGGCCCTTGAAGAACACGTTCACGACCGAGAAGTTGAACATCACCGCGGCGAAGCCGATGAGGGCCAGCCAGGACGACCGCGCGCCACGCCACCCGCGGGTCGCACGCGCGTGGATGTACCCGGCGTAGACCACCCAGATGATGAAGGTCCAGACCTCCTTCGTGTCCCACCCCCAGTAGCGACCCCAGGCGCGCTCGGCCCAGATCGCACCGGCGATGAGCGTGAAGGTCCAGAGGACGAACCCGACGAGCAGGACGCGGTAGGTGAGGACCTCGAGCCGGTCGGCGTCCGGCAGCGTCTCCATGAAGCGGAGCTTGCCCGAGGCGGTCCGACCCTGGCGGTAGGTCTGCACGAGCTGCGCCACGGCGAGTCCGGCACCCAGGGCGAAGAAGCCCGTGCCGGCGATGGCGACGAAGACGTGGATGACGAGCCAGTACGACTGCAGCGCGGGCTGCAGCGGCACGACGGGCACCCAGTAGTTCACGGTCGCGATGCCGAGCAGGATGATCGTGAGGCCGGTGATGAAGACGCCGAGGAACTTCAGGTTCTGCCAGAACTGCACGAGCAGGAAGATCAGGGTGATCAGCGCAGTGCCGGTCAGCGAGAACTCGAACATGTTGCCCCACGGCACGCGGTCGGCCGCGATCCCGCGCAGGACGACGGACGCGACGTGCAGCACGAGCGCCAGGATCGTCATCGCCATGCCGACCCGCTCGAACTTCGTCCCGCGGCGCCCGGCTCGTTCGTCGGTGACGGCGACCTGCTCGAGGACGACGGTGCCGCCCTGGACGGTCGCGACGGTCCGCTCCGCGCCGACGGCGGGTGCCGCAGCGGCGTCGGACGCAGCCGTCACGTTGCCGGCCCGCTTCGCCATGTCGAGGGCGAACGCGATGAACGCGATGACGTAGACCGCCATGGCGGAGTACGTCAGCACGACCGAGTAGGTCGCGAGGTTCGTGGTCATGTCGTTCACTGGGGCATCCTAACTCCGAGGTCCGACGTGTGGCGCTTGGCGATGTCCGCCACAGCCCGTTCGAGGTTCGGGTCCTCGCCGCGTGCGAGGCCCGCGTACTCGAGGTCGTAGCCCGGCTCGGCGTCGGCGCTGCCGTCGCGGCGCGGCACGACCTTCACCCAGACGCGACGGCGCGGGACGAAGAGCGACGTGAGGAGCCCGAGGACGGACAGCACGGCGAAGCCGCCGACCCACAGCTGCGACGGGTCGTGGTGGACGTCGAGCGAGACGTAGCGCTTCACCCCGTCGAACGTGATCGACCCCGCGCCGTCCGGCAGCGTCTTGGTCTGCCCGGGCTTCAGCTCGACACTGGCGGTCTTGGACTGGCGGCCCGCGATCTGCTGCAGGCCGCTCGTGTCGAGCGTGTAGACGCTCTGCGGGACGCCGTCGTCGAGCCCGAGGTCACCCGTGTAGACCTGCAGGGTCAGCAGCGGGTTCTGGTCGTCCGGGTAGGCGCTGGCGTACGCGCCGGTCGAGAGCTTCGACGCCGTCGGGTAGAAGAACCCGACCATGCCGAGCTGGTCCGGCAGCGCGTCCGGCACCTTGATGACGCCGGTCGACGTGTAGTTCGCGTCCTCGGGGAGGAACGGCACGGTGTCCTGGAACGCCACGTTGCCGTCGCCGTCGCGCACGGTGACGTCCATCGCGTAGCCGTTGCCGAGGAGGTAGACGTTGGTGCCGCCGACGCTCACCGGGTCGTTGACGCCGAGTCGGCTCGTCTGCTTGGAGCGGCCCTTCTCCTGCGTCGTGACCGTCGCCGAGTAGTCGAGCGCCTGGCCGAGGGCGTCGAGGTTCCGCTCCTCGTACTTGGTGACGAACTTGTCGAGCGTGAAGTTGTAGCCCTTGAGGTCGCTCTGCTGGAACCAGCGACCGGGGTTGAACGAGTCGTACGAGCCGAGCACGTTCGAGAACGTCTGACCCTCGACGAGGAGTCGCTGACCGGTGTACCCGAACCCGCCGCCGACACCGACCGCGAGCAGCACGCCCACGAGCGCCGCGTGGAACACCAGGTTGCCGGTCTCGCGCAGGTAGCCGCGCTCGGCGCTCACGGAGTCGCCGAAGCGTTCGACGCGGTAGCCGGAGCGCTTGAGGATCGCCATCGCGCGGGTGACGGCGTGCTCCGGCGTGACGCCCTCGCCGTCGACGGCGACCGAGCGGTAGCCGGCCAGACGGCTCAGGCGGACCGGGGTCTTCGGGGGTCGGGTGCGGAGCGCCTGCCAGTGGTGCTTCGTGCGCGGGACGATGCAGCCGATCAGGGACACGAAGAGCAGCAGGTAGATCGCCGAGAACCACACCGACGTGTAGGTGTCGAAGACCTGCAGCTTGTCGAGGACCGGGAAGAGCTGCGGGTGGTCGGCCTTGTACTGGACGACGCCGTTCGGGTCGGCCGTGCGCTGCGGGACCAGGGACCCCGGGATCGCCGCGAGTGCCAGCAGCATGAGGAGGAACAGCGCCGTGCGCATGCTCGTGAGCTGCCGCCAGAAGAAGCGGAGGTACCCGACGGCCCCGAGCTTCGGCTGGTTGACGCCGGAGTCGCCCGACCCGCCTGCAGCCGTCTCCGGGCCGGATCCGTCGACGTGGTCCGACGGTCGCTGCGGGTCCGCCGAGGTGTCGGTGGAGTCGATGTCGGGGTCAGACTGCGGGGACAAAGGTCTGGATCACCGCCCCGACGCTCGACATGACGGCCGACCAGATGCCGGTGACCATGAGCAGACCGATGACGATCAGGATCGCTCCTCCGATGATGTTGACGATGCGCATGTGGCGCTTCACGGCGCGGATCGCACCCGTGGCCCAGCCGGCGCCGAGCGCGACGAGGACGAACGGGACGCCGAGGCCGAGGCAGTACGCGACACCGAGCCACATGCCCTGCCAGGCGCTGCCGGACTGGACGCTGAGCAGGTTGATCGCCGCGAGGGTCGGGCCGAGGCAGGGCGTCCAGCCGAGCCCGAACACGATGCCCAGCAGGGGCGCACCGACCAGGCCGGTCGCGGGCGTCCACCCGGGCTTGATCGTGCGCTGCAGGAAGGTGAAGCGGCCGACGAAGACGAGACCCATCGCGATGACGACGACGCCGAGGATCTGCGTGATGAGGTCGCGCCACCGGACGAGCCAGAACCCGAGCGCGCCGAAGACCGTCGTGTACGCCACGAACACCGCGGTGAAGCCGAGGATGAACAGCAGCACCCCGAGCACCACGCGACCGCGGCGCTGTCCGCCCTCGGCGACGCCGCCGACGTAGCCGAGGTAGCCCGGCACGAGGGGCAGCACGCACGGGGACAGGAACGACACGAGCCCGGCGAGTGCCGCGACGGGGAGCGCCACGGCCATCTGCCCGCTGAGGATCGCGTCGGCGAAGGGGTTGCTGGACACGGGTCAGGAAGCCTTGCCCGACAACTCGTCGGAGACGAGCGTGTTCAGGATGCCCGGGCCGTCGACCGCACCGAGGACGCGGGCGGCGACGCGGCCCTGCTTGTCGAGCACGATCGTGGCGGGCACGGCGTTCGGGGCGATCTGCCCGGAGAGCGCGAGCTGCATCGCGCCGGTCTTCTGGTCGAGCACCGTCGGGTAGTCGACCTTGAAGGTGCGCTCGAACGCCTCGGCGGTGGCCTGCTCGTCACGGACGTTGACGCCGATGAACTGGACGTCGTCGTCGGCGAACTGGTCGTGGACCTTGTTGAGGTACTTCGCCTCGGCACGGCACGGCGGGCAGCCGGCGTACCAGAAGTTGAGGACGACGACCTTGCCCTTGAGCTCCTTCGACGACAGGGTCTCGCCGTCGATGTCCTTCGCCTCGAAGTCGACCGCGTCGGTGCGCTTGTCGGCGGCGACCTCGGTCACGGCGCCGTCACCGGAGATGTAGTTCTGGGTCGTGCCGCTGCCGTACTGCTTCGACAGCGAGTCGTTGTCGGACGAGCACCCCGTCAGGACGAGGGCGGCGGTCACCGCCGTCGCCGCGAGCACCGCGAACCGCTTGCTCCTGCTGGTGATCACACTGCTCCTTCGTCGATGGCGGTCGCGCGCAGGGCCTGCGCCGGGTCCGCGTACCCGACTTCGGTGAACCGACCGGACGAGGTGGCGGGTACACGCTCGACGGTGGTGATGCTGGAGAGGTCGCAGCGTCGCTTGCGCGGGTCGTGCCAGAGCTGCTCGCCGGCGAGACGGCGGTGCACCATCCAGATCGGCAGCTGGTGGCTGACGAGGACGACGTCTCCGTCGTCGACGCTCTCCCACGCCGTGGCGATCGCCGCGAGCATCCGGTTCGCGATGGACTCGTACGCCTCGCCCCAGCTCGGCCGGAACGGGTTCGCGATCCAGGGCCACTCGGCCGGGCGTCCGAGCGAACGCTTCGTGAAGCCCGGGGGCTGTCCCTCGTACCGGTTGGTCGGCTCGATGAGCCGCTCGTCGAGGGCGACGTCGAGCCCGAAGGCCTCGGACCAGGGCGCGGCGGACTCCTGCGTGCGCTGCAACGGCGAGGCCACGATCCGCCGGACGTCGACGCCGGCGTCCTTCCACGCGGTCGCGGAGGCGAGGGCCATCTGCTTGCCGAGGTCGCTCAGCCCGAAGCCGGGGAGCCGCCCGTAGAGGACACGGTCCGGGTTGTGCACCTCGCCGTGACGGACGAGGTGGATTCGGGACGCGGGCATGGGTTCCAGTGTAGGTCGCTCAGGGGTTCCCATCGCCCGCACAGCGGATTCCCCGGATGCGGAACCACTCAGCCCAGTTCGCCGGAGAGCCGCCCGTGGAGCGCCGTGGACCCGGTGTCGAGGTGCACCACCTCGACCGTCGACCCGTGCTGGGCGAATCGCTGCTCGACCCCGTCGAGGGCCGCGACCGTGCTGGCGTCGAACACGTGCGCGTCGGACATGTCGATGACGACGTGCTCGGGGTCCTCGGCGTAGGAGAAGCGGGTGACGAGGTCGTTCGACGAGGCGAAGAACAGCGCCCCGCGGACCCGGTAGCGGACCGTGTGCTCGTCGACGACCTCACGCGCGACGGTCACCACGTGGGCGGCTCGGCGGGCGAAGACGAGCGCGGCGACGACCACCCCGACGAGCACGCCGGTCGCGAGGTTGTCCGTGGCGACGACGACCACGACGGTGATCACCATCACCGCGGTCTCGCCGAGGGGCATCCGCCGGAGCGTGCGGGGGCGGATGCTGTGCCAGTCGAAGGTGGCGACGCAGACCATGATCATCACGGCGGTGAGCGCGGCCATCGGTATCTCGGCCACGAGGTCGTGCAGGACGATCGTCAGCACGAGCACCGACGCTCCGGCGGCGAACGTGGAGATGCGCGTCCGGGCCCCGGCCGTCTTCACGTTGATGACGGTCTGGCCGATCATCGCGCAGCCGCCGGTGCCGCCGAAGAAGGCCGACGCGACGTTCGCGATGCCCTGGCCCCACGACTCACGCCACTTGCTCGAACCGGTCTCGGTGATCGAGTCGACGAGCTGCGCGGTGAGGAGCGTCTCGATGAGCCCGACGATCGCGACCCCGAAGGCGTACGGCGCGATGGTCTGCAGCGTGTCCAGCGAGAACGGCGTGGTGATGCCGCTGAACCCGGGCAGCGCGCTCGGCAGCGCACCCTCGTCGCCGACCGTGGGCACGGCGACGCCGAACAGGATCGTGATCGCGGTGATCACGACGACGGCGACGAGCGGTGCCGGGACCGCCTTCGTGACGAACGGGAAGCCGATGATGACGGCGACGCCGAGTGCCGTGAGCGCCCAGACCACCGCCGGCACGTCCGGCCCGAACAGGTTCGGCAGCTGCGCGGTGAAGATCAGGATGGCGAGGGCGTTCACGAACGCGACGTTCACGCTGCGCGGGATGAACCGCATGAGCCGGGCGACCCCCAGGAAGCCGAGCACGATCTGGATGAGGCCGCCGAGGACGATCGTCGGGACGAGGTACGCGATCCCGTGGTCGCGCACGAGCGGGGCGATCACGAGCGCCACGGACCCGGCGGCGGCGGAGATCATGGCCGGACGGCCGCCCACGATCGAGATCACGACGGCGATGACGACGCTCGAGAAGAGCCCCACAGCCGGGTCGACCCCGGCGACGACCGAGAAGGAGATCGCCTCGGGGATGAGGGCGAGCGCGGTGACGATCCCGGCGAGGACCTCGCGCGTGAGGAGGCGGGGCGAACGCAGGGCGCTGAGGACGCTCGGAGCGGTGGGAGCGTGGGTGGTCACGGACATCGCCCTGAACTCTACCCTCACGTGAGGGTAGAGTCGTCCCCGTGAGCACCACGATGCACATCGGCGAACTGGCCGACCGCGCCGGGATGTCCCTCCGCACGATCCGGCACTACGACGAGGTCGGGCTGCTCGTGCCGAGCGGACGGACGACCGGCGGGTTCCGGGTCTACACGGAACAGGACCTCGAACGGCTGCTCGTGATCCGGCGGATGAAGCCGCTCGGGTTCACGCTGGACGAGATGGCCGAGCTGCTCCGGGTCGTCGACGGTCTGGCCGCGAAGGACCCCGGGGACGCGCCTGCGCTGGCCGCACGGCTCGACGAGTTCCTCGTGGACGCGCGGGCGCGGCACGCGAAGCTCGTCGAGCGGGCGGGCATGGCCGAGGAGTTCATCGGGACGCTCGGCAGCCTGCGCGCTTCACTCCCGTGACAGCTCCCCCCGCCGCGGGCGGCCGGGCCGCGAGCCCCTCGACCCCTGCCGTCGTGCGGGGCCTCCCTCCAGCTCGCGACCCGGCCGCGTCAGGAACGCTACGGAGACATCGGACCCGACCCGCGCCTCCGGGCCCATCCTGTGGACGATGCCGGACGCCAGCCGACCTGTGGAGGAACGAACGCACCCGACGACGGCGCCCGAGGCGCAACCGGTAGACTCGACCACCGTGATCGAACGCACCCGCATCGCCGACCTCGCCGCACGCCCCGACGGCCCCGTCTCCGTCGCCGGATGGGTGGAGACCGTCCGAGACCAGAAGAAGGTGCAGTTCGTCGTCCTCCGTGACGAGTCCGGCGCCGCACAGCTCGTCAACCCCGCCACGCGCGAAGCGGTCGAGGGCGACGACGCCTCCGCCGCCGCACTCGCGACGACCGAGGCGATCTCCGGCCTCGCGCACGGCACCTTCGTGCACGTGCAGGGCACCCTGAAGCACGACGAGCGCGTCAAGCTCGGCGGGCTCGAGGTCAAGGTCGGCGACCTGACCGTCATCAGCGCCGCCATCCCGGAGACCCCGATCGCGGACGACTCCTCGCTCGACAAGCGCCTCGACTGGCGCTTCCTCGACCTGCGCAACCGCAAGCAGAACCTCATCTTCCGCATCCAGACGACGATGGAGCACGCGTTCCGCACGTACTGGGTCGAGCGCGACTACATCGAGATCCACACCCCGAAGCTGATGGCCTCGGCGTCCGAGTCGCGTGCCGAGCTCTTCCAGCTCGAGTACTTCGAGACGACGGCGTACCTCGCGCAGTCGCCGCAGAACTTCAAGCAGATGGCGCAGCCGGCCGGCTTCGGCGCGGTCTTCGAGATCGCCGACGCCTTCCGTGCGGACCCGTCGTTCACGAGCCGCCACGCGACCGAGTTCACGAGCGTCGACGCCGAGATCTCGTGGGTCGAGTCGCACGAGGACGTCATGGCCATGCACGAGGAGCTCCTCGTCGCCGGCTTCACCGCCGTCAAGGAGAAGTACGGCACCGAGATCGAAGAGGTCTTCGGCTTCGAGTTCGTCGTCCCGACCGCACCCTTCCCCCGCGTGACCCTCGCCGAGGCCCGGAAGATCGTCGCCGACAGCGGCTACGAGGTCGTCCGCGCCGACGGTGACCTCGACCCCGAGGGCGAGCGCCGCGTGAGCGCCTGGGCGAAGGAGACGCACGGTTCGGAGTTCGTCTTCGTCACCGACTACGACGCGTCGATCCGCCCGTACTACCACATGCGTCACGCCGACGACCCGACCCTCACGAACAGCTACGACCTGCTGTTCAACGGTGCCGAGATCTCCACGGGTGCACAGCGCGAGCACCGTGTCGACACCCTGACGGCACAGGCCGTCGAGAAGGGCCTCGACCCCGAGGAGCTCGGCTGGTACCTCGACTTCTTCCGCTACGGCGTGCCGCCGCACGGCGGGTTCGGCATGGGCCTGGCGCGCGTGCTGATGCTCGCGCTGCACGAGCCGTCGATCCGCGAGGTCACGTACCTGTTCCGCGGCCCGACGCGCCTCACCCCGTAGTCCGAGGCACCGCCGCCGGCCTTCGTGTGCAGAAATGGTCGCTTCCCGAGTCGGGAGGCGACCATTTCTGCTCACGAAGCGAGCGCGGCGCGCGGCGAGCGCGGGGAGCGCGGGCCTGGAGGCGCGGCTCAGCTCTCCCAGTCGATGGCCGCCCGCCCCGTGACCAGGCCACGGATCTCCGCTGCCGCGGCCTGGTGCTGCGGGTGCACCTGGTACTCGTCGAGGCCGGCGAGGTCGTCGAAGGTCGCCACGACGGCGACGTCCTGGTTCTTCCCCGGGTAGGCGACGTTCTCGACGACCTGCAGGGAACGGATCGAGTCGACGGTGCCGATCAGCCCGACGAGGAGCTCGCGGATCCGCTCGACGGACTGTGCGCGGTCGAGGTCCTCGCGCAGGGTCCAGGAGACGACGTGGTGGATCATGCGCGGGCCTCGGCCTTCTCGAGGGCACGGTGGAGCCGGTCGGCGTCGACGTGCCAGTTGCTGTGGACACGCCCGTCGACCAGGACGACCGGGATGTCCTCCGCGTACTCCAGGCGGAGGGCGTCGTCGTCGAGGATGGACAGCTCCTGCAGGGTCGTCCCCGGGTGTTCGGCAACGACGCGTTCGACGACCGGTCGGGCGTCGTCGCAGAGGTGGCAGCCGGGCTTGGTCAGCAGGGTCACGGCGGGCATGGGACCACCATATCCGCCCCTGGAAACGCGAAAGCCCCGGCGAACCGGGGCATGACGCTGCAGGCTCGGGGCCTACTTCTTGTTGCGACGCTGGTGGCGCGTCTTGCGAAGCAGCTTGCGGTGCTTCTTCTTCGCCATGCGCTTGCGACGCTTCTTGATGACAGAACCCATACGGACCTCACTCGGACTGATGTTGTGTGGACACCGGGCCAACGAGACCGCGGAAAAACAACCCCGCCGAGTCTAGCGGAGGCCTGACGCGATGTCGAACGGGCCGGTTCGGACCCGCCTAGCCGACGTCGGCGATGCCACCGCGCAGGACGTCCGCGACGGCGGACTCCGGGACGCGGAAGGACCGGCCGAAGCGGATGGCGGGGAGTTCCCCCGCGTGGACCATGCGGTAGACGGTCATCTTGGAGACGCGCATCATCTCGGCGACCTCAGCGACGGTGAGGAAGCGCACGTCGTCGAAACTGCCGGTCATGGTCCGCCTTCGGGAAATCGGTGTGACCTGTGTGGTCACTGGCAACTGTAGGGGCCGGTGCGACCCGGTGTCCAGGTCCCGTTCAGTCCTCGTCGCCACGACGCGTGAAGCGCTTCCGGCTGCGGTCGACGACCCGTTCCCAGCCCTGCTGCGCGCCGGACAGCGCCGCGGTCGCGCGGTAGGACGCCTCGGCCATCACGCGGCCGAGCTCGGTGCCGACCTCGACCGTGGCCTTGCCCGCCGTGCCGGAGCGTCGGACCGAGACCGGTTGCCCGTCGAGCGTCCACGCCGTCGTGGCCGGGGTGCCGTCGGCGTCCACCGCGCCGGTGAACGGGAGGACCCACTCCTCGATGCCGACGAGCGGCTCCGGGTCGAGGCGGTAGTAGCGGTGCTGCCCCTCTTCGCGGCTCGTCACGAGGCCGATGTCGCGGAGCACGCGCAGGTGCTTCGACACGGTCGGCTGGCTGACGCCGAGGCGTTCCACGAGCTGGCCGACGCTGAGCTCGCCGCCGGTGACGTCCGAGCCGTACGCGGACAGGAGCGTCCCGAGCAGTTCACGCCTGGTGGGGTCCGCCACGACGCTGAAGATGTCGGCCATGGGGCAAGGCTAGCCGGGGCGTCACGGATGTACCATGACGAACCGTCCCGCCCATGTCCACGGAGGCATACGATGCTCGACCGACACGAGCCGCCGTCCCGCTCGGCGGGAGCGACCCGTCGACGGCCGTCCCGTCTCGGCACCGCCCTCCGCTCGTCGCCGTCCCGCTTGGCGATCGTCGTCTTCGTGGCGCTGATCTTCGTCTTCACGAGCCTGTTCATGACGCCGTGGGCCGCGGCGGACGGACGCTCGACGCACTTCGCGGACGCACTCTTCACCGCGGCGTCGGTGGTCTGCGTCACCGGGCTCGCCACCGTGGACATGGCGACGCACTGGTCGGTGTTCGGCAAGACCCTCGTGGTGATCGGCACGCAGATCGGGGCCGTGGGCGTCCTGACGTTCGCCTCGATCCTCGGCCTCTTCGTCACCCGGAAGCTCGGACTCCGCGCGAAGCTCATGGCGGCCGGCGACTCGAACCCCCTGCGGACCCACCACGGCGCCGTGCCCGAGGGCCAGGCCGTCCGTCTCGGTGAGGTCGGCACCCTGCTCGCGACGGTCGCGGTGAGCACCCTGTCGATCGAGATCGTCCTCGGGCTCCTCCTGCTGCCGTCCGTCCTCATCGCCGGGATGCCCTTCTGGACGGCGGTCGGGGACTCCTTCTACTACGCGGCGATGGCGTTCACGAACACCGGCTTCGCGCCGAACGCCAGCGGACTCACCCCGTTCGCGCACGACTACTGGTTCCTCTCGCTGCTCATGGTCGGCGTGGTCGCGGGCTCGATCGGCTTCCCGGTGATCCGTGCCTTGACGAAGCAGCTCCGGACGCCGCGCCGCTGGCCGATCCACGTGAAGCTCACGCTCGCGACGAGCGCGGTCCTGCTCGTCGGCGGCGCCGCGGTGTACATCGCGCTCGAGGCATCGAACCCGACCACCTTCGGTGAGGAGGGCGCTGGCCGCACCGCGTTCCAGGCCCTCTTCCTCTCCACGATGACCCGGTCCGGCGGGTTCTCCCTCGTCGACTTCGACCAGCTGAACGGGTCGAGCCTGCTCGTCACGGACATGCTCATGTTCATCGGCGGCGGCTCGGCCTCGACCGCCGGCGGCATCAAGGTCACGACGCTCGCGGTCCTGTTCCTCGCCGCCGTCGCCGAGGCCCGCGGACGCCAGAGCATGGAGGCGTTCGGTCGGCGCATCCCGAGCGACGTCCTGCGCGTGGCCGTGGCGGTCGTGCTCTGGGGCGCCACCATCGTGGCCGTCGCGACCGTCGTGCTCCTGCAGATCACCCACGAGTCCCTGGACCGCGTGCTGTTCGAGGTCATCTCGGCGTTCGCGACGTGCGGGCTGTCCTCCGGGGTGTCCGCGAACCTGCCCGAGTCCGGCAAGTACGTGCTCGCGGCGACGATGTTCCTGGGCCGTGTCGGTACAGTGACCATCGCCGCTGCACTGGCCGCCAGCCAGAGCCGGCAACTGTTCCGCCGTCCCGAGGAGAGGCCGATCGTTGGCTGACCGCAACCGTCCGCACCCGCTCGGTGCCGTCAGCCACGACGCTCCGGTGCTCGTCATCGGCCTCGGACGGTTCGGCGCCGCCACCGCCGGGCAGCTCGAGCGGCAGGACCGCGAGGTCCTCGTCGTCGACACCGACGCCGGCCTCGTGCAGAAGTGGTCGGACCGCGTCACGCACGCGGTGCAGGCGGACGCGACCGACATCGACGCCCTGCGGCAGATCGGTGCGCAGGACTTCCCGATCGCCGTCGTCGGGACCGGCAGCGACCTCGAGTCGAGCGTGCTCATCACCGCGAACCTCGTCGACCTCGGCATCCCGCAGATCTGGGCGAAGGCGATCAGCAGGTCGCACGGCACGATCCTGTCCCGCATCGGCGCGAACCACGTCGTCTACCCCGAGCGCGAGGCCGGCGAGCGCACCGCGCACCTGGTGTCCGGCCGGATGCTCGACTTCATCGAGTTCGACGACGACTTCGCCGTGGTCAAGATGTTCCCGCCGGCATCGGTCCGCGGCAAGGACCTGGCGACCACGGTGATCCGCACGCGCTTCGGCCTCACCGTGCTCGGCATCAAGACCCCCGGCGAGGCCTTCGTCCCGGCGACGCCGGAGAGCGTGATCGGCCAGAACGACGTCATCATCGTCTCGGGGACCGAGAGCGCGCTGGAACGGTTCGCCGCCCTGGAGTGAGGACGGGACGGACAGGAGGCGCGGGGCGGGCCCGCACCGTCCCTCCAGTCCGTCAGCCGGTCACGTCGCGGACGCGACGCCGTCCCGGAGTGCGCGGAAGAGCCGTTCCAGCCCGGCGCGGTGCGCCGTGACGACGGTGTCGTCGTCCTCCCCCGCGAGGACGGCACGTGCCGTCCCGACGAAGACCGTGGCGTAGCCGGCGACGAAGAGCGCTGCGAGGAGTCGGTCGCCGACGGCGTCCCCGAGCGCGCGCTGCGCCCCCGCCACGAGCTCGAGCGCGCGCGACTGCAGGGCGGACGAGTCGGCGACCGTCCGGAAGAACGCGTGTGCGCCGGGCGCCAGCCCGGAGACCGGCGCGCGCTCGTCGACCAGGCGCAGTGCGAGCGCCTCGAGCGCGTCGAGCGCCTCGTCACGCGGAACGTCCTCGACGGCTGCGACGAACAGCGCGACCGTCTCGGCGGAGCGGTCGAGGAACAGGTCCTCCTTGCGCGGGAAGTGCTTGAAGACCGTGACGCTCGAGACCCCGGCGGCCTTCGCGACCTGCGCGACGGTGACGCCGTCGAAGCCGTGCTCGGCGAACATCCCGGACGCGGTCTCGGCGATCCGCGCACGGGTCTCCGGGCCGCCGCGGGGCGCGCTCCTGGGCATGCGGACTCCTCGTTGATTGACTCACTCAGTTTACTGACTTAACCTAGACGCATGAACGTCGACCGGTCCCCCCACTCTCCCCGATCCCTGCGCGGATCGCGTGTCGCCCTCGCCGGGCTCGCCGCGGTCTTCCTGTTCGAGATGCTCGACAACTCCGTCCTGAACGTCGCGCTCCCCACGATCGGTCGTGAGCTGCAGGTCGGCGCGACCGGGCTGCAGTGGGTGACGACGGCGTACTCGGTGGTGTTCGGCGGGCTCATGCTCGCTGCGGGTGCCGTCGCGGACCGGTACGGCCGACGCCGGGTGATGCTCGTGGGGCTCGTGCTCCTCGGGCTGGCGAGCCTCGCGACCGCGTTCGTCACCACCGCCGACCAGCTGATCGCCGTCCGGGTCGCCACCGGGATCGCGGCGGCGATGACCACCCCCGGGTCGATGGCCCTCGCGTTCCGGCTCTTCGACGACGACGAGCGGCGGGTCCGGGCGATCACGGTGATCTCCACCGTCGGGCTCGTCGGGCTCGCGGTGGGACCGACGATGGGCGGACTCGTCCTCGCCGTCGCGCCCTGGCAGGTGCTCCTGCTCGTCAACGTCCCGATCGCCGCACTCGCGTTCGTGGGGATCCGCGTCGGCGTCACCGCGGACGATCCGGCGGGTCTGCACCGGGCTCCCGTGGACTGGATCGGAGCGGCACTGGGGACCGTGACGATCGTCCTCGCCCTCGTCGCGCCGACGCGGTTCGCCGACGGCGGGCTCGACGACTGGACGGCCTGGGCGGCCACGGCCGGCGCGATCGGCGGCGGCGTCTGGTTCGCCGTGCGACAGCGCCGCGTCGAGCACCCGCTGCTCGACCTCGCGCTCGTCGCCCGGCCGCTGGTCTCGAGCGGCCTCGCGTACAAGGCGGCCACGGGCCTCGCGGTCGCGGGCCTCGGATACCTGGTGACGCTGCACCTGCAGCTCGCCTGGGGGTGGCCGCCGGCCCTCGCCGCGATCGGCATGCTCCCGCAGGTCGCCGTGCTCGTGGCCGGGAGCGCGTTCGTCGGACCCTTCGTCCGGCGCGTCGGACTCGGGCACGCCGCGTGGTCGAGCGCGGCCGCCGTCGTCGTCGGGCTCGCGGTGTACACGGTGCTCGGGCCGCTCGGCTACGGGTGGATCGCCCTGGCGCTCGTGCTCGTCGCCGCCGGCATGCGGGTCGTGGGGGTGGTCGCCGGCACGAACGTCCTGCGCGGGCTGCCGGAGGACCGCACGACGATCGGCGCCGCGCTCGTGGACTCCTCCTCCGAGGTGGCCTCGGCCGTCGGGGTGGCGATCGCCGGCACGGTGCTCGGTGCCGTGTTCACCGGGTCGCTCACCGCGACGCCGTGGACGCACGCCCAGGGTGTGGCGTTCGACCACGCGGTGACGATCGGCGGGTCGGTGCTCACCGTGCTCGCCGGGGTGCTCGTCGTCTGGGCGATGGTCCGGGCCGGACGTGCCGGGACGACCGCTAGCCCTTCGCCAGCTCCTCGGCGCGGGCGATCGCCGCGCGGGACGCCCGCTCGAACGTCCCCGCCAGATCGGCGTCCTGCAGCACCGCGACGGCGCGCTCGGTGGTCCCCTTCGGGCTCGTGACGGCCCTCCGCAGGTCGGCGGGCTCCTTGCCGGAGGCGGCGAGTAGTTCGACGGCACCGCGGAGCGTCCCCTGCACCATCGCCTCGGCCTGGTCGTGGGAGAACCCGAGCGACTCGGCGGCCTGCTGCCACTGCTCCACGAGGAGGAAGACGTAGGCGGGCCCGGAGCCCGAGACGGCGGAGAGCGCGTCGAGCTGGGACTCCGGCACCTCGATCACGACACCGGACGCGTCGAACACCGACGACGCGAGCGCGACGGCGTCGGCGTCCGCGGAGGCACCGGCGCTGATCCCGGTCACCCCGTGCCCGACGCCGATCGGCGTGTTCGGGAGCGCTCGGACGACCCGGACACCGGCCGGCACCTTCGCCTCCATGCTCGCGGTCGTCGTCCCCACGGCGACGCTCACGACGACGGTCCCCGGCTCGAGGTCCGCCGAGACCTCGTCGAGCAGGTCACCGATCGCGTAGGGCTTCACCCCGAGCACGACGAGCGACGCGCCGCGCACCGCTGCCCGGTTCGCGTCGGGGTCGGTGTCGGTGGCGGTGGCGTCCAGGCCGCGCTCCCGGTGTGCCGCGGCGGACTGCTCCGACTTCGTCGTCAGGGTCACGGTGGCCCGGTCGAGACCGGCGGCGAGCAGGCCGTCGAGGACCGCGCCGGACATGGAGCCGACGCCGAGCAGGGCGGTGCGGGGCAGTTCGATCGTCATGCCCCAGACCCTACCGAGCGCCCTCGCCTAGGATCGTCCAACAGATCGGGAGAAGGGGACAGCTGTGAGCGCTTCTGGAGGCACGAGGGCGATCCTCGCCGCACTCGGTGCGAACGTCGGGATCGCGATCGTGAAGTTCATCGCCGCGGCGATCAGCGGTTCCGCGTCGATGCTGGCCGAGGGTGTCCACTCGCTCGCCGACTCCGCCAACCAGCTCCTCCTGCTCCTCGGCGGCCGTCGTGCCCGGCGTGCCGCCGACGAGGAGCACCCGTTCGGCTACGGGCGTGAGCGCTACGTGTACGCGTTCGTCGTGTCGATCATCCTGTTCTCGGTCGGCGGGGTGTTCTCCCTCTACGAGGGCATCGAGAAGCTCACCCACCCGCACCCGCTGGAGAACTGGTGGCTGCCGCTCGTGGTGCTCGTCATCGCGATCGGGCTCGAGGGCTTCTCCCTCCGCACCGCACTGCAGGAAGCACGACCGCAGAAGGGCCGGCAGAGCTGGGTGCAGTTCGTCCGCCGCGCCAAGGCCCCGGAGCTCCCCGTCGTGATGCTCGAGGACACCGCGGCGCTGCTCGGCCTCGTCTTCGCCCTGTTCGGCGTCGGCCTCACCGCGATCACGGGCAACGGCGTGTTCGACGCGATCGGCACGATCTTCATCGCCGCGCTGCTCATCGCCGTGGCGGTCGTGCTCGGCATCGAGACGAAGAGCCTCCTCGTCGGCGAGGGTGCCACCGCGGCCGACGTCGAGCGCATCAAGCACGCGGTGCTCGACGGTCCCGAGGTCGACTCGATCATCCACATCAAGACCCTGTACCTCGGCCCCGACGAGCTCATGGTCGGCGTGAAGGTCGCGGTGGACGGCGACCGACGGCTCGGCGACGTCGCCGCGGGCATCGACACGGTCGAGCACCGGGTGCGCCAGGCGGTGCCGATCGCACGCGTGATCTACGTCGAACCCGACGTGCTCCGGACGGGCCCCCGCCCGCCGACCGAGGCGATCGTGATCCGCGCCGCAGACTAAGGGGAACCTTGCTGGCGAGCGCCGTGGCCGGTCATCCACGATGGTCACATGTCGGCGCTCTTCAGCATCCTGCTCGTCCTCCACTTCCTCGGTCTCGCTGCCGTCATCGGTGCCTTCCTGGTGCAGGTCCGCCGCAAGGGCGGCTTCCAGACCTCCTGGCCGATCACCGGTCTCGTCGTGCAGCTCGTCACGGGCCTCGGGATGATGGGGATCATCGACGCGACGCAGGACGGCGGCGCGAACCACGTCAAGCTCGGCGTGAAGCTCGTCATCGCGGCGGTCGCACTCGTGCTGGCGCTCGTCGCGCGGGCGCGTCAGAAGCGGGCGGACGCCGGTACCGCAAAGGCGAAGGCCGCCCTGCCGTTCTTCCACTCGGCCGGGGCGCTCGCGATCGTCAACGTGTTCGTCGCGGTCCTCTGGAAGTGACGCCCACAGGTCAGCGACGCTCGGCGAAGAACGCGTCGAGCAGCGCGGCGCACTCCCCCTCGAGCACCCCGCCGATCACCTCGGACCGGTGCGGCAGCCGACGGTCCCGCGCGACGTCGTAGACGCTCCCGCTCGCGCCGGCCTTCGGGTCCCACGCGCCGAACACGATCCGCGGCACCCGGGCCGCCATGACCGCACCGGCGCACATCGGGCACGGCTCGAGCGTCACCACCAGGGTGTGCTCCTCGAGGTGCCAGTCGCCGATCGCCGCCGCGGCCGCCCGGAGCGCGAGGACCTCGGCGTGTGCCGTGGGGTCCTGTCGCGCCTCGCGCTCGTTCCGTCCCACGGCGATGACCGCGCCGTCCCGGTCGAGGACGACCGCCCCCACCGGGACGTCCCCGGTCGCGAGGCACGCGCGGGCCTCGTCGAGCGCGCGTTCCATCGCGGGGACGAACGGGCGGGCGGCGGGTGCTTCCACGGAACCTCCTGGCGGTCGGCAGCACGGTAGGCTCGACCCTATGCGAGTCCACGTCGCCGACCACCCGCTCATCACCCACAAGCTCTCGGTGCTCCGCGACCGTACGACGCCGTCCCCCACGTTCCGCGCCCTCACCGAGGAGCTCGTCACGCTCCTCGCGTACGAGGCCACGCGCAACGTCCGGGTCACCGCGACGCCGATCGACACCCCGGTGGCACACACCATGGGCGTCTCGATCGCGAAGCCGCGCCCGCTCGTCGTGCCGATCCTGCGTGCCGGGCTCGGCATGCTCGAGGGCATGGTCAAGCTCGTCCCGACGGCCGAGGTCGGCTTCCTCGGCATGGCGCGCAACGAGGAGACCCTCGAGCCGCAGACCTACGCCGAGCGCCTGCCCGACGACCTCTCCGGTCGGCAGTGCTTCGTCCTCGACCCGATGCTCGCGACGGGCGGCACCCTCGCGGCCGCGATCGACTTCCTGTTCGACCGCGGTGCGGAAGAGGTCACCTGCGTCTGCATCCTCGGCGCGCCCGAGGGGCTCGCCGCGGTCGAGGCCGCCGTGGGCGACCGCAACGTCTCGATCGTGCTCGGCGCGCTCGACGAGAAGCTCGACGAGAACGGCTACATCGTTCCGGGCCTCGGCGACGCGGGCGACCGCCTCTACGGTCTCGCCGAGTAGACGCGACCACGTTCCGACTGGAGGCGCGGTGCCAGCTGGCACCGCGCCTCCTGTCCGTCGTGCCGGTGCGTTCGCAGAACGCACCGTCCGTGCGGACGGTTGACACGACGTTGGTATCCCACCGATACTCGTCCCATGACTGCAACCGTGTCCACCCGCGTCCTCTCCGAGGCCCAGGGGACCGCCGGCATGATGATGCCGGCCACGGCCGTCATGCGTTGTCGAATGTGTGCCTGATCGGCACCCGTTCCAGCCGGATCCCCCGCGACACCACCCCCGTCGCGCGAGCGTGATCCCCGGGTGACGACCACGTCGACGACGCGCACCACGTCACGAGGTCTGTCTCCCGTACCCCCGGGTCGGCCCCGGTCCGCAGCAGGACCGCAGGGCCCACGGCACTCGCCGTACCCGGACCGACGCATTCGACACGGCCGCGGCACACCTCGACACCGCAGCCACATCGCCCGGAGAACCGCCATGTCGCTCACCATCGCTCAGCCCCGCACCGCCCTCCGCACCGCCGCACCCGCGCCGACCGACCTCGGCACCGTGACCCCGATCCGTCCGCGTCGCGAGCCCGTCGCCCCGCCCGTCGCCACCGGCGTGCCGACCAGCCCGGTCGTCGCCCCGCAGCGCAACCGTGCCCTGCCCGAGGGCACCGAGGCACGCGGCTTCGCCCTCTACGTCGGCATCGACGAGGCGAAGGCAGCGGCGGCGGGCACGACCCTCGCTGCGGTCGTCGAGCAGCTCAAGGCCCTGACCGCGCAGCTCGTCCCGACCTCGGAGACCTACGCCGCGGTGGCCGTCGCCGCCGAGGGCTCCGGGGGCCGTGACGTCGACGTCGTCCGGCTCGCCCTGCAGGACCGCTCCGCCGTGGCCGCGCGCAAGCAGGCCGAGAAGCCCGAGCCGGAGGAGACCGGGGTCGTCATCGACATCTCCCGGAAGCGCGTCACGCTCGACGGCGAAGCCGCTCCCCTGACGTACAAGGAGTTCGAGCTCCTGCAGTTCCTCGTCCTCCGCGAGGGCCAGACCGTCGACCGCTCGGCGATCATCGACGGCCTGTGGTCGGACGGCGAGGACGAGACCCCGAACGAGCGCACGATCGACGTCCACGTCCGTCGCCTCCGCTCGAAGCTCGGCGCCTTCGAGGAGATCGTCCGCACCGTGCGCGGTGTCGGCTACCGCTTCGACCGCCACGCCGACGTCGCCGTGCGCTACGCCTCCACGCCGTCGCCGGACCTCTTCTGATCCTGATCGGTCGTTCTTGGTGAACTCGCAGCGAACGACCGCCGCGTCCGGTAGCGCGCCGTTACCCGTTCGTTATACAGTCGTGCGTGCAGACGGTGTTTGCTGTGGCACCGCCTGTGGAATGTGATTGCAGGACACTCTTGGTGCAAGGGAGAGGGCCGGTCATCCCCGTGATGACCGGCCCTCGTTGCGTCCCGGGGGACACGGCTGCGCGTCAGCAGCATCGCGTGTCCGAGGCCGTCGGTAGTGTGGCATGACCGTACGACCAGAGGGAGCGCGACCGTGAACGAGCCACGCCGCAGCGAGAAGGCGACCGCCGTCGCTGCCTGGGAAGCGCTCTTCCGCGCCCAGGTCACGGTGATGCGCGCGCTCAACGCCGACTTCCCGGGCGGCGAGATCTCGTTCAACGAGTACGACGTCTGCTTCAACCTCTCCACGCAGCCCGGCCGGCGCTGCCGGATGCGCGAACTGACCGGCCACCTGCTCCTGACGCAGCCGAGCGTCAGCCGCCTGGTCGACCGGCTCACCGCGCGCGGCATCGTCGAGAAGCAGCCGGACCCCACCGACGCCCGCGGCGTCATCGTGGCCCTCACCGCGCACGGCTTCGACGTGTACCGCGCCGTCGCCGTCCAGCACGCGCAGACCATCGCCGACCAGGTCGGTGCCGGCCTCGACGACGTCGAGCTGCGCACGCTCACCGAACTCTGCACGAAGCTCCGGACCGCGGCCGGTGCGGCCTCGCCCCGACGTGGCGCGACCCGGGCGGCGTCCGACGTCGACGCGGCAACGGTGTGACCGGCGCCCTGGTCTGGCTCCGCGACGACCTCCGTCTCGCGGACAACCCGGCACTCCGAGCAGCGATCGACCACGGCGGCGACGTCACGGTCGCGTACGTCCTCGACGAGCAGTCCCCCGGCATCCGCCCGATCGGGGCTGCGGCACGGTGGTGGCTGCACCACTCGCTCGCCGCGCTCGACGGTGAACTCCGCGAGCGCGGGTCCCGACTGGTCCTCCGCCGCGGGCCCGCTGCCGAGGCCGTCGACGCGCTCGTGTCCGACACCGGCGCCGACGCGGTGTTCTGGAACCGCCGGTACGGCCGAGCCGAGCGGGACCTCGACGCCGGCATCAAGTCGACCCTCACCGACGGCGGGACCGAGGCGCACAGCTTCGCCGCGAGCCTGCTCTGGGAACCGTGGACCGTCCTCACCGGGCAGGGCGAGCCGTACAAGGTGTTCACGCCGTTCTGGCGTGCCGCCCAGGCGATGCCCGAGCCCCGCCATCCGCTGCCCAAGCCGCGTGACCTCCCCGCGGCGCCCCGGGTCGCGAGCGACGACCTCGACGACTGGGACCTGCTGCCGACGCACCCCGACTGGGCCGGCGGTCTCCGGGACGCCTGGGAACCCGGCGAGCAGGGCGCGCACCGGCGGCTCGAACACTTCGTGCACCACGCGCTCGAGGACTACGACCAGCGCGACGAACCCGCGATGGCCGCCACGAGCGACCTCTCCCCGCACCTGCGGTGGGGCGAGGTCAGTCCCTACCAGGTCTGGCACCGCCTGCACGGCCAGCTCGAGCCCGAGCAGCGCAAGAACGCCTCGGCGTTCCTCCGGCAGCTGGCCTGGCGCGAGTTCAACTGGAACGAGTACTTCCACTGCGAGGACATCACCACGGTGAACGTCCGGCGCGAGTTCGACGCCTTCCCCTGGCGGGACGTCCCCGACGCCGAGGTCGACCGCTGGCGGACCGGGACGACCGGGTTCGACCTCGTCGACGCGGGCATGCGGGAGCTCTGGCACTCGGGTGCGATGCACAACCGGGTCCGGCTCGCGACGGCCAGCTTCCTCGTGAAGAACATGCTCGTCGACTGGCGCGTGGGCGAGCAGTGGTTCTGGGACACCCTCGTCGACGCCGACTCCGCCAACAACGCGGCGAACTGGCAGTGGGTCGCCGGCTCCGGGTTCGACGCGGCGCCGTACTTCCGGGTGTTCAACCCGGACCGGCAGCTCGAGCGATTCGACCCGCACCGCGATTACGTGCACCGCTGGGTCCCCGCCGACGAAGACCGTCCGGAGCCCATGCTCGACCTCAAGGAGACCCGGCAGCGGGCACTCGACGCGTACGACCGGATGCGCCGGTCGTGAGCGGCATCGATCCGCAGGTGATCGCGGACGTCGACGCGTTGTTCCGCGAACGTGTCGAACGCGGCGTCGCTCCGAGCAGCGTCTGGGGCGTCTTCGACCGCACCGGGCTCGTCGCCTCGGGCGGGCACGGCGACCGCGGCGACGGCATCGCTCCCGACGCCGACACCGTGTACCGGATCGCCTCCTGCACGAAGAGCGTGACGGCGGCCACCCTGCTCGCCCTCGTCGCGGACGACCGTGTCCGGCTGGACGCCCCGATCACGGACTTCGCGCCCGCCTTCGCGGACGTCGTACTGCCCACCGCCGACTCCCCCGTGCCGACGCTCCGCATGCTCCTCACCATGGCCGGCGGCTTCCCGACCGACGATCCGTGGGCCGACCGGCAGGAATCGATCTCGGACGCCGAGCTCGACGAAGTCCTGCGCGCCGGGCTCCTGTTCGACTCGGTCCCGGGGACCCGGTTCGCCTACTCGAACACCGGGTACGCGTTGCTCGGCCGGGCGATCGCCGTCGTGGCCGGCCGCCCCTTCCCCGACGTCGCGACCGAACTCGTCCTCGGCCCCCTCGGCCTGCGCGACACCGTCTTCCGCGCCGACGACGCCCACGGTCACGTGGTCACGGGCGTGCAGCCCGCCACTGACGGGGCGGGAGTCGGGACATGGGAGCCGCTGCCGATGTCGGGCCCCGGCGCGTTCTCGTCGATCGGCGGGCTCTTCTCGACGGTCACGGACCTCGCCCGCTGGGGTCGGCACCTCGCGTCGGCGTTCACCGAGGCGCCCGAGCCCGGACCGGTCTCCCCCGCCGACCGCCGACTCATGCAGCAGGCGATGCGGGTCGTGCCCGCAGCGGTGGTGCCGACCTCGAGCCGCGCGACGGCGTACGGCTTCGGGCTCTTCGTCGAGCAGGACCCGGCGTTCGGCGAGCTCGTCTCGCACTCCGGCGGGTACCCGGGGTTCTCGGCGCACATGCGGTGGTCGGTCCGGGACGGCCTCGGCGTCGTCGCCTTCGAGAACGCCACGCAGGCGAAGGTCTCGGCGGCGGCGGACCGGGCGCTCGACCTCGTGCTGACCGCCCGCGCGACCGCCCGCGCGACCGCCGCGGCGGACCGTGCATCCGCGGGCGGCGCACTGGCGGACCGTGCACCCGGCACCGGGCAGACCGTGGACGCGACGCGGGCGGCGCAGGCTGCCGTGACGCGCCTCCTGGCCCACTGGGACGACGACCTCGCCGACGCGATCTGCACGCCGAACGTGGCGATGGACGTGCCGTACGAACGACGCCGCCGGGCCATCGCGGAGGCGGTGGTGGCCGTCGGTGCCGACCTCGGGGCGGAACCGGTGGCCGCCGAGTCCCAGGCCCCGTCGCACCTGCGCTGGTGGCTGCCGGGGACGGCCGGTCGGCTGCGCGTCGAGATCCGGTTGGCGCCGCTCGCGGCCGGCCTCGTGCAGACCCTGGTGGTCCGGGCCGAACCCAGCGAGCGCTGACCCCGCGACCGGTGGTCCCGGCCGAATCCAGCGAGCGCTGACGCGCTAGCGTCAGACCGGCGGACGCCCGCCCACGAACCCGAGCGCCCGCGCCGCGACCCGCGTGCCCTCGCGCGCAGCCGCCGCGACCCGCACCGGATCGGTCGCCCACGCACGGAGGAACCCCGCCGCGAACGCGTCCCCGGCGCCGAGCGTGTCCACCACCGTCGCAGGCGTGATCGGCACCCGCTGCGGCGTCCGACCTCGCCGCCCGAGCAGGACGCCCTCGGTCCCCATGGTCACCACGACCAGGGGCACGCGGTCGGCGAGCGACTCGATCGCCTCCGTGACGGTGGGTGCTCCGGTCAGCGCGAGGGCCTCGTCCTCGCTCGGGAAGAGGGCATCGAGGCCGGAGAGCGCCTCGAGGAACTCCGACGCACCGACCGCACGCACCACCGCGGCGGACGAGGGGTCGAGGGACACCCGGGCGGAACCGGACCGGGCCTGGGCGACGAGTGCCGCGATGCGGTCCGGACCGCCTCCGCCGAGCATCGCCGAGCCGGTCAGGTGCACGATGTCCGCGCGCGCCACGAGGTCGACCGGTAGGTCCTCCGCCGACAGCACCCCGCTCGCTGCGGGATCCGACATCGCGGTCCGACCGTTCCCGTTCCGCACGGACACGACGGCGCCGGTCGCGGTCCGGGCGTCGTAGCGGATGTGCGCGCGGACGCCGGCGTCGGCGAGCGATCGCTCGTGCCGGTAGACGTCGTCCACGCCGACCCGCCCCACCAGGTCCACGTCGGCGCCGAGCCAGCCGAGCCAGGTCGCGGTGTTGCCCGCGGCGCCGACCGGTCGGTGCCGGATGACCGCGGCCGGGTCGTGTGCACCCATGCTCGCGGCCGTGGTGTGCACGAGCACCCCGTCCAGGACGTCCCCGACGACGAGGAAGCGCTTCCCCGCCCCGCGACGGCGTCCGGCGACCGCCCGCCCGGC
Source organism: Curtobacterium sp. MCBA15_013 (assembly GCF_001865095.1). Classification (NCBI taxonomy): domain Bacteria; kingdom Bacillati; phylum Actinomycetota; class Actinomycetes; order Micrococcales; family Microbacteriaceae; genus Curtobacterium; species Curtobacterium sp. MCBA15_013. The sequence continues at coordinate 4,036 of NZ_MJGQ01000013.1, read as the reverse complement.
ACGGGGTGCCTCGGGGCGCGACGGGGCCACAGGGCGCTCTGGAGGCATGGACATCGGCCCCATCCTACGTGGAATCGAGTAAAACTCCGCTTCTCACCACAAATCCCTTGCACCCGTTATGGATTCCCGGCTGTTTCCCGGCCATCGCCAGTAATATACTCTGTGATCGTATGTGAACGGTCGCGTACTGCCCATCACGCTCGTTGGAGACGCCATGCCCCGCAAGCCCGACCCGACACTCAAGCCGGCGATCATCGCGAAGGTGGCCGAGCACCTGCAGGACACCAAGCTCGAGGACGTCTCCGTCCGCAGCCTCGGCCGGGTGCTCGGGACGAGCGCGTACCCGATCGTGTACCACTTCGGCACGCGCGAAGCCCTGATCGACGCCGTGGTGGACCACCTGGCGGAATCGGTCTCCGACGTCACGCTCGACCCCGGCGCCGACGACCGCGGGCTGACCGACTACCTCATCGCGGTGTTCGGCGGGCTCGACGACCCCGAGCGCTCCCTCGCCGCCCGGCTCACCTTCGAGCTCGGATCGGTCGAGTCGCTGGACGGCCGTGATCGCGAGCGCACCTTCCACCGCGCGCAGGTGAGCGCGATCGCCGCCTGGTGCGTCGAACACGGCTACGGCGCGGTGGACGCCGAACGGGCGGCCCGCGGTGCCGTCCTCGCAGCTCGGGGCGTGCAGTGGGGCACGATCGTCGACCGCGAGCGGGCGACGCCCGACGCCGCGCTGCGCGCGATCGCGCAGAAGCTGGTCGCCGGGGCGCACTTCCAGTCGGCCTGAGCGGTCGACGCGCACCGACGAACGACGGGAGGCGCGGTGCCAGCCGGCACCGCGCCTCCCGTCGTTCACCGGCTCACGACCGTGACCCGCTGCGCCCGTCTCAGAGGGTGACGAAGCTCTGCGACTTCGCGTTCGCGAAGCGCGCGGCGACGTTCTCCCAGTCGACGATGTTCCACACGGCCTTGACGTAGTCCGCCTTGACGTTGAGGTAGTCGAGGTAGAAGGCGTGCTCCCACATGTCGAGCATGAAGATCGGCACGAGACCGAACGGCACGTTGGCCTGCTGGTCGAACAGCTGGAACGTGGTCAGCTTCTGGCCGACAGTGTCCCAGGCGAGGACGGACCAGCCGGAGCCCTGGATACCCGTGGCGACGGCGGTGAACTGGGCCTGGAACTTCTCGAACGAGCCGAAGAACTCGTCGATCGCCGCGGCGAGCTCGCCCTCGGGGACCTTCGTGTCCGGGCCGAGGTTGGTCCAGAAGATCGAGTGGTTGACGTGGCCACCGAGGTTGAACGCGAGGTCCTTCTCGAGCTTGTTGACGTTCGCCAGGTTGCCGGACTCACGGGCCTCGGCGAGCTGCTCGAGCGCGGTGTTCGCACCCGTCACGTAGGTCTGGTGGTGCTTGTCGTGGTGCAGCTGCATGATCTTGCCGCTGATGTGCGGCTCGAGTGCGGCGTAGTCGTACGGCAGCTCCGGCAGGGTGTACTCAGCCATGTGAGTTCCTTTCGATCAGTGGTGTGCGGATGGTGCTCCGCGGCTCACGAGAGCCGGGAACGATCGGTGAGGGAGTGGAATTCCCGGTTGTGGTAGACCAGCGGCTCGCCCCGCTCGAGGCCGACGACGATGTCGAGGACCTCGGCGACGACGACGGTCGACGAGCCGATCGGCGTGGTCGAGAGGGGCCGGCAGCGCAGGGCACTCGCGGCACTCGGCAGGTAGCGGTCACCCGACGGCAGGGTGCCCCAGATCGGGTCGTCCGCCGCGGGGCTGCCGGTGGAGGCGAACCGACGGGCGAGGGCGACGCCGAGCGAGTCGACGAGGTGCACCACGAAGATCGGGGCGCCGAGCACGACTCCGGCTGACCCCGAGTTCGTGGACAACGAGAACACGAGCACGGGCGGGTCGATCGCCACGCTCGCGACGCTCGATGCGGTGAGGCCGGTCGGACCGTCGGGGCCTTCGGCGGTGATGACGGCGACACCGGCCGGGTGTCCACGGAAGGCGGCCTTGTAGGCGTCCGCGATGTTCGCCGGTGCTGCGTCGGGCATGGGAGTCGTGGTCGTTCCTTCGATGGGGAGGGCCGCGGCTCCGCGGCCATGTCCCAACGTATGACCTGAACCCTGGTTGAGGTCAACGATTCCCAGGTTCGGTCGATCCCGGGCGTGCCGTGTGACCCCGTGTGACGCGGGGTGCGGCGGCGCGAGCCCGACTTCGTGAGCAGAAATGGTCGGGTCGCTCGCGGCGACCCGACCATATCTGCTCACCAAGCGCGGCGGCGCCCGGGGCGCGGCGTGCGCGGCGCGGCGCGGCGCCGCCCGCGGCGGCGCGGCGCGCGCGGCGCTACCGGCGCTTGAGCATGACGACGGCACCGGCGGCCGCGACCACCATCAGGAGCGCGGCCACCCCCGCCGTCACCGTGACGCCGGAGTCGAACGCGGCCCGCGCCGACTCGAGCAGCGCCTGCCCCGCCGACCCGCCGAGGGACGACGCCGCCGACACCGCTCCGCCGAGGGTCTCCTGCGCAGCGGTGTGCGCCGACGAGGACAGCCCGTCCGGCACCACGACGTGCGCCCGGTAGGCCGTGGCCAGGATCGTCCCGAGCACCGCGGTCCCCAGCACGGCACCGATCTCGTACGCCGTCTCGGACATCGCCGACGCCGCACCGGCCTTGTCCGCCGGGGCCGTCGAGATGATCAGGTCGTTCGTCACCGTCTCCGAGGCACCGATCCCGATCCCGAGCAGCACGAACGCGAACGCCAGCGCCACGATCGAGGCGTGGTGCCCGAGGACCGCGACCATCGCGTAGGCGGCCGCCGAGAACAGCAGCGACACGGCGACGACCCAGCGCGGAGCGACCCGGGCGACGATCGGCACGACGACGAGCCCCGCCACGATCGTGAGGATCGACCCCGGCACCAGCACCATGCCGGACGCGAAGGGGTCGAGGCCGGCGACGAGCTGCAGGTGCTGTGCGATGAAGAACAGGAACCCGGTCAGCGAGAACATCGCCGCCATGTTCATGAGCACGCTGCCGGTGAACGCCGTGCTCCGGAACAGCCGGAGGTCGAGCATCGGGGTCCGCGAGCGGAGCTGCCGACGGACGAACGCGATGCCGCACAGGACGCCGACGGCGAGCATCGCGATCGCGAAGCCGCGCTCCTCGGGGTGCACGACGGACTTGATCGCCCACGCGATCGGGGCGAGGGCGCCGAGCGACAGGAACATGCTCGGCACGTCGACCGGCCCCGGGTTCGGGTCACGGGACTCCGGCACGCAGAACGGCACGGCGACGAGCATCACGACGAGGATCGGCACCGCCACGAGGAACACCGCGCCCCAGTGGAAGTGCGCGAGCAGCACGCCGCCGACGAGCGGGCCGAGGGCGTTGCCCGCCGCGAACATGGTGGACCAGACGGCGAGCGCCATCCGCCGCTCCCCCGCGTGGACGAACACGTTGCGGATGATCGAGAGGGTCGCCGGCATGAGCATCGCGCCGAACACGCCCATGACGATCCGTGCGGCGACGAGCATCCAGGCGTCGGTGGCGAAGGCCGCGGCGACGGAGAAGAGCGCGAAGCCGGTGGCACCGACGACGAGGATCCGACGGCGGCCGATGCGGTCACCGATGCTGCCCATCACGACGAGGAGGCCGGCGAGGACGAGCGGGTACGCGTCGACGATCCAGAGCTGCGTGGTGGCGTCCGGGTTCAGCGCGCGCGAGATCGACGGCAGCGCGAAGCTCAGGACGGTGTTGTCCACCGAGATGAGGAGGACGGGCAGCATGAGCACCGCGAGGGCGGCGAACCGGCGGGCGCGGCTGCCGGTGGCGGCAGTGGGGATCGGGCTGGTGAGCAGGGCGGACACGGTGACTCCAGGGACTTCGAGCCGGACCAGGTCGACGGCGGAACTGACGAACGGACCGGACGGGACGCGGGGTGTGCACGCATCCCGTCAGGACTCCGTTAGTGTACCGTCTGGACGGTAATGGTTGCAAATGCAACTGAAGACGGACGGGAGGCGCGGTG
>NZ_MJGQ01000012.1:0-6089 GCF_001865095.1 Curtobacterium sp. MCBA15_013 | reverse complement strand
CGAAGCAGTCGTGGTGGTCGTCGTGTCAGCCATGTTCGTTCCTTCCGTAGACCCGCCGGGCGATCCCAGCGGTTGCTGTTCACGGATGAGACGGGGCCCACCAGACGTTCGTCACACGGAGGTGATCGGATTCAGGAACTTTTCAGAGACACCGCCGGATGCCGGTGTTTCCGTACCCCGGCTGGTGGGACGTTCAGCGGACTGCGCTGATTCCGTCCGTCTGGTTGCGTCCTGCAGCACCACGGATCGACCGCACGGCCGCCATCGGGGACTCGCCCCGTTCCTCCAGGAAGAGCTGCTGGAGCCGGCGCGGACGCACGCCCGCCGCGTCCGCGATCGCCTGCAGCGTCACCGGTTCGTCGGGGTGCGACTCGATGAACTCGACGGCCCGGCGGAGCCGCCAGGAGGCGCGGCCCGGCTTGGCGGCACGCGACGAGCGGAGCGTCGTGGCCGGGTCCTCGCCGTACCGGTCGCGGTACGCGCCGGCGAGGCGGCCGTGGTTCGTGAAGCCCCAGCGTCGGGCGATCTCGGTGACGCTCTCGTCGCCGTCCGAGTGCAGGAGCTCGCGTCGGACGCGGTCGAGCCGGTGGTCGCGGAGGAACCGGTGCGGGGTCGAGTCGAGCGTCCGCGCGAAGACGTCCTGCAGCCCCCGCTGGCTGAGCCCGCACGCGGCGGCGATCTCGGGGACCGAGGGGCGTTCGGCGGCGTGCTCCTCGATGAACCGCACCGCGTCCCGCAGACGGTTCGCCACCGGGACGTCCGATCCGCGGTTCCGGAGCGGGAAGGTGTCGAGGACGACGACGGCGAGCCGCCGGTTGAGGGCCGTCCGCATCGGCCCGAGCACGCGGTCGTCGACGAGCATCGGGCCGATCTCGCGGACGAGGTGGCGGAGGGGTTCCTGGCGCGCGACGGCCTCGTCCTGCTGCTCGAACAGGAGCGGCCCGTCGGGGAGGGCGAAGCCGAGGTCCCGCCCCACCGTGCGGAGGAACCGGTCGGCGATGTGCACGCCGTTGTAGACCGTGCCCGTGGACTCGAAGCGGTAGGCCTCGGACGCCGAGGCGATGTACGGGCTCCCGGGCTCCACCACGCGGGAGCGGTCCGCGAAGTGCATCTCGAGCTGGCCCCTGGTGAGCCAGAACACGACGTGGTCGTCCCGCGGGCCGATGACGCCACCGCGCTTCCCGCCCTCGGCGCGCATCGTGCGGAGCGTCAGGTCGTCGTCGCCCACGACCGTGTACTCGTAGCGGGCGTCCTCGGTCGCGAACGTGTCGGAGGCGAAGTCCGAGCCGTGGTACTCGGCCTCGAAGATGTCGGAGTAGTCCGAGCCGTCGGCGTCCGCGAACCGCAGCCTGCGGAAGCCGTTCGTCGCCGCCTCGGTCATGGGCGCATCCTGCCATGGTTGCGCGTTCGGCGTCAGGGAATACCCTAGGGGGGTACCGTATTGACCATGACGGAGGCCAGCATGCACGAACACGTCGGCTACATCGGCGACAAGGACGACCTGCTCAAGCGACTCCGCCGAGCCGAGGGCCAGGTCCGCGGCATCGCCCGCATGGTCGAGGACGAGACGTACTGCATCGACGTCCTCACCCAGATCTCCGCAGCGAACCGGGCGCTCGAGCGTGTCGCCCTGTCGCTGCTCGAGGACCACCTCAAGCACTGCGTCGCCGAGGCCGTCGCCGAGGGCGGCGAGGCCGCCGACGCCAAGGTCCGCGAAGCCAGCGAGGCCATCGCCCGACTCGTCCGCTCCTGAAGGGAACCACCATGAACACCGAACTGCTGCTCGTCGAGGGAATGACCTGCGACCACTGCGTGATGAGCGTCACCGAGGACCTCACCGAGCTCGACGGCGTGTCCGACGTCCGGGTGCGACTCGTCCCCGGCGGTGCGTCCGAGGTCACGGTGACCTCCGACGCCCCGGTGGCGTCCGACGCGCTCCGCGCCGCGGTCACCGAGGCCGGCTACGAGGTCGTGCGGTCGTGACGGACGGCGCGGTCGAACTCGACATCACGGGGATGACGTGCGCCTCGTGCGCGAACCGCATCGAACGGAAGCTCGGCAAGCTCCCCGGCGTCACGGCGACCGTGAACTACGCGACCGAGAAGGCCACGGTCTCCGGCAGCTCGGACACCGGCGCGCTCATCGCGGCCGTGGAGTCGGCGGGGTACGGGGCGTCCGTGCCCGCTCCGCCCGCACCGGACGACCCCGCCGCTCCGCGCGAGGACGATGCGTCCGCGGCGCTCCGGCAGCGCCTGGTCGTCTCGGCCGTCCTCGCCGTGCCCGTCGTCGTCCTGTCGATGGTGCCCGTGCTGCAGTTCCCGAACTGGCAGTGGCTGGCCCTCGCACTCGCCGCCCCCGTGGCCGTGTGGGGCGCCCTGCCCTTCCACCGCGCTGCGTGGGTGAACGCCCGGCACGGTGCCGCGACGATGGACACCCTCGTGAGCGTCGGCGTCCTGGCGGCGTTCGGGTGGTCGCTGTACGCGCTGTTCCTCGGTGACGCCGGGATGCCCGGCATGCACATGACCTTCTCGTGGTTCGCCACCGACCCCGAGGCGAGCGACCTGTACCTCGAGGTCGCGTCCGCCGTGACCGTGTTCATCCTCGCCGGGCGGTACATGGAGGCCCGCGCGAAGCAGCAGTCCGGGGCCGCGCTCCGCGCCCTGCTCGAACTCGGGGCGAAGGACGCGACGGTGCTCCGCGGGGGAACCGAGTCCCGCGTGCCCGCCGCCTCGCTCGTCGTCGGCGACGTGGTCGTCGTGCGGCCGGGGGAGCGGATCCCGAGCGACGGCACCGTGCGCGAGGGCTCGTCGGCCGTCGACCTCAGCATGCTCACCGGCGAGTCCGTGCCGGTCGAGGTCCGCCCGGGCGACGACGTCACCGGCGCCACGATCAACGTCGGCGGGCGGCTCGTCGTCACGATCACCCGGGTCGGAGCCGACACCGAACTCGCCCGCATGGGCCGTCTCATCGAGGACGCGCAGACCGGGAAGGCCGAGGTCCAGCGCCTCGCCGACCGGGTGTCCGGCGTCTTCGTCCCGATCGTCATCGGGCTCGCGGTGCTGGCCTTCGTCGGGTGGCTCGTCGTCGGCGGCTCCCTGACGGCGGCCTTCACCGCGGCGGTGGCCACGCTCATCATCGCCTGCCCCTGCGCGCTCGGACTCGCGACCCCGACCGCGTTGCTCGTCGGGACCGGCCGGGGATCGCAGCTCGGGATCCTCATCGGCGGTCCGCAGGTCCTCGAACAGACCCGCGGCGTCGACACGATCGTCCTCGACAAGACCGGCACGGTCACCACCGGGTCGATGGCCCTCCGCTCGGTCACCGGCACGCCGGACACCGACGACGCGGCCGTCCTCCGACTCGCCGCCGCGGTCGAGGACGGCTCCGAGCACCCGGTCGCGCGCGCGATCGTCACGGCCGCACGGGCCCGCGGACTCGACGTCGCCGGTGCGACGCAGTTCACCGCGACGCCCGGCGCCGGCGTCCAGGCGGTCGTCGACGGCGAGGTCGTGCTCGTCGGGACCGTCGCGTGGCTCGAGGCGTCCTGGGCGATCACGGTGCCCGACGCCGTGGCGCAGACGGTCCGGGCCGCCGAGGCGGACGGCGGCACGGCGGTCGTCGTCGCGTCGGGCGGACGCGCGCTCGGCGTGGTCGTCGTCGCGGACACGGTCAAGCCCGAGGCCGCCGACGCCGTCCGGCGCTTCGTGGAGCTCGGCCTGCACCCGGTGCTGCTCACCGGCGACAACGAGGGCGCTGCCCGAGCCGTCGCCGCCGCGGTCGGCATCGACGAGGTGCACGCTCGCGCCACCCCGACGTCGAAGCTCGAGACCGTCCGTCGCCTGCAGGCCGAGGGGCGCAGCGTGGCGATGGTCGGCGACGGCGTGAACGACGCCGCAGCCCTCGCCGCTGCCGACCTCGGCATCGCGATGGGGGCCGGCACGGACGCGGCGATCGCAGCGAGCGACATCACGGTGGTCAGCGGCCGCCTGACGGTCGTGGCCGAGGCGATCCGGCTGTCCCGAGCCACCCTGCGCACGATCAAGGGGAACCTGTTCTGGGCGTTCGCGTACAACGTGGCGGCGATCCCGCTCGCGATGGCGGGGCTGCTCAACCCGGTGCTCGCGGGTGCCGCGATGGCGTTCTCGTCGGTGTTCGTCGTGACGAACAGCCTGCGCCTGCGCCGCTTCACGCCGCTGCCCGGGTGACGCGCGCAGCGAACGCACCCCGTGCCTCCCGTCCGGCGGTGCGCGCCACCCGTCGGACGGCGCTACGCTCGAAGACGGTCCGCGACGCAGCGCTGCGGTGACCCGCGGGCTTGTACGTCTTGAAGGTGATCCCAGGAGGACCCAAGTGACCGAATCCGCTCCCGTCGACCCCACATCGACCGACGGCTGGAAGAAGCTCGCCGGCATCGCCGACGGCTTCACCCCGGACCTGCGAGGGTGGTTCGACACCGACCCCGGTCGTGCCGAGCGCTACACGTTCCAGGCCGCCGACCTGACCGTGGACCTGTCGAAGGGCCTCGTCACCGACGAGATCCTCCAGGACCTGCTGCAGGTCGCGAAGGACACCGGCGTCGCCGAGCGCTTCCAGGCAATGCTCGCCGGTGAGCACATCAACGCCACCGAGGACCGCGCCGTCCTGCACACCGCCCTCCGCCGCCCGAAGGGTGCCTCGCCGGCGCTCGTCGTCGACGGCCAGGACGTCGACGCCGACGTGCACGCCACGCTCGACAAGGTCTACGCATTCGCCACGAAGGTCCGCGACGGGTCCTGGACCGGTGTCACCGGCAAGCGCATCGAGACCGTCGTGAACATCGGCATCGGTGGCTCGGACCTCGGCCCGGTCATGGTCTACGAGGCCCTGAAGCCGTACGTGCAGCCCGGGCTCGAGGCGCGCTTCGTCTCGAACATCGACCCCGCGGACATCTACGAGAAGACCGCGGACCTCGACCCCGAGACGACGCTCTTCATCGTCGCGTCGAAGACCTTCGGCACGCTCGAGACGCTGACGAACGCCCGCCTCGCGCGGCAGTGGCTCTGGGAGCGGCTCGGCCTCACCGACGCCTCCGACGACGAGAAGTCGAACGCCGTCGCGAAGCACTTCGTGGCCGTCTCGACCGCGCTCGACAAGGTCGCCGCGTTCGGCATCGACCCGGAGAACGCCTTCGGCTTCTGGGACTGGGTGGGCGGTCGCTACTCGGTCGACTCCGCCATCGGCACGAGCGTCGTCATCGCCATCGGGCCGGAGAACTGGGAGCAGTTCCTCGCAGGCTTCCACGCCATCGACGAGCACGTCCGCACGACGCCGCTCGAGCAGAACGTCCCCGTCCTGATGGGCCTGCTCAACGTCTGGTACTCGAACTTCCTCGGCGCGCAGAGCCACGCGGTCCTGCCGTACACGCAGTACCTGCACCGCTTCGCCGCCTACCTGCAGCAGCTCACCATGGAGTCGAACGGCAAGCGCGTCCGCTGGGACGGCTCGCCCGTCACCACCGAGACCGGCGAGGTCTTCTGGGGCGAGCCGGGCACGAACGGCCAGCACGCGTTCTACCAGCTCATCCACCAGGGCACGCGACTCATCCCGACGGACTTCATCACGGTCGCGAAGCCCGCTCGTCCGCTCAAGGACGAGACCGGCGACGGCAAGGCCGTGCAGTCCGGGCAGGACGTGCACGCGCTGTTCCTCGCGAACTTCTTCGCGCAGACGAAGGCGCTCGCGTTCGGTAAGACCGCGGACGAGGTCCGCGCCGAGGGCACCACGGACGAGGCCATCGTCTCCGCCCGCACGTTCACCGGCAACAAGCCGTCGACGTCGATCCTCGCGCCGGAGCTCACCCCGAGCGTCCTCGGCCAGCTCATCGCGCTGTACGAGCACATCGTGTTCACCGAGGGCACCATCTGGGGCATCGACTCGTTCGACCAGTGGGGCGTCGAGCTCGGCAAGCAGCTGGCGCTGCAGATCGCTCCGGCGGTCGACGGCGACCAGGCTGCGCTGGACGCGCAGGACTCCTCGACGAAGGCGCTCATCGCCAAGTACCTGGAGCTGCGCGGCGAGTAACGCACGCACCTGACGGACAGGAGGCGCGG